>SCMQ01000031.1 GCA_005503335.1 Comamonadaceae bacterium 2FH
GATTTATGTCCAGTGCAACGCGCCGCCACGCCCCAGATCGCAAGCGTTTACGCGGCCTGCCGGCCTACCCCATCCCAGAACTTCTCATAACTGGGGCCTTCTCATAATGGCCGACATGAGGCACGGGTAACTCACGCCACCATCGCGCCGCTGCCCCCTTGTCGCCCACAAAAAAGCCGGCGAGGCACAAGCCCCGTCGGCGCAAGCTGTGGACCGTGGAGAGGTCTGCAGGACTCAGCGTGGCGCCAGCATCCACTTCGGCCGCCGCGTGCGCGTGTTGACCCAGGAAACGCAGATCGGCCAACCGGCCCGGGACTTGGCTGCCACAAGGCCCAACCCCATGCTGAACGCGCATCAGGACTGGCTGGCTGGCCTGATCCGGCATGCCCGAGCCCGCATGGTCATCGAACTGATGGGCAAGGACCTCGACTACGTGATGCAGATCGCCGGCTCGCCGGCCTCTGTCCCTACAATTGCCGCCACCCGCCAGGTGTTCCACGCCGCCCAACAACAAGGGCTGGGTGCGCAGCACATGACTGCTGTCCTGCGGTTGTACGAACCGCAGGACAGGCTTCGACCATTGACATTCCGTCGGGAGCACGCATGAAAGCCGCTTATTACGACCGCCAGGGACCTGCCCGCGAGGTGCTGCAACTGGGTGAATGGCCCGATCCCAAGCCTGCGCCGGGCGAGGTGCGCGTGCGGATTCAATGGTCGGGCGTCAACCCTTCGGACGTGAAGTCGCGACAAGGCTTGCGAGGCGGTGGCATGCCGTTTCCACGCGTGATCCCGCACAGCGACGGCATGGGTGTCATCGACGCGGTGGGCGACGGCGTGCCGGCCTCGCGCGTGGGACAGCGGGTGTGGCTGTGGAACGCCGCCTGGGGCCGCGCGCATGGCACCGCGTGCGAACTGGTGTGCCTGCCCCAGGCCCAGGCCGTGCCCTTGCCCGACGGTGTGGCAGGTGAAGCCGGGGCCTGCCTCGGCATCCCGGCGCTCACGGCCATGCATGCCGTGCTGATGGACGGCGGCGTGGCGGGAAAGACCGTGTTCGTCGCCGGCGGGGCCGGTGCGGTGGGTCACTATGCGGTGCAGATGGCGGGCCAGTTGGGGGCCGCCCGGGTGATTACCTCCGTCAGCACCCCGGAGAAGGCCGCACTCGCGCGGGCAGCCGGTGCCGATGATGTGGTGATGTACAAGACCGAATCCCTGGTCGAACGCGTGGCCGAACTGACGGAGGGTCGAGGCGTGGAACGCGTCATCGAGCTGGACCTGGGTGTCAATGCCGCGGCCAATCTCGAGATGCTGCGCATGGGCGGCGAATGCGTCACCTACGGCAGCAGCACGCCACTGCAGCTGCCATTCTTTCCCCTGATATCGAAGAACCTGCAGCTGAAGTTCTTCATCGTCTACCACCTTTCGCCCGAAGACCGGGCACGCGCGGTGGCCACGCTCACCCGAATGCTGGCGCGCAACCGCCTGCAGCACAACATCGCGGCGCGATTGCCACTGGATGACATCGCCACAGCCCACGAGCAGGTCGAGCAAGGCAAATTGGCCGGGAATCTGGTGCTGCAGGTCGGCGACTGAGCCGCGAGACTTCGGGCCCCCTGCGCGCCGGCCCGGCGGCCGCGCCGGCGGCGAACCCGCCACCTTTCCCGCCCTGGGCAAGGCCATCATGGCGCCGCATACAATCCCAAGTCTTTTCCGTGCCGGCGGCCTGGCCCGCCCGCGCGGTTCCCCCATTGATCATTCCCCCGTGGAGTATTGAACGTGCTGATTTCTTCCGCCTATGCCCAAACCGCGCCCGCCGCCGCTGCCGGGGGCGACATGATGTCCTCGCTCACGAGCATGCTGCCGCTGGTGCTGATGTTCGTGGTGCTCTACTTCGTGATGATCCGTCCGCAGATGAAGAAGCAGAAGGAGCACCGCGCCATGATCGAGGCGCTGGCCAAGGGCGACGAAGTGGTCACCGCCGGCGGCCTGCTCGGCAAGGTCACCAAGCTCGGCGACGGTTTCCTCAGCGTCGAGGTGGCCAGCGGCGTGGAAGTGCAGATGCAGCGCAGCGCCGTGGTCCAGGTGCTGCCCAAGGGCACGGTGAAGTGAAGCCCCGTCCGGCAGGGCCTGGTGCCTGCCGGCGTTAGCCAGTAGCGAAAAAGCGCGATCATGAACCGTTACCCGGTCTGGAAGTACGCGATCATCGTGATCGCGCTGTTGATGGGGGCGATCTACACGCTGCCCAATTTCTTCGGCGAGGCGCCTGCCGTGCAGGTGTCCTCGGGCAAGGCCACGGTGCGCGTGGACAGCGCCACGCAGGCCCGCGTCGAGCAGGCGCTGCAGGCGGCCGGGCTGCGCGCCGAGGCGATCGCCTTCGACGGCCAGTCGGTGCGCGCGCGCTTCGACAGCACCGACAACCAGCTCAAGGCCAAGGACGCGATCCAGAAAGCCCTGATCCCTGACCCGGCCGACCCCGCCTACGTGGTGGCGCTGAACCTGGTGCCGCGCTCGCCGGCCTGGCTGTCGGCCCTGCACGCCGCGCCCATGTACCTGGGCCTGGACCTGCGCGGCGGCGTGCACTTCATGCTGCAGGTGGACATGCCCGCGGCGCTGACCAAGCGCGCCGACGCGCTGGCCGGCGACATCCGCACCGCGCTGCGCGAGAAGGACGTGCGCCACGGCGGCATCAGCCGCAACGGCCAGCAGATCGAGCTGCGCCTGCGCGACACCGCCACGCTGGACGCCGCCAGGCGCGTGATCCGCGAGCAACTCCCCGAGCTCGAGCTGGTCGATGCGCCCGAGGGCGGCGAATACAAGCTCACGGCGACCATACGCGTCGACGCCGCGCGCAAGGTGCAGGAGCAGGCGCTCAAGCAGAACATCACCACGCTGCACAACCGTATCAACGAGCTCGGCGTGGCCGAGCCGGTGATCCAGCAGCAGGGCCTGGACCGCATCGTGGTGCAGCTGCCCGGCGTGCAGGACACGGCCAAGGCCAAGGACATCCTGGGCCGCACCGCCACGCTGGAGGTGCGCATGGTCGACGAGAGCGCCGAGGCGCGCTCGGCCGAGATGGGGAGCGGCCCGGTGCCGTTCGGCGACGAGCGCTACCTGGACCGCAACGGCCAGGCCGTGATCGTCAAGAAGCAGGTGATCCTGACCGGCGAGAACCTGACCGACGCCCAGCCGGGCTTCGACAACCAGACCCAGGAGCCCACGGTCAACCTCTCGCTGGACGCCAAGGGCGCGCGTATCTTCAAGGACGTGACGCGCGAGAACGTGGGCAAGCGCATGGCCATCCTGCTGTTCGAGAAGGGCAAGGGCGAGGTCGTCACCGCGCCCGTGATCCGCACCGAGATCGGCGGCGGCCGCGTGCAGATCTCCGGCCGCATGACCACGATGGAAGCCAACGACACCGCGCTGCTGCTGCGCGCCGGCAGCCTGGCCGCGCCCATGGAGATCATCGAGGAGCGCACCATAGGCCCCAGCCTGGGCGCCGAGAACATCGCCAAGGGCTTCAACAGCGTGACCTGGGGCTTCCTGGTGATCGCGGCCTTCATGTGCGTCTACTACATGGTGTTCGGCCTGTTCTCCAGCGTGGCGCTGGCCGTGAACCTGCTGCTGCTGGTGGCCGTGCTGTCCATGCTGCAGGCCACGCTGACCCTGCCCGGCATGGCCGCCATGGCCCTGGCCCTGGGCATGGCCATCGACTCCAACGTGCTGATCAACGAGCGCGTGCGCGAGGAGCTGCGCGGCGGCGCCTCGCCGCAGGCCGCCATCCACGCCGGCTACGACCGCGCCTGGGCCACCATCCTGGACTCCAACATCACGACCCTGATCGCGGGCGTGGCGCTGCTGGCCTTCGGCTCCGGCCCGGTGCGCGGCTTCGCCGTGGTGCATTGCATAGGCATCCTGACCTCGATGTTCTCGGCCGTGTTCTTCTCGCGCGGACTGGTCAACCTCTGGTATGGTCGGCAAAAGAAGCTCAAGGCCGTGTCGATCGGCACGGTCTGGCGTCCCGCCGGCGAGGCCGGGGCGCAGGACAACAACCGTCCGGCCGCTTGAGGGAGCAGCACCATGGAATTCTTTAAGATCCGCCGCGACATCCCGTTCATGAGGCACGCGTTGGTGTTCAACGTGATTTCCCTCGTGACCTTCCTGCTCGCGGTCTTCTTCCTGTTCTCGCGCGGCCTGCACCTGTCGGTGGAGTTCACCGGCGGCACCGTGATGGAGGTCAGCTACAGCCAGCCGGCCGATCTGGGCAAGGTGCGCGGCCTGGTCTCGGGCCTGGGCTACAACGACGTGCAGGTGCAGAACTTCGGCACCGCGCGCGACGTGATGATCCGCCTGCCGGCGCAAAAGGGCGTGAGCTCGGCCCAGCAGAGCGAGCGTGTCATGGCGGCGCTCAAGGCCGACAATGCCCAGGCCCAGCTGCGCCGCACCGAGTTCGTCGGGCCCCAGGTTGGCGAGGAGCTCGCGGCCGACGGCCTGAAGGCCCTGGCCTTCGTGGTGGCCGGCATCATGATCTACTTGGCGCTGCGCTTCGAGTGGAAGTTCGCCGTCGCGGCCATCGTCGCCAACCTGCACGACGTGATCATCATCCTGGGCTTCTTCGCCTTCTTCCAGTGGGAGTTCTCGCTGGCGGTGCTGGCGGCGGTGCTGGCCGTGCTGGGCTACTCGGTCAACGAGTCGGTGGTGATCTTCGACCGCATCCGCGAGAACTTCCGGCGTTTTCGCAAGATGGACACGGTGCAAATCATCGACAACGCCATCACCTCGACCATCAGCCGCACCATCATCACGCACGGCTCGACCCAGATCATGGTGCTGTCCATGCTGCTGTTCGGCGGCGAGACCCTGCACTACTTCGCGATGGCGCTGACCATAGGCATCTGTTTCGGCATCTACTCCTCGGTGTTCGTGGCCGCGGCCATCGCCATGTGGCTGGGCATCAAGCGCGAGGACCTGGTCAAGGCGGCGCCCAAGAAGGACGGCGACCCCGGCGACCCGAACGCCGGCGCCACCGTCTGAGGGCCGGTTTGCCACGCGGCTGCATTGCCAAGACGCTTGAACAGGCTCTGAGCCCATGACCGCTCCGCGTGCCCTGTCCCACGGTGGGCTGCTGGCCCGCCAGGCGCGCGCCCGCTTCGTCGCCGAAGTCGACCAGGCGCTGCCCGAGCTGGGGCGCGTGGCTCTCGAGCGCCTGGGCGCCCTGGCCGCCCAGTCGGCCCCCGCGCAGGAACTCAGCGAGCGGCGCCAGGCCCTGCTGGCCTTCCAGCGCCTGCACGAGGCCTGGGTCGATGCCGTGCGGCGCGCCTGGCGGCAGCCCGGCGCGTCGGCCCCCCGCCCGCCCTCCGACGTGCTCGAGCTGATCGACAACGAGGAGGTCGAGACCCGGATCCAGGTCTCGCGCCTGGCCCTGGCGCTCGGCGACACGGTCAACTCGGAGCTCAACGACCTGCGCCTGCGCGTGCTGCAGCTCGAGGGCCAGCGCGAGCTGGCCGCCGACGACGCCTTCCGTCCGGAGCAGCTGGCGCGCGCCCTGCTCGAGCAGTGGGTGGCCTGCGGCCTGGCGCGCGACAGCTGGACGCTGGTGCAGCAGCTGCTGCGCGAGCCGCTGGTGCAGCGCCTGCTGGAGGCCTACCACCACGCCAACGAATTCCTGGTGCAGCAGGGCGTGATGCCCGAGATCGACCTGAGGCCCTTCTTGCGGCGCGGCGGCGAGGCCGCCACGCCCAGCCGGCCGGCCCCGCTGGCGCCCGCCGCGCCGGCGCCGGCCGCCACTCGGCTCGCGCCCCCGCCCAGCGAGCGCGGCCGCGCCGGTGCTGCCGCCGCCGCCGGGCGCATGGTCGAGCCGACCGCGCAGACACGCCTGATGGCCCCGGCGACGCCGCCAGCCGGCGCCCGCTCGGCCGCCAGCCAGGCGGCGCAGGGCGTGCTGGGCCAGCTCAGGCGCCTGCTCGGCGAGCGCGTGGGGCCTGGCGATGCGACGCGGCGCAGCGGGCTGTCGCCGGCGCTGACCCAGGCCCTGACCCAGGCCGGCACGGCCTCCGGCCCGCTTGACGGCGGCGAGGGCCTGGCGCAGCTGCAGCTCGAGCTGCGCCAGCGCAGTGCCGAGCTCAAGCGCAAGGCCGGCACGGCGGGCGAGAAGGCGACGGTCGAGGTCGTCGCCCTGATGTTCCAGAGCATCCTGGCCGAGGAGCGCATTCCGGCCAGCGTGCGCGTGTGGTTCGCGCGGCTGCAGATGCCGGTGCTGCGCGTGGCCCTGGCCGAGCCCGAGTTCTTCGGCACGCTCGAGCACCCGGCGCGGCAGCTGATCGACCGCATGGGCTCCTGCGCCCTGGGTTTCGACGCCGGCGTGAGCGGCGGCCGCGCGCTGGAGGCCGAGGTCCGGCGCGTGGTCCAGGTGATCGAGCAGTACCCCGAGACCGGGCGCCGCGTGTTCCAGCTGGTGCTCGACGAGTTCCAGCAGTTCCTGGCGCGCGCCCTGCTCGGCACCGAGCGCACGCAGCGCGTGGTCAGCGTGGTCCAGCAGGTGGAGCAGAAGGAGACGCTGGCGATCCAGTACACCATCGAGCTGCGCAAGCTACTGGGCAGCGTGCCGGTGCGCCCCGAGATCCGGGAGTTCCTGTTCAAGGTCTGGGCCGAGGTGCTGGCCGTGGCGGCCGTGCGGCACGGCGCCCAGCATGCCGACACGCTGATGCTCAAGCGCGCCGCCACCGACCTGCTGTGGACCGCCAGCGCCAAGCCGCAGCGCAGCGACCGCGCCCGCGTGGTGCAGGAGCTGCCGCAATTGCTGCAGCGCTTGCGCCAGGGCATGTCGCTGCTGGGCCTGCCGGCCCAGGAGCAGGAGGGGAACCTCAAGCTGATCAGCGACACCGTGGCCGAGGCTTTCCTCTCGCGCGCCGAGCTGATCCCGCAGGACCAGCTGGACGAGATGGCGCGCCGGCTGGCCAGCCTGGACGACGTGGTCGGCGATGCGGCTGGCGACATCGAGCTCGACGCGGGCAGCCTGGAGATGATGCCGGGGTTCGAGCATGCGGCCATCGAGGTGGTGGCCGACGGCGGCGCCCAGGCGAGCGAGGCCATGCTGGCCCGGGCGCAGGAGCTGCAGCCCGGCCACTGGTTCACGCTGGACCGCAACAGCGAGGTCAAGCCGGTGCAGTTCGTCTGGCGCAGCGCACGCCGCCAATTGCACCTGTTCGTCGCGGCCGACGGCCGCACCTGCCTGTTCCAGACCCGGCGTCTGGCCGCCTACCTGCAGGCCGGCCTGCTGGTGCCGGCCGAGGACGAGGCCCTGACGGTGCGCGCGACCCGCGCGGCCCTGGCCAAGCTCGAGGCCAATCCGGACCGGCTGCTGAGTTGAGGCTCAGACCGGCGCCGGGCCGCCCCAAGCCGGTCTGGGCCCCCTCGGGGCCGGGCCGAAGCGTGATGCCTCGGAACGTGCATAGCGCAGGCCCGGCATGGGCTCGCTACGCTGTACAGCTTCGCGCACGGACGCTGCGCGAGCCCAGCGAGGACACGCAGTGCCGAGCCTGGGGGCCATCAGTGCGCGACGCGATCCTGGTGGTCGTCGCAGAGTTCGTCTAGTACCAGGGCGTCGGGCTCGGTGCCGAAGCTCCAGTAGACCATCAGCACGACGATCTTGAGGTCGTCCAGGCGCATAGGGTGGCCTGGCACGGCCATGGCGCGGTCGAGCACGATCTCGCGCAGCACCGGGGGCAGCACGCCGGCCGACTCGAGGAAGCAGACGAAGCCCAGGCATTCGGCGCCCAGATGGGCCTGCTCGGCCACGGAATACACGCGCAGGCTGTGCGCGGAGGGCTGGGTGGGCGGGGTCTGAGTCAGGGGGATGCCGGTGCGCTCGGGCGCCGCGCCGTCGGCCAGCCGCGTGTCGCGGGCCGCCAGGTTCAGACCGTTCAGCCAGGCCAGGGCCTGCTGGATCTCGTCCGGGTCGAAGCCGGCGGCGCTGAGCTTGCGCCCCAGCTGCGGCAGCTCGGGGCATGCCTCGCCTCGCCAGTAGTTTTCGTAGACGAACACGAGCACTTCAAACATGGCCCCAATATAGCCTAGAAGTTCCGGCGCCTTTAGGGGCCGGCCTCAAGCGCTGGCCAGGCGCTGGAACAGGCCGCCCGGCAGGCGGCCGACCGCGCCGTCGAGCTCCAGTGTCAGCAGCCGGGTCTGGAGCGTGGGCGTGTCCAGGCCGCTGCGCGCCTGCAGCGCGTCCAGGCTCACCGGGTCGTGCCCCATCAGGGTCAACAGCGGGTCGTCCGCGCCTGTGGCGGGCAGGGGTTTCTCAGTCTCGGGCGCGGGGACCGGCCAGCGCAGTTCCTCGAGCACGTCCTGCGCCGATTCGACCAGCTTGGCGCCCTGGCGGATCAGGGCGTGGCAGCCGCGCGACTGGGCCGCGTGGATGGAGCCGGGGATGGCGAACACCTCGCGCCCCTGTTCGCTGGCCAGCCGGGCCGTGATCAGCGAGCCCGACTTCAGCGCCGCCTCGACCACCAGCGTGCCCTGGCTCAGGCCCGAGATCAGGCGGTTGCGGCGCGGGAAGTTGGGCGCCAGCGGCGGCGTGCCCAGCGGGTATTCGCTGACCAGCAGGCCCTGGCGCGCGATGCGGCGCGCCAGATCCAGGTGCTGGCGCGGGTAGACGCGGTCCAGGCCGGTGCCGACCACGGCCAGGGTCGCGAGCTGGCCGGGGGTGGCACCTTCGAGCGCGCCCTCGTGGGCCGCGCCGTCCACGCCCAGCGCCAGGCCAGAGACCACGGACAGTCCGGCGCTGGCCAGGGCACGGGCGAACTGCCGCGCATTGGCCGCGCCCTGCGGCGTCGGGTTGCGGCTGCCGACCACCGCGATGCCGCGCAACATGGCGAGCCGGTCGACCTGGCCCAGCAGGTAGAGCATGGGCGGCGGGTCCTCGATGGCCAGCAGGCTGGCGGGGTAGTCGGCGTCGCCCAGCACCAGGATGCGGCGGCCCACGCCTTCCTCGCCGGCTTCGCCGGCCTGCAGCCAGTCCCAGCTGCGCGTGGCGAGCTCGGCCAGTTCAGGCGCCTCGTCCAGCAGGGCCTGGACCTGGGCCGGCCCGAGGACCTGGCGCAGCGCGCTGGCCGGCTGTGCCAGCACCTGCTGGGGCAGGCCGAAGGCCGCCAGCAGGCGGCGCACCGCCCCGGGGCCCAGGCCCGGGCTCAGCGTGAGCCGCAGCCAGGCCGCGAGCTCCTCGCGGGTCAGCGCGGCCGGCGCAGCGGCCGACGGGCAGGCCGGCGGCATCAGCGCGGATTGACCAGCCGGTCGCCCACCTTCACGCTGTCGACGATGTCCAGCACCAGCCCGTAGGAGACTCGCTCGAAGGTGCGGAACACCATCAGCAGGCCGTTGCGCTCGTCGGGCAGCTGCAGCATGGTGCGCGCCGGGTCGGTCTTGTCGACGACGCGCTCGCCGGCCCTCAGGAGGGCCAGCACATGGCCGCTTTCCAGGCCGTCGCGCGTGCCGCGGTTGATCACCACCACCTGGTTCTGCGCCGCGTAGCGCACGGCGCTGCCGTAGACCGAGACCACACGGGCCTCGACCGCGGCCATGGGCGCGCGCGGCGCGTAGCTGCGGAACTCGCGCGACGGCTCGGGCAGCAGGCGGTCGCCGGTGCGCATCTCCTCCTTGGCGCTGAGGATGTCGACCGTGGCGGGCACCGGGTCGCTGCGGGTCTGGCCGTCCGCCAGCGCGACTTGGCGCAGGGATTCGCCGCGCCGCAGCTCGGCCTGGCCCAGGTACTGGGCCTCGTAGCCCAGGATTTCGCCCGATTCGGGGTCCTTCAGCGGCGTGGCGCTGCGGAACACTCGGAAGCGCGAGGGCTGGCCCTGGCCGTCGATCAGGGGGGCGGCGGCGTCGCCGCGCACGTAGGCCCGGTCGCCGCGGCTGAGCAGCACGCGGTGCTCCTGGGTGGCGACGATGCGCGGTGCCTGCTGCAGCTGCGTCGCGTCGACCACCAGGGGTTCGGCCAGGAAGGGTTCGATCAGGTGCGGCTGCAGGGTCGGCAGGGCGCCTTCGCCCAGAGGCTCGGCGCGGGTGCGCGGCGACAGCCTGACGGTGTCGGCGCCGCTGCCGTTGCCGCCGGCCACGCGCAGCACGGCACGGCCGCCCTGTCGCTCCAGCACCAGCAGCTGGCCGGGGTAGATCAGGTGCGGGTTGCGGATCTGGTCCAGGTTCATGCCCCAGAGCTCGGGCCAGCGCCAGGGGCTCTTGAGGAACAGGCTGGAGATGTCCCACAGCGTGTCGCCGCGCCGCACCCGGTGCTGATCCGGCGCGTTCGGCGCCAGCTCGGACAGCGGCACCCCGGCCTGCGCCACCTGCTGCGCCGTGGCGCGCTGGGCGGGGGTGATGGGGTAGTTCTGGGCCGCGGCGGGCGGGCCGGCCAGCGCGGTGCTCAGCAGCGCCGCCGCGGCGGCCTTGGCATAGAGGTCTGCGGGATGACGGTGCTTCATGGCTTGTGTGGGCCCCCTGCGGTCAATCTTGAGAATCGACTTTGAATTCTGCGCCCAAGACCCTGATCGGGCAAAGAAGAATCGGCCCCAGGCCGGCAGCCGCGGCGAAAAGTAGCGAAAATAACGACATCTTCGACCTGACGCCATGGCCCTGCTTCCCATTCTTCGCTATCCCGACCCCCGGCTGCACAAGGTGGCCCAACCCGTGCAGGCGGTGGACGCGCGCATCCGGGCGCTGATCGCCGACATGTTCGAGACCATGTACGAGGCCCATGGCATAGGCCTGGCGGCCACCCAGGTCGACGTGCACGAGCGCCTGATCGTGATCGACGTGTCGGAGCAGCGCAACGAGCCCATGGTGCTGATCAACCCCGAGATCACCTGGGGCAGCGCCGAGCGGCTGCGCGGCGACGAGGGCTGCCTGTCGGTGCCCGGCGTCTACGACGGCGTGGAGCGGGCGGCGGCCGTCACGGTCAGCGCCCTGGACGGCGAGGGCCAGTCGCGCAGCATCCCGGCCGAGGGCCTGCTGGCCGTCTGCATCCAGCACGAGATGGACCACCTGATGGGCAAGGTCTTCGTCGACTACCTGTCCCCGCTCAAGCGCAACCGCATCAAGTCCAAGCTGCTCAAGCAGCTGCGGGAGGAGGCGCGGCCGTGAGGGCCGGCACCGCCCGCCGCGCGTTGCAGCTCGCTGGACTGGCGCTGGCGATGCTGCTGGTCGGCTGCGCCGCGCCGCAATGGGAGAAGCCGGGCGCCCCGCGCGCCGACGTGCTGTCGCGCCTGGGCAAGCCCACGGCCCGCTATGCCCTGCCCGACGGCGAGCGCCTGCAGTACTCGCAGCAGCCCGCCGGCATCCAGGTGCACAACCTCGACTTCGACGCCACTGGCCGCCTGGTGCGTGTCGAGCAGACGCTGGATCCGGGCAAGTTCGGCCGCATCCAGATCGACCGCTGGACCGCGCGCGACGTGGAGCTGATGTTCGGCAAGCCCGCCCTGCTCGAGCGCGTGGCGTTGTTCGACGGCGTGGTCTGGACCTACCGCTACCGGGATGTCAGCGGCTTCGGTTTTCGCCGCCTGCACCTGCATCTGGACCCCTCGGGCGTGGTGCGCAAATGGCTGATCACCGAGGAAATCGAGCCCGAGCCGCGCGAGTTTCCTGAGCGCCGCTGAAAGCCCGTCATCTTGAGAATCGTCTTTGCCGGAACGCCCGAGTTCGCCCGCGTGGCCCTGCAGCGCCTGCACGCCGCGGGTTTCGAGATCCCCCTGGTCCTGACTCAGCC
The DNA here is from genome assembly GCA_005503335.1 of Comamonadaceae bacterium 2FH. GTDB lineage: Bacteria > Pseudomonadota > Gammaproteobacteria > Burkholderiales > Burkholderiaceae_C > SCMQ01. Next base: position 11,753 of record SCMQ01000031.1, read on the forward strand.
CGACCGCCCGGCCGGGCGCGGCATGAAGCTGCAGGCCTCGCCGGTCAAGCAGTTCGCGCTCGAGCACGGCATGCCGGTGGCCCAGCCGCGCAGCCTGCGCCTGGACGGCAAGTACCCCGAGGACGCGGCCGCCGCGCGCGAGGCCCTGCTGGCGGCGCGGGCCGACGCCATGGTGGTTGCGGCCTACGGGCTGATCCTGCCGCAGTGGGTACTGGACCTGCCGAGGCTTGGATGTTTGAACATCCATGCTTCCCTGCTGCCGCGCTGGCGCGGCGCCGCGCCCATCCACCGCGCGATCGAGGCCGGTGACGCCGAGACCGGCGTGACCATCATGCAGATGGACGCGGGGCTGGACACCGGCGACATGCTGCTCATGCAGGCGCTGCCCATCGCGGCCGGCGACACGACGGCCGGCCTGCACGACAAGCTTGCCGACCTGGGCGGTCGCCTGATCGTGGAGGCGTTGGAGCTGGCGGCCTGCGGCGGCCTGCGGCCGCTCAAGCAGCCCGCCGAAGGCGTGAACTACGCGCACAAGATAGAGAAGGCCGAGGCCGCGCTCGACTGGACCCTGCCCGTGGCGCAGATCGAGCGGCGCATCCGGGCCTTCGACCCTTTTCCCGGGGCCCAGGCCCAGCTGGGGCCGGACCTGATCAAGCTCTGGCGTGCCGAGGCGGACCAGGCAGCCTCGTCGCCCGGCCAGGCGCCCGGCACCGTCCTGTCGGCAGATGCCGGCGGCGTGCGCGTGGCCTGCGGCGACGGCGTGCTCAATCTGCTGGAATTGCAGCGCCCCGGCGGCAAGCGCCTGCCGGTGGGCGAGTTCCTGCGCGGCTTTGCGCTGCAGGCCGGCCAGCGCTTCGAGACCCGGGCGCACTGATGTTCTGGCGGCGCGCGATCCACACCCATCCCGAGTTCGGTGTCGGCATGCGGGCCATGCTGCCGCAGGCCCCGGGCGTGGCCGCCTGGGGGCTGATGACCGGCGTGGCTATGCTCAAGTCGGGCATGAGCGTGTTCGAGGCGGTGCTGATGACGCTGCTGGTGTTCGCCGGCAGCTCGCAGCTGGCGGCCATCCCCCTGCTGGTGGCCGGCGCGCCGGCCTGGGTGATCCTGGCCGCGGGTTTTTGCGTCAACCTGCGCTTCGTGGTGTTCAGCCTGCACCTGCGGCCCTACCTCATGCACCTGCCGCTGCGCCAGCGCCTGGCGCACGGCTATCTCACGACCGACATCAGCTACGTGCTGTTCACGCGCCGCTTCCCGCATCCCGGCCGCAGCGCCGCCGAGCATCTGGTGCAGGAGGCCTACCTGTCGGGCAACTGCCTGGTCAACTGGGGCAGCTGGATGCTGGCCAGCCTGGTCGGCATCGCGCTGGCCAACTTCATCCCCACCTCCTGGGGCCTGGGCTTTGCCGGCATTCTGTGCCTGCTGGGCATTCTTTGCTCGCTGGCCAGCACGCGGCTGCGTGTGGTCTCGGCCGGCGTGGCCGGCGTCGCGGCCGTGCTAGCCTACGCGCTGCCGCTCAAGCTCAACATCGTGGTTGCGATCGCGGCCGCGGTGCTGCTGTGCCTCGCGCTCGAGAAGCCCCAGCCGCCGGCGGCGCAGGGGCGGGCGACGACATGAGCGGGGGCACCGACCTCTGGAGCGTGGCGGTGATCGTGGCCCTGGCCGGCGTCACGGTGCTCGCGCGCTGCTTCTTCTTCATCACGAGCAAGCCCTGGAGCCTGCCGCCCTGGGCCCAGCGCGGCCTGCAGTACGCGCCGATCGCGGCGCTGGCGGCCGTCGTCGTGCCCGAGGTGGTGATGACCCAGGGCCGGCTGGTCGCCACCTGGCAGGACGCGCGCCTGTTCGCCGCCATGGCCGGCGCTGCGGCCTTCTACTGGCGGCGCGACGTGTTCCTCACCATCCTGGCCGGCATGGCGGTCTACCTGCCCCTGCATCTCGGACTCGGTTGGTAACCCGCGCCGGCGGGGCGGCTTCTAAAATGGCGGGCGAACCCTCCCCCCATTCCTTTCCGAGCGCCCCCCATGAACGTCATCCGCTTCTCCGACCTCTGCGCCCAGGGCAAAGCCCGCGGCCAACGCGTGTTCATCCGCGCCGACCTCAACGTCCCGCAGGACGATGCGGGACGCATCACCGAGGACACGCGCATCCGTGCCTCGGTACCCTGCATACAGATGGCGCTGGACGCCGGCGCGGCCGTCATGGTGACCTCGCACCTGGGCCGCCCGACCGAGGGCGAGTTCAAGCCCGAGGACTCGCTGGCCCCGGTGGCCCAGCGCCTGGGCGAGCTGCTCGGACGCGAGGTCCCGCTGCTCGCGAACTGGGTCGACGGCGTGCAGGTCGCGCCGGGCCAGGTCGTGCTGCTCGAGAACTGCCGCGTCAACAAGGGCGAGAAGAGGAACAGCGAGGAGCTGGCGCGCAAGCTGGCCGCGCTGTGCGACATCTTTGTGCACGACGCCTTCGGCACCGCGCACCGCGCCGAGGGCACGACCTACGGCATCGCGCAGTACGCGCCCATCGCCTGCGCCGGCCCGCTGCTGGCGGCCGAGATCGACGCGATCAGCAAGGCCCTGGCGAACCCGAAGCGCCCGCTGGCCGCCATCGTGGCCGGCTCCAAGGTCTCGACCAAGCTGACCATCTTGCAAAGCCTGGCCAGGAACGTGGACCAGCTGATCGTCGGCGGCGGCATCGCCAACACCTTCATGCTGGCCGCCGGCCTCAAGATCGGCAAGAGCCTGGCCGAGCCGGACCTGGTGGGCGAGGCCAAGGCGGTGATCGATGCCATGCGCGCGCGCGGCGCCGAGGTGCCGATCCCGACCGACGTGGTCTGCGCCAAGCAGTTCGCGGCCGACGCGCCGGCCAGCGTCAAGCTGGCCACCGAAGTCGAAGACGACGACCTGATCCTGGACATAGGCCCGCACACCGCGGCTCGCCTGGCCGAGCAGCTCAAGGCCGCCGGCACCATCGTCTGGAACGGCCCGGTGGGCGTGTTCGAGTTCCCGGCCTTCGAGAACGGCACCAAGGTGATTGCCCAGGCGATTGCCGAATCCCAGGCCTTCAGCATCGCCGGCGGCGGCGACACCCTGGCCGCGATTGCCAAGTACGGCATCGACAAGCGGGTCGGCTACATCTCCACCGGCGGCGGCGCCTTCCTCGAGGTGCTGGAGGGCAAGACCTTGCCGGCCTTCGAGATCCTGCAAAAGCGCGCCGCGGGCTGACGGGCCGTCGGGCCGAGGCAAGAAAGGGGCGGCGCCTGCCGGGCGCCGCCCCTTTGTCCTTGGGCTTGGCGATTACGCAATCTGCGGCCGCCGCGCGCTGGTCGGCCGCCCGCGGTAGTCGGTCCAGCAGCGGCGCCTGAAGTCGTAGAGCTTGCATTGGCGCGCGGTCTCGAAGTACCAGCGCCAGGAGAAGGGCTGGACGATGATGCGCGCGGGCAGCAGCTCCTCCAGCCGGGCCTGGGCTTGCTTGAGGCGGTAGAGCGGAATGCTCATGTCCACGTGGTGCGCCGTGTGCTCCATGATGTGGTGCAGCAGCGCGCCTATCCTGAACGGGAAGGTCAGGTGCACGGTGGTCGAGACGAAGGGCTGGGCCTTGGCCCAGGCGGCCTTGTCCTCGTGCCAGGACACCTTGACATGGGTGTGGTGCACGTAGACCACGAAGCCTATCATCGAGTTCCAGAACAAAAAGGGCAGGGCGAAGCCGGTGGCCAGCACCAGGGCCAGCGACTGCCCGGCGGCCAGCGCGCCGGCCACCAGGCCGCCGGCCCAGAGCAGGGCGAAGGCGCTGACCAGCAGGCCGTCCTTCACGAAAATGGGGCGGCGCGTGGGCATCTGCGTGCGGTTGGGGAAGTACATCTTCTTCCACCAGATCTCGACGAAGTAGTAGAGGCCGGGCGCCCAGCCGCTGCGATAGAGGCGGTTGAGCCCGCGCTGCAGCGGCGGAAGCGCCGCGTATTCCTCGCGCGTGAGCGGCGCCCAGACGAAGTCCACGCCCTTGAGGTTGGTGTAGCCGTGGTGCACCACGTTGTGGCCCACGTCCCACAGGCTGTAGGGCGTGAGCGAGGGCAGGAAGGCGATGCGGCCCAGCCAGCGGTTGAGCCCGCGGTGCGGCGTCAGGCTCTGGTGGCAGGCGTCGTGGCCGATGATGAACAGGCGGCCGGTCACGAAGCCCGCGGCCAGGCCGCACAGCGCCTTGGCCCACCAAGCATGGAGCAGCACCGTGCCGGCGAAGGCGGCGAGCAGCAGCGTGTAGTCGAAGGCCAGCAGCAGCAGGGCCCAGGCCGTGGTGCGGGTGGACAGGGGGATCAGCCATTCGCGCAGGGTCTTGCGGTGCGGCAGCGGCTGGTCGGCCGGGATCGGGGCGAGGGTCGGCATCATGAAGGTCGGTACGGATGGAAGGGATGTGGCGCCGCGGGATGTCCCCGCAGCTGCGGCCGCGCGCCGGCGCGACGGAGGCGGAAAGTGATGCCGGGGATGCTACCGGGGGGCGGGGCCATGGACTCTGACCAGGATCAAACATGCGCCGATTGACCGGCCCGTGCCGGCCCGCGCCGATGCGGCCCCGGGCCGTGACGAGCAGGATCGCTGCGCCTTTGGTGACAAGAGCCTTGACCATTTCACATGGAATGGGCGGCGGGCGGCCGGTTCCCGGGGCGTCGATCCGGCCCGGCGGGGCGGTCGGGTTGGGGCCGCAGAGCCAGGCCCGGGGCCGTTTTCGCGGCATTGGCGCCCGGCCGGGTGCGGGGCGGGGCAGGCCCAGCCATGTCTGCGGCCGGCCGCCGCGGCGATGCCTTGGCGCGGCCAGGGGCTTTGTTCTGTACCCTGGCTGTAACCGTTTCCGTGTGAGAATCCGGAACTTAGTTACAGGAGACCCCTTTCCATGCCACGTCGCGCCACCAAAATCGTCGCCACCCTCGGCCCCGCGTCGAGCGACCCCGCCCTGCTGGAGGCCATGATCCGGGCCGGCGTCAACGTGGTGCGGCTCAACTTCAGCCACGGCAAGGCGCAGGACCACATCGACCGCGCCCGCCTGGTGCGCGAGGCCTCGCAGCGCGCTGGGCGCGAGGTCGCCATCATGGCCGACCTGCAGGGCCCCAAGATCCGCGTCGGCAAGTTCGCCGAGGGCAAGGTGATGCTGGAGCCGGGCGCCAAGTTCGTGCTCGACGCCTCGCGCGCCGAGCCGGGCGACCTGACCGGCGTGGGCCTGGACTACAAGGAGCTGCCGCGCGACGTCAAGGCCGGCGACATGCTGCTGCTCAACGACGGCCTGATCGTGCTGACGGTGGACGCGGTGCGTGGCGAGCAGGTCCACACCACGGTCAAGCTCGGTGGCGAGCTGTCGAACAACAAGGGCATCAACAAGCAGGGCGGCGGCCTGACGGCGCCGGCGCTGACGGCCAAGGACATGGAGGACATCAAGACCGCGATGAGCTTCCAGGCCGACTACGTGGCGGTGAGCTTCCCCAAGAACGCCACCGACATGGCCATGGCGCGCCAGCTGTGCAACGTGGCCGCCGAGCAATACGGCCACCGGCCCGGCCTGATCGCCAAGATCGAGCGCGCCGAGGCGATTCCGCTGCTCGAGGAGATCCTCAAGGCCAGCGACGGCATCATGGTGGCGCGCGGCGACCTGGCCGTGGAGGTCGGCAACGCGGCCGTGCCGGCGCTGCAAAAGCGCATGATCAAGCTGGCCCATGTGCACGACAAGGTGGTGATCACGGCCACGCAGATGATGGAGAGCATGATCACCAACCCGGTGCCCACGCGCGCCGAGGTCAGCGACGTGGCCAACGCCGTGCTCGACGGCACCGACGCGGTGATGCTGAGCGCCGAGACCGCGGCCGGCAAGTACCCGCTGGAGACGGTGCAGGAGATGGCCAAGATCTGCGAGGCGGCCGAAGGGGCCGAGCATGTGGAGATCGACGCCGACTTCACCGGCCAGACCTTCAGCCGCATCGACCAGGCCATCGCCATGGGCGCGCTGTTCACCGCCCACCACCTGGACGCCAAGGCCATCGTGGCGCTGACCGATTCGGGCTCGACGCCGCTGTGGATGAGCCGCCACCGCATCCGCATCCCGATCTACGCGCTGACGCCCAAGCTCGCGACCCAGCGCAAGATGGCCATCTTCCGCAACGTGCGCCCGCTGCTGATGGACACCAGCGCCGACCGCGACACGGCGCTGAGCCAGGCCGAGCGCCACCTCAAGGCGCGCGGCATCGTGCAGACCGGCGACGTCTACGCCATCACCTGCGGCGAGCCCATGGGCGCGCCGGGCGGCACCAACATGCTCAAGGTCTGCCGCGTCGGCTGAGTGCTGCCCTGCCCCCGCGCGCCGGGCGCACCGTTTAAAATCCGGGAGTTACCAGGCGGTTACGGGCCGCCTGGGCGGCTTTCATCCGACTTTCAACTCTCTGGGATCATCACATGGCACTCGTTTCGATGCGCGAGCTGCTGGACCATGCGGCGGCCAACGGCTACGGCATTCCGGCTTTCAACGTCAACAACCTGGAGCAGGTCCAGGCCGTCATGGAGGCTGCCAAGGAGACCGGCGCGCCGGTGATCCTGCAAGCCAGCGCCGGCGCGCGCAAGTACGCAGGCGAGGCCTTCATCAAGCACCTGATCCAGGCCGCCGTCGAAGCCTATCCCCAGATTCCGCTGGTCATGCACCAGGACCATGGCCAGAGCCCGGCGATCTGCCAGGGCGCGATCGACCTGGGCTTCGGCTCGGTCATGATGGACGGCTCGCTGCGCGAGGACGGCAAGACCCCGGCCTCGTTCGACTACAACGTCGACGTGACGCGCAAGGTGGTGGACATGGCGCACAAGGTCGGCGTCACGGTCGAGGGCGAGCTCGGTTGCCTGGGCTCGCTGGAGACCGGCGAGGCCGGCGAGGAAGACGGCATAGGCGCCGTCGGCAAGCTGGACCACTCGGCCCTACTGACCGACCCCGAGGAGGCGGCCCAGTTCGTCAAGGCCACCCAGCTCGACGCCCTGGCGATCGCCATCGGCACCAGCCACGGCGCCTACAAGTTCTCGCGCAAGCCCACCGGCGACATCCTGGCGATCAGCCGCGTGAAGGAAATCCACGCCCGCATCCCGAACACCCACCTGGTGATGCACGGATCGTCGAGCGTGCCGCAGGAGCTGCTGGCCGTCATCAACCAGTACGGCGGCAAGATGAAGGAGACCTACGGCGTGCCGGTCGAGGAGATCCAGGAAGCCATCAAGTACGGTGTGCGCAAGATCAACATCGACACCGACATCCGCCTGGCCATGACCGGGGCGGTGCGCAAGTTCCTGGCCGAGAACCCCGAGAAGTTCGACGCGCGCGAATGGCTCAAGCCGGCGCGCGAGGCCGCCAAGCAGGTCTGCAAGGCGCGCTACCTCGAGTTCGGCTGCGAAGGCCAGGGCGCCAAGATCAAGGGCGCGAGCCTGCAGGTCATGGCCGCCAAGTACGCCAAGGGCGAGCTGGCCCAGCTGGTGAACTGAGGGTGTAACAGTCCCTTTCGCAGTCTTGCGATAATCGGCAAGCCCGTTGACTGTTCGACGGGCTTTTTCATTGCAGCCCTCTCGTGAGCCCGCCCATGACTTCTGCCCTGCACACCTCGTCCCTGACCTCCCTGCCGCTGCTCGCGCGCGGCAAGGTGCGCGACAACTACGCGGTGGGCGACGACCGCATCCTGATGGTCGCCTCCGACCGCATCAGCGCCTTCGACGTGATCATGGGCGAACCGATTCCCGGCAAGGGGGAGCTGCTCACGCAGATGACGCTGTTCTGGTTCGACAAGCTCGGCCCCAAGGGCCTGAACCTCTGCCCCACCCACCTGACCGGCGAGGCGCCCGAGAGCGTGGTCACGCCCGACGACCTGCCCCAGGTCCAGGGCCGCGCCATGCTGGTCAAGCGCCTCAAGCCGATTCCCGTGGAGGCCGTGGTGCGCGGCTACCTGGCCGGCAGCGGCTGGAAGGAGTACCAGCAGGGCCAGTCGGTCTGCGGCGTGCCGCTGCCGCCCGGGCTGAAGAACGCCAGCAAGCTGCCCGAGCCGATCTACACGCCGGCGGCCAAGGCGGCCGTGGGCGAGCACGACGAGAACATCAGCTTCGAGCGCACGGTGGAAATGATTGGTGCCGACCTGGCGGGCCGCATCCGTGACATCAGCATCGCCATCTACAAGGCGGCGGCCGAGATCGCGGCCAAGAAGGGCATCATCATCGCCGACACCAAGTTCGAATTCGGCCTCGACGCCGACGGCACCCTGGTGCTGATGGACGAGGTGCTGACGCCCGACTCCTCGCGCTACTGGCCCCAGGAATCCTATGACCAGAGCTACGCCGAGGGCAGCAACCCGCCGAGCTACGACAAGCAGTTCCTGCGCGACTGGCTGGAGCAGGCCCAGGTCGGCGGCAAGCCCTGGGACAAGACCGCCCCCGCGCCGCGCCTGCCGCGCGAGGTGATCGAGAAGACCGCCGCCAAGTACCGCGAGGCGCTGCAGCGGCTCACCGCTTGAGCGCGGCCAGTCGCCGCGCCGGGCCTGCCTGGGCAGGGGCTTATGCGGCGCCCACCGCGAGGCGCTGGCGAAAGTTCAAGGCTTCGTACTGCCGGCAGAGCGCGCTGAAGCCTTCTTCCATCCGGCTTTGCCATCCCTTGCCGCGGGACAGGGCGTCTTGCCAGGCCTCCTGGATGAGTGCCAGATCCATGTCCAGCAAGTAGTCCATCAGGGCGGCCGCCTGGGCCAGGTCCTTGACGGCCTTGGTGCGCATGTTCTGCGGCCGCTCTCCGTAAACCAGCAGCTTGTGCACGGCGTAACGCTGGGGGCGGGGCAGATTGACGACCACGGGGCCGTTGCGCCAGAGCAGGGTCGTCGTGAGAGGGTCCTCCAGCGACAACTCCATGAACCTGAGCGGCTGCAGCGTCACGTTCAGCGATGCGACATGGACCGGGGCGTCGCCCGTCCTGCCCATCGCGGTCAGGAAGTCGATGTCGAAGTCGGGCTCGTCCGCCTTCTTGTAGGTCGTCTGGCTCTGGATGGGCATGAATCCCATTTCCAGTGACTCGATCGCCTTGCGCGTGTCGATCTTGATCCCCGGCCGCAAGGCGATCGAGACATTCCGTCCGGCATGGTCGAAGTCCAGGTCCAGCGTCATGGCGCTGCCCTGCCAGGCCACGCCCAACAGGTTCTGGTAGGCCATGAAGGCATGGGTGCCGACCAGAATGCCCCCCGCGCGGAAAAAACCGTGGTCGCCGAGCCGGCTGATCACCCGCCCGTGTTTGAGCGGCACCTGGGCGCAGCCCAGTTCCACGGCCGCGCGCGCCGCGCGCAGCATGTTCTGGTCGGCTTGCGCATGGACGCCGCTCTTGTGTGCGGCTATGAGCGCGCGCGTCGTCGCGTCGTCAGGCCCTACATAGGTCTGCAAGGGCGCGCCATCCGGCGACTTGGCCTGGTAGTACCAGTAGGTCCTGCCGTTGACCAGCTTGCGGGTGAACCCCCCCGGCAAGTCGGCGACGCATCGATCGACTTCGCGCTGGCGGGCTGCCGTATCGAGCCCGGCAAATGCGGCCTGCGCCGCTGCCGACATCTCGGTGTACAAACTGGGCATTTATACTTCCATTTTTAAAAAGGAAGTATAAGTCCCGGGTGACGCGTCAGAGCGGTGCTTGTGAGGCTCAGTTCAGCATCATGCTGAGCTTGCGCCGGTAGGCCGAGACCAGGGCGGACTGCGGGTCTTCCTGCACGGCGCTCTTGCCCATCAGCTCGATGCCACCGGTGCTCTTGCCGCCGGCCTCGGCGCTGGCCTTGGGGCGGGGCGGCGCCAGCAGCTCGAGGATGGCGACGAAGGTCTTGCGCGGCGCCTCCTCGTCCCATTTCTTGTCGCGCATGATGATTTCGAGCAGCTCGTCCATGGCGGCCGTCCACTCGCCGTGCGCCATCAGCACGCGGCTCTTGGCGAAGCGGGTCTCGAAGTCGCGCTTGTTCTCGGCGATCCTGTCGTCGAACTGCGCCTGGCTCCAGCGGCCGCGCGGGTCGGTGGTGGCGAACTCCATGGCGTTGAGCCACTGGGCCAGGGCCTCGAAGCGCAGCGCCACCGGGATCTGCGCCAGCGCCGGCGCCAGCGCGCCGGCTGCCTCGCCCAGCTGACCGGTGCCGATCAGCAGCTTGACGTAGTCGTAGCGGATGTCGTCGTTGCCCGGGTCGGTGGCCAGCGCGCCGGCCAGGCGGGCCTGGGCGCTTTCCGTGTCGCCCGAGGCCAGGTGCTCCTGCGCCTCCTGGGCGTCGGCTTCGGCGGCCAATTCGTGCTCGCCGGGCAGGTGCTTGTCCAGGAACTCGCGCAGCTTGCCCTCGGGCACGGCGCCCATGAAGCCGTCGACCGGCTGGCCGTTCTTCATCAGCACGCAGGTCGGGATGCTGCGTATGCCGAAAGCCGCGGCCAGCTGCTGTTCGTCGTCGGAGTTGATCTTGACCAGCTTGAAACGGCCCTCGTAGGCGGTCTCGAGTTTTTCCAGCAGCGGGCCCAGCGCCTTGCAGGGGCCGCACCAGGGCGCCCAGAAGTCCACCAGCACCGGGGTGGTCATGGAGGCAGCGATCACCTCGGCTTCGAAGTTTTGGACGGTGACGTCAATCATGGTGGAAACCTTAAAATTCAGCGATTCTTCGAAAAGCACTCAATGACTCAAGCGCTCATCGGCGTCGTCATGGGCTCCAGTTCCGACTGGGACACCATGCAGCACGCAGTCCAGATTCTCCAACAGTTCGGCGTCGCGCACGAAGCGCGCGTGGTCTCGGCGCACCGCATGCCCGACGACATGTTCGCCTACGCCGAGGCCGCCTCTGGGCGCGGGCTCAAGGCCATCATCGCCGGCGCGGGCGGCGCGGCCCACCTGCCGGGCATGATCGCCGCCAAGACCGTGGTGCCGGTGCTGGGCGTGCCGGTGGCCAGCCGCCACCTGCAGGGCGTGGACTCGCTGCACAGCATCGTGCAGATGCCCAAGGGCGTGCCGGTGGCCACTTTCGCGATCGGCGCGGCCGGCGCGGCCAACGCCGCGCTGTTCGCCGTGGCCCTGCTGGCCAACGAAGACCCGGCGCTGCGCGCGCGGCTCGAGGCCTTCCGCGCCGAGCAGACCGAGGCGGCCCGCGCCATGACGCTGCCGCCGGTGGGAGCCGCTTGATGCGCGGCGACATGATGAGCGGCGTGATTCTTCCTGGCGCGCTGGCGGGCGGCCAGCCGGCCACGCTGGGCGTGATGGGCGGCGGCCAGCTCGGCCGCATGTTCGTGCACGCGGCCCAGGCCATGGGCTATTTCACGGCGGTGCTGGACCCCGACCCGAACAGCCCGGCCGGCCTGGCGGCGCATTTCCACATCCGCACCGACTACCTCGACCCGCATGGCCTGGAGCAGCTGATCCAGCGCTCGGCCGCCATCACCACCGAGTTCGAGAACGTGCCCGCGCCGGCGCTGCAAGGCCTGGCCGCGCAGCGCTGGGTGGCGCCGGGGGCCGAGGCCGTGGCCGTGGCCCAGGACCGCGCGCGCGAGAAGGCGCATTTCGTGCGCTGCGGCGTGCCGGTGGCGCCCTATGCCCTGATCGAGACGCCCGAGCAGCTGGCCGCGGTCGAGGGCGGCCTGCTGCCCGGCATCCTCAAGACCGCGCGCATGGGCTACGACGGCAAGGGCCAGCTGCGCGTGGCCACGCGCGCCGAGCTCGCCGCTGCCTGGGGCGAGCTCAATCAGGTGCCCTGCGTGCTCGAGAAGATGCTGCCGCTGGCCGCCGAATGCTCGGTCATCGTGGCGCGCGGCGCCGACGGCGCCATGGTCAACTTCCCGGCCCAGCGCAACCTGCACCGTGGCGGCATCCTGGCCGTGACCGAGGTCTACGAGGGCAACCTGCCCGACGCGCTGGCGCAGCGCGCGGTGGCCGCCACGCGCGCGATCGCCGAGGGCCTGAATTACGTGGGCGTGCTGTGCGTCGAGTTCTTCGTGCTCGAGGACGGCAGCCTGGTGGTCAACGAGATGGCGCCGCGCCCGCACAACAGCGGCCATTACACGATAGACGCCTGCGACTGCTCGCAGTTCGACCTGCAGGTGCGCACCCTGGCCGGCCTGCCGCTGGCCCAGCCGCGCCAGCACAGCCCGGCCATCATGCTCAACCTGCTGGGCGACCTCTGGTTCGACGCCCAAGGCCAGCCCATCACGCCGGCCTGGCGCGAGGTGCTGGCCCTGCCCGGCGTGCACCTGCACCTGTACGGCAAGCTCGGCGCGCGCCCCGGCCGCAAGATGGGCCACCTCAGCATCACCGGCGCCAGCGTCGACGTGGTCAAGGTCACGGCGCTGCGCGTGGCGGACCTGCTCGGCCTGGAAGCCTTCTAAATGGCGCCGCGATGATTCTCCCCGGCGAATCGGACGAGGCCATCGCGGCCGCCGTGCAGGCGCTGCGCGCCGGCGAGCTGCTGGGCCTGCCCACCGAGACCGTCTACGGCCTGGCGGCCGACGCGGCCAGCGACGTGGCCGTGGCCAGGATCTTCGCGGCCAAGGGCCGCCCTGCCGACCATCCGCTGATCGTGCACGTGGCCGACGCCGAGGGTGTGGCGCATTTCGCGGCCCAGCTGCCGGATTTCGCGCAGCGCTTGATCCAGGCCTTCTGGCCCGGCCCGCTCACGCTGATCCTGCCGCGCCGCCCTGGCGTGGGCCAGGCCGCGGCCGGCGGCCAGGACTCGATCGGCCTGCGCTGCCCCGCCCACCCGGTGGCGCGGGCCCTGCTGAAAGCCTGCGCGGCCCAGGGCCTGCACGGCCTGGCCGCGCCCAGCGCCAACCGCTTCGGCCGCGTCAGCCCGACCACGGCCGCCCATGTGCGCGATGAGTTCGGCGACGCGCTGCTGGTGCTCGACGGCGGCGCCTGCCAGGTCGGCATAGAGTCCACCATCGTCGACTGCACGCGCGGCGTGCCGGTGCTGCTGCGCCCCGGCCAGATCGGCCGGGCCCAGGTCGAGGCCGCCTGCGGCCAGCGCCTGCGCAGCCAGGACGAGCTGCAGGCGCCCGATCCGCGCGCCTCGGGCACGCTGGAGGCGCATTACGCGCCCAGCGCCAAGCTGCGCCTGATGGACGCGCGCGCCCTGCAGGACGGCCTGGATCTGCTGGGGCGCGAGGCCGCCCGGCTGGCGGTCTATGCGCGCGTGCCGCTGAAAAGCCCCTCGGCCGGCGTGATCCTGCGCCGCATGCCCGAGGATGCGGCAGCCGCCGCGCAGGAACTGTTCGCCGTGCTGCGCGCGCTGGACGACCAGGGCGTGCGGCTGATCTGGGTCGAGGCGCCGCCCGACACCCCCGAATGGGAGGGCGTGCGCGACCGGCTGCGGCGCGCGGCCGCGGCCTGAGCCGCGTCCCCGACGCCTGCCCGTGCCTTCGCTTACAAGCCCTTCACCGGGGCTCGTTACACTCTGCCCGACAAGATTCCGGAGAATTTGAATGATTGCAAACTGGTCCCGTCGTGTCCTTTTGTCGCTGGCCTGCGCCACGGCCGGCCTGCTGGCGGCTTGCGGCTCGAGCACCATCGAGTCGGCGCTCACGCCCTCGCGCTTCCTGGCCGTGGGCGACGCCTTCAGCGACCTGGGGCAGGGCGGCTCGCGCTACACCGTCAACGACGGCAGCGTCAACATCTGGAGCGAGCAGTTGGCCTCGCGCTTCGGGCTCACGCTGAGCGCCTCCAACAGTGGCGGGCGCAGCTACGCGCAGGCCCATGCCCGCGTGAGCTCGGCGACCGATGCGGTGGGCGGCAGCGCAGCCAGCATCACGGCCCAGGTCGACGCCCTGCTGGCCGCCAACAGCTTCGGCGCCAACGACGTGGTGCTGGTGCAGGGCGGCATCGGCGACATCATCGCGCAGATGGCCTCGACCGGCACCGACAACGCCACCAAGGCCGCCAACCTCAACCAGGCCGGCCGCGAGCTCGGCGCCCAGGCGCGCCGCCTGGTCACCGCCGGCGCCAAGTACGTGATCGTGGTCGGCTCCTACAACCTGGGCCAGTCGCGCTGGGCCATAGAGACCGGCCAGCGCGACCTGTTGCGCACGCTGAGCACCGAGTTCAACAACGGCCTGCTGGTCGCGATCAACGACCTCGGCGCCAACGTGCTCTACGTCGACGCGGCCCTGTACTTCAACCTGGTGACGGCCACGCCCGGCGGCTACGGCCTGACCGACCCGGCCAACTCGCCCGACCGCAACCCCGCCATCACCGCGGCCGAGGCGGCGGTCGAGGCCTGTGCCGGCGCCTCCATCGACGCCGGCGTGGGCATAGGCACGGGCACGGGTGAGGCCAACTCGTCGCTGTGCACCTCCTCGACCATCGCCTCGGGCGTGAACTACAACACCACGCTGTTCGCCGACCGCGTCTACATGACCCCGGCGGGCCAGCGCCTGTTCGGCAACTACGCCTACGACAAGCTGCGCGCGCGCTGGTGAGCCGCAGGGTCTTCGCATGAAAAAAACCGGCCCTGGCGGCCGGTTTTTTCTTGGGCGGTGTCCGCTGGACTTCAGCGGTAGCGCAGCTTCATCACCAGGATGGTGGCCGCCAGCGCCAGCGTGACCGCATTGGCCGCCACCACGGGCCAGGCGCCGACCATCAGGCCGTAGACCAGCCACAGCGCCACGCCCAGCGTGAACAGGCTGTACATGGCCAGCGAGATGCCCCGCACGTCGCGCGTGCGGAAGGTGTGCCAGGCCTGGGGCAGGAAGCTGACGGTGGTGAGGGCGGCGGCGACGAAGCCGGTCAGGTCGGACAGGGGCATGGTGTGCGGGCGGGACGGGGCCGCAAAGCGCAGGATGGCAGCCGGCCCAAAGCGATTTTAGTCGCTCACAGCCAGCCGGCCTGGGTCATGGCCTGCGACACCTTGAGGGCAAACAGCTGGTGCGCGTAGGGCGTGGGGTGCACCGAATCGGCAAACAGGTAGCGCGACACGTCGCCGGTGATCACGCTGGCCGTGGTGCAGGTCAAGGAATAGCCTTGCAGCGGATTGAGCGGCGAGCTCGTGCTGCAGGCCGGCGTGCTGACGTCGCTCAGGCCGTAGGCAGCGGGTCGGGCCGCCTGGTCGCTGCTGTGCTGGTACAGGTCCACCAGCAGCACGCCTGCCTTGTCCTTCAGGCCCTGCGCCAGGGCCAGGTTGAAGGCGCGGGTCATGGCATCCGTCAGGATCTGGGTGCCGGGCGAGCTGGCCTCGGCGACGACGGCGCTCGGCGTGAGGCTGATGTTGGGCATGTTGGCCACCACCACGCGCTGAGCGCCCCGGCCCAGCAACTGCAGCTGCACCAGGACCGCCAGCTCGCCGCCGGCCACGGCCATGGCGCTCACTGCCTCGCTGGCGGCCTGGGCCGATGCGGTGGCCAGGTCCGTGCCGCCGCCCACGAGCTCGGCCACGCGCGTCGGGATGGCCGTGGCGAGCATGAACAGGTCGTTGTTGCCGGCCTGCACCAGCACCAGCGCCCTGCTGCTGAAATGGCCGCCGCTGGCCGCCAGGTGGTTGGTGATCTGGCTGGCCACCGGCAGCGTGAGCTGGCCCAGTTGGCCGGTGAAGGCCGTGTCGGGATCGGGCGAGCCGAGCAGCGCCGCGTTCCAGGGACCGATGGGGTGGCTGACCCGGGCCCCGCCCTGGCCATAGGCCGTGCAGCCCGGGTGGTTGGCGACGGCTTCCGCGAAGGCCGCGAACGCGCCTGAGGCGTTCAGGCCGGTCTGCGCCGCGCAGGGCGCGGGCAGGCCGAGCTGCTCCGCCAGCTGCTCGACCCAGATCAGCGGGCCGGGACCGTTGACCGTGTACCTGCCGCCGCCGATCGCGGCGATGCCCGCAGTGCGGTAGCTGCCCACGTCGCTCAGGCTGTCGCCGAACGAGACCAGGGTGGCGAAGCGATCGGGGCCGCTTCCGCCGCAGGACGCCAGCAGCAGAGCAGCGGCCAGCGCAGCGAGTTTGGCCCTGAGTGTTGTTCCCATGGTGTTCTCCCCCGGGGCCCATGGTAGGCACAGGGGCACGCGGGCGCTGCCGCTGTTACGCCTTGTTTCGCGCGGCCATCGTCAGGGCGGGTCGCGCACCACCCACTCGACCAGCCGGTCCAGGGCCGCGCGCGCGGCCGGGGCGTTGGGGTGGTTGACCAGCGCGACCAGGCTGTAGCGCCGGCCGCTGCGCCCGGTGACATAGCCCGCCAGGGCGGCCACGTCGCGCAGCGTCCCGGTCTTGAGCCGGGCGTTGCCCAGCACCTCGGGCGCGGCGCCCCGATCGGCCATGCGCGCCACGCCGCCGTCCACGCCGGCCAGTCCCAGCGAACTCTCGAAGGCCGCGGCCTGGGGGCCGGCTGCCGCGCGCTGCAGCAGGGCCGTGAGCGCGGCGGCGCTGCTGTGCCCCTGGCGCGACAGGCCCGAGCCGTTGTCCAGCTCGGGCTGCGGCTGCCCGTCCAGGCGCTGGCGCCACCAGTCCTGCAGGCGCAGCCGCGAGGCCTCGAAGCTGCCCCGGCCCTCGGCCGCGCTGGACAGCGTGAGGAACAGTTGCTGCGCCATCACGTTGTTGGAGAACTTGTTGACGTCGGCCACGATCTCGGCCAGCGGCAGCGAGGGCGCGCTGACCCACAGGCGCGCACCGGGCGGGGTGGGGGCCTCGCGCACCCGGCCCGTCAGGCGGCCGCCGGCGGCCTGCCACATGGCCTGGACCACGCGCCGGGCGTAGCTGCGCGGATCGACATAGGCCACGGGCCAGCGCTGCTCGCCGCAGGCGGCCGGGTAGCGGCCGGCAAAGCGCACCCGCTGCGGGCTCGAGAAATCGGCGCGCAGCGCGCTGCGCCAGTCCCTGCAGGGGCCGGCCGCCAGGCCGAGCTCGGCCGGGATCTCCACGCCCGCGATCGGCGGCTCGCTCGCGACCAGGGCGCGCGCGCCGGCCGGGTCGGGCGTGAAGGTGAAGATCAGCGCCTTGAAGTTCAGCAGCAGGCCGTCGGGCGCCGCGTTGTAGGGGCGCAGCGGCTCCTCGTCGAAGGCCGCCGGGTCGTGCTCGGGCAGCTCGAACACGCTGCGGTCGAGCAGGATGTCGCCGCGCACCTCCTGCACGCCGCGCGCGATCACCTCGCGCAGCAGCGCGTCCAGCCGCTCCAGCACCAGCTTGGGGTCGCCGCTGCCGCGCAGCACCAGGTCGCCCTCGAGCACCCCGCCTGCCACCGGGCCGTCGACGTAGACGCGGTTGGTCCAGGTGAAATCCGGGCCCAGCAGCTCCAGCGCGGCGTAGGTGGTGACCAGCTTCAGCACCGAGGCCGGGTTCATGGCGGCATCGGGGCGGTGCGCCAGGCGCGGTGCGGGCAGGGAGGTTGGCGCGGCGGGATCGGGCAGCGGCGCGACCAGCACGCTGACCGCCTCGCTCGGCACGCCGGCGCGCGCCAGGCCCTGGGCGAACTCGGCCGGCAGCGCGCCCTGGGCCCAGACCGGCAGGGCCAGGGCCAGCCATCCCAGGAGGGTCCAGCAATGCCTCATGGGGTCAGTCTACCCGGGCCCGGCGCCGCGCCGACCGCCGGCGGATAATCGCGGCATGCGTTTTTCTGCCAGGACCGTGGGCCTTGCCGCCGCTGTCGTCACGGTCTTCATCTGGACCTCCTTCATCATCATCACCCGGGCCTCGGCCGGCCGCACGCTCACGCCTTTCGATATCGCGCTGGCGCGCATCGTGGGCGCCTCCAGCGTGCTGCTGCCCTGGGGCGCCTGGCTGGTGCGCTCGGCGCGGCGCCGGGGCGGCGGCAAGTCCTCGCTGTTCGGCTTGTCGCCACTGCCGCTGCGCGTCACGGCCGTCACCGGCCTGTTCGGCGGCCTGCTCTATGCGCTGCTGGCCTACACCGGCTTCTTCTACGCACCGGCCGCCCATGCTTCGGTGCTGATGCCCGGCAGCCTGCCGCTGTGGACCGCCCTGCTGGCCGTTCTGGTGCTGCGCGAGCGCCTCACGCCGGCGCGCGCCCTGGGCCTGGCCTGCATCGTCGCGGGCGACCTGCTGGTGGGCGGCGCCAGCCTGCTCAAGGCCTTCGATGGGGGCGAGGTCTGGAAGGGCGACCTGCTGTTCATGTCGGCCGCGATCTGCTGGGCCGGCTACAGCGTGCTGGCGCGCCGCTTCGGGCTGGACGCCGTGCGCGCGACCATCGCCATCACCGCCTTCGCCTTCGTGAGCTATGTGCCGGCCTATGCGCTGCTGGTGCTGTCCGGCCAGGTGGCCAGCCAGCTGGCCGCCGCGCCCTGGGGCGAGATCTTGTTCCAGGTGCTGTTCCAGGGCCTGGGCTCGGTGGTGGTCTCGGGCATCGCGTTCACGCAGATGATCCGCTACTTCGGACCGGTGCGCTCGACCATGATCACGGCCCTGGTGCCCGGCCTGTCGGCCCTGGGCGCCGTGCTGTGGCTGGGCGAGCCGCTGTCGGCGCCCCTGCTGGCCGGTCTGGCGCTGGTGACGGCGGGCATCCTGTTCGGCGTGCGCGCGGCGCGGCCGGCGCCGACCGCAGGCCGCGCCATGGAGGCCCGATGACGCGCCCCGACCCCGCCGCCTGGCCCCGGCTGCTGGCCTTCGACACCAGCACCGAATACCTGTCGGTCGCCGTGCAGCACGGCGCGCGGGTCTGGTCCCACCATGGCGCCGGCGGCGCGCAGGCCTCGGCGGCCCTGATCCCGGCCTGCCAGACGCTGCTGGCCCAGGCCGGGCTGGGCCTGGCCGAGCTCGACGCCATCGTGTTCGGCCATGGCCCCGGCGCCTTTACCGGCCTGCGTACCGCCTGCGCTGTGGCCCAGGGCCTGGCCTTCGGCGCCGGCCGGCCGGTGCTGCCGGTCGACACCCTGCTGGCCGTGGCCGAGGCCGCACGCGCCCAGCTGGCACCCGAGGCGCAGGCGGGCCTGCGCGTGCTGGCCCTGCTCGACGCGCGCATGGACGAGGTCTACAGCGCCGCCTACGCCTGGGACGGCCGGCAGTGGCTGCCGCGCGCCGAGCTGGCCGTGGGCCGGCCCGAGACCGTGCTCGTTCCCGACGCGGCGCCGGGCTGGGCGCTGGCCGGCAATGCCTTCGCGGCCTACGGCGAGCGCCTGCCGCCCGGGCTGCCGCGCATCGAGGCCCTGCCTACGGCCGAGGCCTTGCTGCGCCTGGCGCCCGCCCTGCTGGCGGCCGGCCAGGCCGTGCCGGCCGCGCAGGCCATGCCGCGCTACATTCGCGATAAAGTCGCACAGACCACCGAGGAGCGCGCCGCCGCCAAGGCCGCCCATCCCGGCCCCCCCAGCCTACCGAGCCATCGTCCCGCATGAGCGCCGTCCTGCAGCCCGTCGAAGCCCGTTTCGAGCCGCTCACGCCCGAGCGCCTGGAGGCGGTGCTGGCCGTCGAGCAGGTCGCCTACAGCCATCCCTGGTCGCGCGGCAACTTCATCGACACCCTGGCCTCGGGCTACCAGGCCCAGCTGCTGCTGGCCGACGAGCAGCTGCTGGGCTATTTCGTCGCCATGAAGGGCGTGGACGAGGTGCACCTGCTCAACATCACCGTGGCGCCGGCCTTCCAGCGCCAGGGCTGGGCCCATGTGATGCTCGACGCGCTGGCGCTGTGGTCGCGCGGCCAGGGCGCGCAATGGCTGTGGCTGGAGGTGCGCGTGGGCAACCAGCGCGCGCTCGAGGTCTACGAGCGCCATGGTTTTCGCCGCGTCGGCCTGCGCCGCGCCTACTACCCGGCCGGCCAAGGCCAGCGCGAGGACGCGGTGGTGATGAGCCTGAAGCTATGAGCGAAGCCACGCGATTCGAACTCGACGAACGCCAGCGCGCCATGTTGGCCGAGATGGGCGTGCGCGTCTGGCAGCCGGCCGCGCCGGCGCCGCAGCAGGGCAGCGCCGTGGCGGCTCCGGTCGAGGCGCCGCTGCGAGCGCCCCGCGTCGCTGCTCCGGTGCCGCCCGCGATGCAGGCCTTGTCCGTCGAGGCGCCCGTGCGTCCTGCCGCCGAGCCGGCGGCGCGCGCCCCGCGCCCCACCGGCGTCGAGTCCATGGACTGGACCGAGCTGGAGCAGGCCGTGGCCGCTTGCCAGGCCTGCGGCCTGTGCGCCAGCCGCAAGAACACCGTGTTCGGGGTCGGCGATACACAGGCGCGCTGGATGGTGGTCGGCGAGGCCCCGGGCGAGAAGGAGGACCTGCAGGGCGAGCCCTTCGTCGGCCCGGCCGGCCAGCTGCTGGACAACATGCTCAAGGCCCTAGGCCTGAGCCGCCAGGCCCAGGGCGGGCAGGGCGTCTACATCGCCAACGTGCTCAAGTGCCGCCCGCCGGCCAACCGCAACCCCGAGCCGGCCGAGGTGGCGCAGTGCGAGCCCTTCCTGCGCCGCCAGGTGGCCCTGGTGCAGCCGCGCATCATCCTGGCCATGGGGCGCTTTGCCGTGCAGTCGCTATTGCAGACCAGCGAGCCCATCGGCCGCCTGCGCGGGCGCGTGCACAGCTACCAGGGCGTTCCGGTGGTCGTGACCTACCACCCGGCCTACCTGCTGCGCAACCTGCCCGACAAGGCCAAGGCCTGGGCCGACCTGTGCCTGGCGCTGGAGCTGGTGCGGCAGCAGGGCTGAGCGCTTCAGCGCTCAGCGTTCGGCGATGTAGTGCGACATGCGGGCGCTCTCGCCCGGCGCGAGGAAGCGCCGCACCTCGGCTTCCAGCGTCTGGTCGGCCACGGTGGCGCGGGCGCGCTGGTGCAGGTAGTCGGCCCAGGAGGTCACGATGAAGCGCTCGACGTAGCGCAGGGGCTGGCCCAGGTCCTTGTAGACACGCCAGAAGGTGGCGCCGTCGCGCCGGCGCGGGGCCTTGAGGTGGCTCACGGCGTCGAGAAAGGCGCGCTCCTCGCCGGCGCGTATGCGGTAGGCGATCTCCACCGCCACCGGGCCGGCGTCGGGGCTGGGCTCGGCCGTCACGAACAGGTCTTCCCAGGGCTGGGCCTGGGTCACCTCGTGCGCCGCGCCCATGCGCAGCGGCAGCGGCCGGTTCAGCAGCAGGCCGGTGGCCATCAGCGTTGCCGCGAGCATCAGCGCCACGCTCAGGCCGGCCACGTCGGACAGCGCGCCCCAGAAGCCGGAGCCCAGGGCGAACGCGCCCAGCGAGGCCACGATGTGCAGCGCCACCGCGCGCGAGCGCACCCAGGGCGGCGCGCTGGCCTGGGTGGCGGTGTTGAAGGTGGACATGGCGCTCATCCAGGCCGCGCCGCCCAGCGCCATGGCCAGGTAGACCAGCAGCGGCGTGCGCACCAAGGCGGCCACCAGCATCACCGAGGCGAAGCTCACGCAGCTCGCGTTCACGATGGCGTCCAGGCCGAAGCGCGCGCGCAGCCGGCCGATCACCAGCCCGGCGGCCACCGCACCCGTGCCCAGGCAGCCCATGAGCAGGCCGAAGCCCTCGGCGCCGGCGCCGAGCTGGCGCTGGGCGATGATGGGCAGCAGGGCCCACAGGGCCGAACCGGCTCCGCTGAAGGCCATGGCGCGCACCAGTTGGGCCAGGATCATGCGCGAGTGCCAGGCAAAGCGCAGCCCGCTCAGCGTGCCGCTCCACAGCCGCTCGGCCGGCAGGCGCGTGGGCGGATGGGCGCGCGGCGGCCAGCGGCGTATCGACTCCCACATCACCAGGGTGGTGAGCACCGTGCTGGCGAACACCCAGCCCGCGCCCAGCCAGGCGAACAGCAGGCCGGCCAGCGTGGGACCCAGGGCGCGCGCGGCGTTGTAGGCGATGCCTATGGTGGTGATGGCCTGCGGCCACTCGTCGCGCGGCACGGGGTCGACCACCGAGGAGTTCCAGGCCGGCGTGAGCACCGCGGTGCAGCAGCCGCAGACGAACACCAGCAGCAGCACCGAAGCCGGCCCGCCCCCGCCGGCCAGCACCAGCAGGGCCAGCAGGGCACAGGCCGCGACCTGGGCCAGCAGTGCCGCGGAGATCAGGCGCCGGCGGTCGGTGGTGTCGGCCAGCACGCCCGCCGGCAGCGCCAGCAGGAACATGGGCAGGAAGACCGCGGTCTGCACCAGCGCGGCCAGGAAGGAGGAGCCGCTGAGCTCGACCATCAGCCAGGCGGCCGCCATGGACTGCATGCCGTTGCCGATGAAGAAGACGGCGCCGCAGAGCCACAGGCCGCGGAAGGCGGGTTTGCGCAGCGGGCTCCAGATCGTGGCGGCGGATGACATGGTGGGCCATTATTCATCAGGCCCACCGCCTGCTGCGCGACCTCGGACCGGCGCCGGGCCGAAGCGTCATGCCTCGGAACGTGCATGGCGCGAGCCCGGCGAGGACACGCAGTGCCGAACGTGGGGCCTGTCAGGACTCGCCGAGCCAGCGCTTGCGCACCAGCGCGTCGATCGACAGCCCGCCCGCGCCGCGCGCCAGCAGCACCCACAGCATGGCAGCCCATTGCAGATGGGTGGGCCAGGCCTGGGGATAGACGAAGGTCTGGATCACGGCCGTCATGCCCAGCAGCACGGCGGCCGCCGGCCGCGTCGCCAGGCCCAGCACCAGCAGCACCGGCGCGCTCAGCTCGATGGACACCGCCATGTAGGCCGCGAGCTCGGGCGGCAGCAGCGGCACGCGGTACTCGTCGGCGAACAGCGCGAGCGCCGTGTCCCAGCTGGCCAGCTTGCTCATGGCCGAGTTCCAGAACACCGTGGCCACCGCGAAGCGCAGCGGCAGGGCGAGCAGGGCGTAAGGGGTGGCGTCCAGCCAGCCCAGGACGCGCGCGGCCAGGGCCACGAGGCGGCTGCGTTCGGTCAGGGCAAGGATGTGGTTCATGTCGGACTCCTGAAGTCGGAATTGGGGTCGCAGGGCGGCGCCAGCTCGAAGCCGGCCAGCCGTCCCCGGCTCAGCAGCTCGGCCAGGGTGGCCGCTGCGTGATCGCCTGCATGCTCGGCCAGCGCCAGGCCCAGCGGGCGCCCCGCGCACAGAACCTGCACCAGGCGCCAGCGCGGCTCGTCCAGGCGCAGCACCTCGACGCCCGCGGGCCCGCGCTGCACCAGCAGCCAGGCCGGGCCGCTGGCCAGGTCCAGGGCGGCGAGTGCCGCATCGTCCTCGTCGAGCACGGCGCGCCAGATCGCGTCGGCGGGAAAGCTGCAGGCGACCAGGCCCAGCGAGGGCTGGGGCGTGAAGCGGATGCGCGCCTGCGCGTCCGCGCCAACCGCCGCCAGGGCGGCGGGGTCCAGCGGGTCCGCGTCGGGCGCATGCAGGGCGCGGCTGACGGCCCATTCCAGCCGCGCCACCTCGGCCAGATAGGGCAGGGCGGCGGCCGGCGCGAAGCGCTCGAGAAAACCGGGGAACTCGGCGCCGAACTCGTCCAGCCAGCTGCTGCGCGGCGGCGCGCCGGCGATGAAGTCGCGCGCGGCGGCCTCGAAGAAATCGGCGCCGACCAGCCGCTCCACGGCCGGGAAGGACAGGCGCAGCGCCCGCACCAGGGTCTGGCCGAAGGTGTTGCGATAGACCGCCAGCCGCTGCCGCGGCGCCAGGCCCGCGCTCACCACGTGCCGGCCGGCCTCTGCGTCCTCGCCTTCGACCATGCTGCGCCGCAGGGACTGCTGCAGCTCAAGCAGGGAGGGTGTCATGACTTGCTCCTTGCCCCTGCTGCGCCAGCCGGTGGTCGGCCTGCGCCGCCTCGGCCAACAGCACCGGTAGCGGTGGAATGTCGGTGTCCCACTCGATCAAGGTCGGCTGCGCGCCGAAGCGCGCCAGTGCCTGTTCGTACAGGGCCCAGACCTCGGGGGCCACGCGCGAGCCGTGGTCGTCTATGCGCAGCTGGGCGCCGCCCTCCAGCGTCGTGAGCGCGTGCCCCGCCAGATGGATCTCGGCGATCGCCTGGGGCGGCAGCGCGTCGAGGTAGGCCAGGGCGTCCCAGCCGTGGTTGCAGGCGCTGACGAAGACGTTGTTGACGTCGCAGAGGATGCCGCAGCCGGTGCGCGCCGCGACGGCTGCCAGGAACTGCGCTTCGGGAATCGTCGAATGGGCGAACTGCAGGTAGGAAGACGGGTTCTCGACCAGGATGGTGCGCACCAGCCGCTCCTGAACCTGGTCTACATGGCGGCAGACCACGGCCAGCGCTTCTTCGGTCATGGGCAGAGGCAGCAGGTCGGCGAGGTAGGTCTGGCCGGCCATGCTCCACGACAGGTGCTCGGAGACCAGGGCCGGTTCCATGCGCTCGGCCAGCTGCGCGAGCCGCTCCAGATGCGCCTTGTCCAGCCCCTCGGCGCTGCCCAGCGACAGGCCCACGCCGTGCAGCGAGACCGGGTAGTCCTGCCGCAACTGCTGCAGCACGCGCAGCGGCTGGCCGCCGCCCATGTAGTTCTCGGCATGGACCTCGAGCCAGCCGACCGTGGGGCGCTGTTCGAGGAAGGCCTGGTGGTGCGGGAAACGCAGGCCCACCCCCGCCACGGGGGGCAGCGAAGTGCACGAAGTGACGGGCGTGGGGGCCATGGCATCAGGCGGCCTTGAGCTTGCCGCCCGCGATCTTGCCGCACACGCCGGCCGGCACCAGCACGAAGGACTTGGCGTCGCGCGCCTGGGTCGCCTGGCCGGCGCAGGAATGCACGCCCTCGGCGCAGTCGTTCTTCGCGGCGGCGTTGATGCCGTAGCATTTCTCGAGCTTGTCCTTGGCCATCTTCTCCATGTTTTCCTTGACGATGGGCGGCATGTCCTTCATGCCCTGGGCCTGGGCGGCAACGCCGTTCATGGCGAGCACCAGGCCGAGCGCGGTCGACAGCGCGGTGGAGGCGAACAGGCGCTTGTCCATGGCAGGGGCTTCGATACGGGTGTTCATGTGCTGACTCCGGTTCAATCAATGAGGGTTGAGGATTCAGACCGGGGCCGTCACGCGGTGGCGGCACCGGTCTGAGCTGTAGTTCGATGGAACCCGGCCGCGGGTTACAGGTCGGAGCACAATCCGCGACAAGTATTTTTTTCGCCCGCGCTGTAACCCCTGGCCGACATGGAACGAACCACAGAGACAGACGCCCGCTTCGCAGAGCCCGAGCGCCAGCTGCACGGGCTGCTGGTGCAGGGTCTGGGCGGCGACGCGGCGGCCTACCACCGCTTCCTGAAAGCGCTGAGCGCGCACCTGCGCGCCTATTTCAGAAAGCGGCTGTTCCAGCGAACCGACGAAGTAGAGGACCTCGTGCAAGAAACACTGCTCGCGGTGCACAACCAGCGCCACACCTACCGGCCGGACCAGCCGCTGACGGCCTGGGTGCACGCGATCGCGCGCTACAAGCTGGTCGATCTGCTGCGCGCGCGCGCCTCGCACGAGGCACTCAACGACCCGCTGGACGACGAGCTCGACTTGTTCGCCAGCTCCGACACCGAGGCGGCCGAGGCCAGGAAGGACCTCGGCAAGCTGCTTTCCAGCCTGCCCGAGCGGCAGCGCCTGCCCATCGTGCATGTCAAGCTCGAGGGCCTGTCGGTGCTCGAGACCGCGCAGCTCACGGGCATGTCCGAATCGGCGGTCAAGGTCGGCGTGCACCGGGGCCTGAAGGCGCTGGCGGCCTTGATCAGGGGACGCGCATGAAGACCGACGATCTGCTCTCCCTGCTGGCGGCCCAGGCCGCGCCGGTGCCGGCGCATGCCGTGGGCCGGCGCTTCGCCTGGGCCCTGGGCTGCGGCCTGCCGGCGGCCGTCCTGCTGCTGGCCCTCACGCTGGGCCTGCGCGCCGACCTGGCGCAGGCCGCGGGCGGGATGATGTTCTGGATGAAGCTGCTGTTTGCCGGCAGCCTGGCGCTGGCCGGGCTGGCGGCGGCCGAGCGCCTGGGCCGCCCCGGCATGCGCCTGGGGCCGCTGTGGGCGGCGCTGGCCGCACCGCTGCTGCTGGTGTGGCTGGCCGGCGCCGTCAGCCTGCTGCAGGCCGAGCCGGCCGAGCGCGCCGCGCTGCTGCTGGGCAGCACCTGGCGCAGCTGCCCGTTCAACATCGCGCTGATCTCGCTGCCGCTGTTCGTGGCCATGTTCTGGGCCATGAAGGGTCTGGCGCCCACCCGCCTGGCCCTGGCGGGTGCCGGCGCAGGCCTGCTGTCGGGCGCACTGGGGGCCCTGGTCTATGCCCTGCACTGCCCGGAGTCGGCCGCGCCCTTCCTGGCGGTCTGGTACGTGGTGGGCATGGCCATCCCCACCCTGGCCGGCGCCCTGCTCGGGCCGCGGCTGTTGCGCTGGTAGGGCGCCGCGGTGCGCTCAAGAGGCGCAGCAGAGCGCCGCGAAGCCCGCGCGGTAGCGCGCCGCCAACTCTTGGGCTTGGCGCCGCAGCAGGGCGGGATCGCTGGCCAGGGACTGGGCCATGGCCTGGGCCAGGTCCGCGACCGGCGCCACCGTGGGCAGGCCCGGCGCCTCCCAGGTGGCGGCATAGGCCGCCTGCTTGACGCCCGCCTCCGGGCCCGGCGGGCGCAGGTTCAGGCGCGGCAGGGCGAAGGCCATGGCGACGATGCGGCCGTGCAGGCTGCTGCCCGCATAGCCGCGGCTGCCGGCGATCAGGGCGCAGATGTCCCACAGCTGGAGTGACTCGAACACCCGCACGGCCGGCTGGGGCAGGCGCGCCGCCAGGCGCTGCAGCAGCGCCAGGTCGTCGTGCCAGGGCGCGGCGCCGGCGCGAAACAGCGCCAGGCCCAGGCCGGTGGCCGCAGCGAGCCGCTCTAGCTGGTCGGCCAGAGCCGCCAGCGTGGCGTCGTCGCCGAACTCGGCGCTCAGCTGCAAGGCCAGATAGCCCTGGGGAAAGGCCGTGCGCGCGGCCGCGGGCTCTCCTTGCTGCAGGCGCTCGCGGATCGCCGGGCCGAACAGCTCGGCCACCAGCGCGGCCGGGTCGGGCAGCAGGGCAGGGGCCAGGCCGGCGGCCTGCAGCTGGGCCTGGGTCTGCAGGTCGCGCACGCCCAGCGCGTCGGCCGCGCGCAGCTTGGCCAGCACCTCGGCGCGCAGCGCCGGGCTGCGACGCGCCAGGTCCACGCCGCCCACGGCGTTGTAGATCACGCGGCCGGCGCGCGGGAACAGCGCGCGCGACAGGGTGTAGGGCGCTCGGTCCGCAAGGCCCAGGCTGCGGCGTACCCAGGCCTGCCGGGCCCGCGGCCGGGCCTCGAGGTAGGCGATGGTGGGCTGCGCCTGCTCGGGCGGCAGCAGCATCACCGCGGCCTGCCAGGCCTCGCAGCTCAGCAGCTCGCCGCCCACGTGCATCAGCTCGATCGGGCGCTCGCTCCATTGCTCGGCCAGGGGAGCTATGGCTTGGACCCGGTGGCCTCCAAAGGGGCGCAGGTCGCGCTCGGCCAGGCCGGCAAGCAGCAGCTCCCGGCCCGGCAGCAGGGTGGCGGCGACATGGGGAAACAGCAGGTCGCCGAAATTGTGGCGGTCGAAGGCGCCGAACAGCAGCAGGGGCGGCTTGGGCGCGGCGGGGTTCATGGCCGGCGCGCCGGCCACAGCACCGAGGCGATGGCCACCA
This sequence comes from Comamonadaceae bacterium 2FH, assembly GCA_005503335.1. Lineage (GTDB taxonomy): Bacteria > Pseudomonadota > Gammaproteobacteria > Burkholderiales > Burkholderiaceae_C > SCMQ01. Next base: position 39,155 of record SCMQ01000031.1, read on the forward strand.
CCATCAGGCCGACGGCCGTCCAGTCCTGCCAGTGCAGCCGCTCGCCCAGCCACAACGCGCCGCTGAACACGCCCAGCACAGGGATGAACATCACGCTCAGCGTCGAGGCCAGCGGCGGCAGGCTGCGCGCGAGGAAGAACCAGGCGGCATGGGCAAAGCCGAAGATCACCACGGCGTTGTAGGCGATCGCACCCCAGTTGGCGGTGCCCGGTGCCTGCCAGGAGCCGCGCTCGAACAGCAGGGCCAGCACCGTCATCACGCAGGCGGTCAGGGCCGTCATCCAGAACGCGATGGTCGGCGTCGCCACGGGGATGCGGGTGCGGCGCAGCAGCTGCGTGCCCAGGGCCCAGGTGGCGGCCGCCACCAGCGCCAGCAGCACGCCCAGGGGTCTGCCACCGAGGTTGGCGAACTCATGCCACAGCAGGAGCAGCACGCCCAGCGCCGCGGCGCCCACGCCGCCCCAGCCGCGCGGCCGCAGCCGGTCGCCGAAGCACAGGGCGCCGAGCAGGGCCGAGAAGATGGGCATGGTGTAGCCCAGGATGGCGGCGCGCCCGCTGGACAGCGACTTGAGCGCGATGATCATGAGGGCGTGCCAGACGAACATGTTGAACAGGGCCAGCCGCAGCAGCTCGCGCCAGTGCTCGCGCGGCAGCTGGAACGGCACCCGCATCCAGGCCATGGCCGCGCCCAGCACCGGCAGGCCCAGCCACAGCGAGAGGGTGCGAAAGCTCAGCGGCGGGAAGTCCGTCACGCCCAGCTTCATGATGGGCCAGTTGATGCCCCAGACCAGGGTCAGGAGCACGAGCGTGGTCAGCTGCTGTCGGGAGAGCGCTTGCATGGGGGCGATTCTGCGTCGAACCGTAAAATCGCGTCATGACCTTCCTCGACATGCTGCAGCAGGCCGGGCGCCAGAACGGCTCTATGCTGTGCGTCGGCCTGGACCCCGAGCCGACCAAGTTCCCCGCCGCGCTCAAGGGCGACGCGAACAAGATCTACGACTTCTGCGCGCGCATCGTCGACGCCACGGCCGACCTCGTGATCGCGTTCAAGCCGCAGATCGCCTATTTCGCGGCGCACCGCGCCGAGGGCCAGCTCGAGCGCCTGATGGAACACATGCGCCGCGTCGCGCCCCAGGTGCCCATCATCCTCGACGCCAAGCGCGGCGACATCGGCTCCACCGCCGAGCAATACGCCAAGGAGGCCTTCGAGCGCTACGGCGCCGACGCCGTGACGCTCTCGCCCTTCATGGGCTTCGACTCGGTCCAGCCCTACCTCCGCTACGAGGGCAAGGGCGCCTTCCTGCTGTGCCGCACCTCCAATCCGGGTGGCGACGACCTGCAGAACCAGCGCCTGGCCTCGGTCGACGGCCAGCCCCTGCTCTACGAACATGTGGCGCGCCTGGCCCAGGGGCCCTGGAACCTGAACGGCCAGCTCGGCCTGGTGGTGGGCGCCACCTATCCCGCGGAGATCGAGCGCGTGCGCGCGCTCGCCCCCACGCTGCCGCTGCTGATTCCCGGCGTGGGCGCCCAGGGCGGCGACGCCGTGGCCACCGTGAAGGCCGGCTGGCGGGCCGACGGCCCCATCATCGTCAACTCCTCGCGCGCCATCCTCTACGCCTCCTCGGGCGAGGACTTCGCCGAGGCCGCGCGGCGCGAGGCGCTCAGGACGCGCGAGCTGCTGCAGGCCGCGCGCGCCTGAGGCCCTAGCCTCTGCGTTTCTTCCAGGGCGGCGCGGCCTGCCGCAGCGGCGCCAGGGCCTCGGGCAGCTGGCGGGCCAGCGTGTCCGTCTGCTGTTCCAGCCAGGCGGGCAGGGCTTCGAGGCCGGCCTGCGGTGCGCCGGCCAGCAGCCGCTGGGCCGTGGCCAGGTCGTTCATCCGGCCCAGCAGGTCCTGCGCGGCGGCCAGCGCCCGGCTGTAGGGCTGCACCCGCTTCGGCGGGAACAGGCTGGCCAGGAAGTCGAGCGCGTAGCGCAGCTTCTTCAGCTCGATGCGCAAGGCGTGGCGCGCCTCGGGCGCCAGCTGGGCGGTGGCGCGCGCGCCGCGCCGGACCTTGCGGTGGCGCGCGGCCAGGCGCTCGCGCGCCCAGTCGACGAGCGGCGGGGGCGCCGCGTCCGGCGCCTCGCTGAGCTTGAGCAGCGCGCGCGTGAAGGCCAGCAGCTGCTGGGCGTGGCGCGGGGCGGCCAGGCTGGCCCGCGCGGCGGCCCGGGCAGCCGTGCGCCGCGCGCGGGCGTGGCGTTCGATCCGGGAGACGGCGGGGCCCAGGGCCTCGGCCAGGCGGGGCAGCCCCTCGGTGCACAGCACGTCCCAGTCGCGCGCATCGCCCAGGCTTTGCGCCAGCCCCTGCCATTCCCGGCTCCAGCGGCGCACGAAGGGCGCGGGCAGGATAGGGGCGAACAGGCGCAGGGCCGAGCGCAGGCGGCGCAGGGCCACGCGCGCCTGGTGCACGTATTCCACGTCCTCCAGCCGCTGCAGCAGGCCGGCTTCGTTGGCCTGCAGCTGGGCCAGGCTTTCCAGCGCGATCAGGCGGAAGGCCTGCAGCGGCGCCATGTCCGGCGTCAGGGCGATGGCCGCGGCGCGGCGCGGCGCGGGCGGCCGGTCCAGGAACAGCGCATAGCCGCGCTCGGCCTTGCTGCTGGCGAGCGGGCGCAGGGGGGCTGCCCGGCTCAGGGACTGGGCCAGGCCGAACAGCGCGTCGACCGGCCCGTCCAGCAGTTCGAGCTCGAGCTCCAGCAGCGTGGCCTGGCGCGGGCCTTGCGCCGTCTGCGAGCGGATGCGGCCGCGGTCCAGCGCCACCTCGATGCGCGCGCGGCCCTGGCGCAGCAACCAGCTTCGGCGGCTGAAGTCGGTGCTGAATACCGGCACCAGCCGACCGGCCAGGGCTGCGAGCTCCTGCGCCAGGGCGGGCTCGTCGACCAGGGCGGCGAAGTCGAAGCGGCCGGGCTCGGTAGGGCCTTCCCATTCGCCGCGGCGCGCCAGGCCGCCGACCTGGCTGCCCGCGGTCTTCACGGTCAGCAGGGTCTGGCGCCCGATGCGGCGTTCGCGCACCGCCATGCGGCGGCGCAGCAGCTCGAGCTCGGGCGTGTCGAAGTAGGTGTTGTCCAGCCGCTGGCGCTGCGGCGCCTGGCCGGCCAGCAGGGGGTGGGCCAGCAGGCGCGGCAGGTCGCCCGGCGACAGGCCGAGCTTGAGTTCGGTTTCCAGGGCCATGGCGGTGGAAGGATGGGAGGCCGCCAGTCTGCCAGCCCTGGGCCGGCGGCGCTACCGCAGCGGCCTGGTCAGGCCAGCAGCCGCTTGAGGTAGTGCCCGGTGAAGCTGGCCGGATTGGCCGCCAGCTGCTCCGGCGTGCCCACGCCGACCACGCTGCCGCCGCCGGCCCCGCCCTCGGGGCCCATGTCGATCAGCCAGTCGGCGGTCTTGATCACGTCCAGGTTGTGCTCGATCACGACGATGGTGTTGCCGGCGTCGCGCAGCTGGTGCAGCACCTTGAGCAGCAGGTCTATGTCGGCGAAATGCAGGCCGGTGGTCGGCTCGTCGAGGATGTAGAGCGTGCGCCCGGTGTCGCGCTTGGACAGCTCCTGCGCCAGCTTGACACGCTGGGCCTCGCCGCCCGAGAGCGTGGTGGCCGACTGGCCCAGCCGGATGTAGGACAGGCCCACGTCGAGCAGGGTCTGCAGCTTGCGCGCGATGGCCGGCAGGTCCTTGAAGAAGGCGTGCGCCTGCTCCACCGTCATGTCCAAAATCTGCGCGATGTTGCGCCCCTTCCACTGCACCTCCAGGGTCTCGCGGTTGTAGCGCAGGCCGTGGCAGACGTCGCAGGGCACGTAGACGTCGGGCAGGAAATGCATCTCCACCTTGACCACGCCGTCGCCCTGGCAGGCCTCGCAGCGCCCGCCGGTCACGTTGAAGGAAAAGCGCCCCGAGCCGTAGCCGCGCTCGCGCGCCATCGGCACCTCGGCCATCAGCTCGCGGATCGGCGTGAACAGGCCCGTGTAGGTGGCCGGGTTGCTGCGCGGCGTGCGGCCTATCGGCGACTGGTCGACGTTGATCACCTTGTCGAAATGCTCGAGGCCCAGGATCTCCTCATGCGGCGCCGGCTCGTCGTGCGCGCGGTGGATCTGGTGCGCGGCGGCGGCGTACAGCGTGTCGTTGACCAGGGTGGACTTGCCCGAGCCCGAGACGCCGGTCACGCAGCTCAGCAGGCCGACCGGGAAGCTGACGCTGACCTGCTTGAGGTTGTGCCCGCTGGCCTTGACGATCTCGATGCAGGCCTCGCCCGGCGCATGGCGCCTGGCCGGCACCGCGATGGTCTTGGCGCCGGACATGTACTGCCCGGTCAGCGAGCCGGGCGCGGCCAGCACCTCGTCGCAGCTGCCCTGGGCGACCACGTGGCCGCCGTGCACGCCGGCGCCCGGGCCCATGTCGATCACATGGTCGGCCGCGCGGATCATGTCCTCGTCGTGCTCGACCACCAGCACGCTGTTGCCCAGGTCGCGCAGGTGCTTGAGCGTGGCGATCAGTCGGTCGTTGTCGCGCTGGTGCAGGCCTATGCTGGGCTCGTCGAGCACGTACATCACGCCGGTCAGGCCCGAGCCGATCTGGCTGGCCAGGCGGATGCGCTGGGCCTCGCCGCCCGACAGGGTCTCGGCGCTGCGCGCCAGGCTCAGGTAGTTCAGGCCCACGTCGTTGAGGAACTTGAGCCGGTTGCCGATCTCGCGCACCACCTTGTCGGCGATCTCGGCCTTGGCGCCGCGCATCTGCAGGCCGTTGAAGTACTGCTGGGCCTCGCCCAGCGTGACATGGCTGATCTGGTGCAGGGCGCGCGCCTGATCGCCCTCGCCGACCTTGACATGGCGCGCCTCGCGCCGCAGGCGCGCGCCGCCGCAGTCACCGCAGGCCTGGGTGCTGCGCAAGCGGCCCAGGTCCTCGCGTACCAGCACCGAGTCGGTCTCGCGGTAGCGCCGCGCCATGCTGGGGATGATGCCTTCGAAGGGGTGCTTCTTGCTGAGCTTGCGCGGGCCCGCGGCGCCGTCGGCCAGGTAGCTGAACTTGATCTCCTGCTCGCCCGAGCCGTGCAGGATCACCTGCTGCACCGCCGGCGGCAGCGCCTCGAACGGCGCCTCGATGTCGAACTGGTAGTGTTTGGCCAGGCTCTCGAGCAGGGTGAAGTAATGGGCGTTGCGCCGGTCCCAGCCCTTGATCGCGCCGCTGGCCAGGCTGAGGCTGGGAAAGGCGACCACGCGCGCCGGGTCGAACACCTCGGTGGTGCCCAGGCCGTCGCAGCTGGGGCAGGCGCCGACCGGCGAGTTGAACGAGAACAGGCGCGGCTCGAGCTCGCTGATCGAGTAGCTGCAGACCGGGCAGGCGAACTTGGCGTTGAACAGGTGCTCCTGCCCGGCATCCATCTCCAGCGCGATGGCGCGCCCCTCGGCCAGGCGCAGCGCGGCCTCGAAGCTCTCGGCCAGGCGCTGGCGCAGCGCGTCGCGCGCGGCCGCGTCGGCCTCGGCGCGCACCTTGATGCGGTCGATCACCACGTCGATGTCGTGCTTCTCGGCCTTCTTCAGCGCCGGCAGGTTCTCCGCCTCGTAGGCCTGGCCGTCGACGCGGAAGCGGATGTAGCCCTGGGCCTGCATGTCGGCGAACAGCTCGGCGAATTCGCCCTTCTTCTCGCGCGCCACCGGCGCCAGCACCATCAGCCGGGTCTCGGCCGGCAGGGCCAGCACCGCGTCCACCATCTGGCTCACGGTCTGGGCCTGCAGCGCCAGGCCGTGCTCGGGGCAGTAGGGCGTGCCGGCGCGCGCGTAGAGCAGGCGCAGGTAGTCGTGGATCTCGGTCACCGTGCCCACGGTGGAGCGCGGGTTGTGGCTGGTCGCCTTCTGCTCGATGCTGATCGCCGGCGACAGGCCCTCGATCAGGTCCACGTCGGGCTTGTCCATCAGCTGCAGGAACTGGCGCGCGTAGGCCGAGAGGCTCTCCACGTAGCGGCGCTGGCCTTCGGCGTACAGGGTGTCGAAGGCCAGGCTGGACTTGCCCGAGCCCGACAGGCCGGTGATCACCACCAGCTGGTTGCGCGGGATGTCCAGGTCGACGTTCTTGAGGTTGTGCGTGCGCGCGCCGCGCACGCTGATGCGCGGCTGGCGCAGCAGGCTGGCGAGGTAGTCGCTGTCGTTCGATGGGTTCAAGATAAGGCGCGCCGCAGGAAAACCCTCCATTATGAGGAAGGCCGGCCGGGCCGGGCCGCTGCCCGCCTGCCCGGCCGGCGCCGATAGCGGACAATCACGGGTTTCGCCACCGCCCCGCAATCGGTTTCCCGCGTGTCTGAGACCTCCCTCGCCCCGTCTGCCGCTGCCGCGGCGCCCGCGTCCAGCGCCATGACGCCGCTGGAGCGGCGCGCCAGCGCCTCGCTGGCCTCGATTTTCGCCCTGCGCATGCTGGGCCTGTTCCTGGTGCTGCCGGTGTTCGCGCTGGAGGCGAGCCGCTTGCCGGGCGGTGACGACCCGGCCCTGGTCGGCCTGGCCATGGGCATCTATGGCCTCACCCAGGCCTGCATGCAGGTGCCGCTGGGCCTGGCCTCGGACCGCTGGGGGCGCAAGCGCGTGATCGTCGCCGGGCTGGCCCTGTTCGCCGCCGGCAGCCTGCTGGCGGCGCTGGCGCCCTCGGTGCATTGGCTGCTGGCCGGGCGGGCGCTGCAGGGCGCGGGCGCGATCTCGGCGGCGGTGACGGCGCTGCTGGCGGACCTCACGCGCGACAGCGTGCGCACCAAGGGCATGGCCCTGGTGGGCGCCAGCATAGGCCTGAGCTTCGCGCTCTCGCTGATGGCGGCGCCGCCGCTGGCCGCCTGGATGGGCCTGTCCGGCCTGTTCGGCCTCACGGCCGCGCTGGCGCTGGCCGGCATCGCCGTGGTCCTGGCCTGGACGCCGGCCGAGCCGGCCAGCCATGCACCGGCGCCGCGCGCGGCGCTGGCCCAGCTGTGGCGCCATCCCGCGCTGTGGCGGCTGAACCTGGGCGTGTTCGTGCTGCACAGCGTGCAGATGGCCATGTGGGTGGCCGTGCCGGCCCTGCTGGTGCAGGCCGGCCTGCCCAAGGCCGGGCACTGGCAGGTCTACCTGCCGGCCGTGCTGGCTTCCTTCCTGGTCATGGGCGGCCTGCTGTTCCCGCTGGAGCGCCGCGGCTACCTGCGCCAGGTGCTGCTGGCCGCGATCGCCCTGCTGGTGCTGGTGCAGATCGGTTTCCTGCTCGCCGTGCGCGCGCCGCAGCTCGGGGCCCTGGGCGGCCTGCTGTTCCTGTTCTTCTGCAGCTTCAACGTGCTGGAGGCCAGCCAGCCCAGCCTGATCTCGCGCCTGGCGCCGGCCGGCGCGCGCGGCGCGGCCCTGGGCATCTACAACACCCTGCAGTCGCTGGGTCTGTTCGCCGGCGGCCTGATGGGCGGCGCCCTGGTCAAGCTGGCGGGGAATGCGGCGCTGTTTCTGGCCTGTGCGGTCCTGATGCTGCTGTGGCTGCTGCTGGGCCGGGGCCTGCAGCTGCCGGCGGCGCGAGCTGGCGCAGCATGAGGTCGGCCAGCGTCGGGTAGAGCGGGCGGCTGACCAGGCGCGAGACCAGGCTGGCCAGCAGGGCGCAGGCCATCAGGCTCAGCACCATGGCGTAGCCGTCGACCATCTCCATCACGATGATCATGGCCGTGATCGGGGTCTGCGTGACCGCGGCCAGGAAGCCGGCCATGCCCAGCGCGATCAGCGCCACCTGGTGCTGCGGCGCGATCAGCCAGGCCACGTCGCTGCCTATGCCCGCGCCGATAGCGAGGCTGGGGCCGAAGATGCCGCCCGGCATGCCGGCCCAGGCCGACAGCCAGGAGGCGACGAACTTGAGCCAGGTCCAGACGATGGGCAGGGGTTCGGCCTGGCCCGCCAGCAGCTCGCGCGTGTGGTGGTGGCCGCCGCCCAGGGCGCTGGCCTGGGTCAGCAGGCCGATCGCCGCCACGGCCAGGCCGCACAGCGCGGCGAAGCTCACCGGGCGCTTGCGCCGGTAGGCGCAGAAGCGGTCGGGCAGGCCGGTCAGCGAGGCCACCAGCAGCCGCGCCATCAGGCCGCCCAGCAGGCCGCTGGCCAGCGCCACCAGCAGGCCCGGCGCGAGCAGCCGCCAGCCCACGGCCTCGATATGGATGCGGCCGAAATAGGCCAGGTTGCCCAGCGCCGAGACCGCGACCAGGCCCGCGATCACGATGGCGGCCAGCATCAGGCCGCTGCTGCGCTGCTCCAGGCGCCGCGACAGCTCCTCGATCGCGAACACGATGCCGCCCAGCGGCGTGTTGAAGGCCGCCGCGATGCCGGCCGCGCCGCCGGCCACCAGCAGCTCGCGCGCGCTGATGCCCGAGCGCGGCGACAGCCAGTGGCGGGCGCTGAACATGATGCCGGCCGCGACCTGGACCGAAGGGCCCTGGCGCCCGATCGACAGGCCGGCCAGCAGGCCGCCCGAGACCGCCAGCACCTTGGCGGCCGACAGCTTCACCGAGACCAGCAGGCCGCGCCGGCCCTCCTCCAGGCGCGGGTCCAGCGCGGCCACCACCTGGGGCACGCCCGAGCCCGAGGCGGCGGCAAACCAGCGCCGCGTGGCCCAGACCACGGCGGCGGTGAGGGCCGGGGTCCAGAGCAGGGTGAACCAGGGCCAGCGGCCCTGCAGCGCCAGGAACAGCTCGAAGGCGCCGTCGGCCAGCAGCGTGAAGCCCACCACGGCCGCGCCGGCGGCGACCGCGAAGCCGGCGACGACCAGGCGGTCGAGCCAGACGCGGTGGTCGGCGAACTCTTGGCGCAGGTTGCTGAGGAAGTCGGGTTCGCCTTTCATGGCCGGGGATTTTGGCATGCGTCCCGCGGGCGGTGCATGCGGCACAATGTCGGTTTTGCACCTCCCTGCGGGCACACACACCATGGCATCCGTCAACAAAGTCATCCTCGTCGGCAATTGCGGCCGCGACCCCGAAATCCGCTACCTGCCCTCGGGCCAGGCCGTCGCCAACGTCAGCGTCGCCACCTCCAGCCGGCGCAAGGACAAGAACACCGGCGAGATGGTCGAGGACACCCAGTGGCACCGCGTCACCTTCTTCGACCGCCTGGCCGAGATCGCCGGCGAGTACGTCAAGAAGGGCCGCCCGATCTACGTGGAGGGTCGCCTGACCTACCGCAAGTACACCGACAAGGACGGCATCGAGAAGAATGCCACCGACATCATCGCCACCGAGCTGCAGCTGCTCGGCGGGCGCGAGGGCATGGGTGGCCCGGCCGGCGGCGGCGACGAGGGCGGCTACGACAGCGCGCCGCCGCGCCGCGCGGCACCTGCTCCGCGACCTGCAGCCGCACCGGCGCCGCGCCAGGCCCCGGCGCCCGCAGCGCGCGCCTCGAGCGGCTTCGACGACATGGACGACGACATTCCGTTCTGAAGCCAAGCCACGGCACAGATTGACGGCCTCCACAGCCCCGGCTCTGGAGGCCTTTTTCATCCTGAGGGGGAGCGAATCATGAGCGAGCAAACCATCTCCATCGGCCTGACCCAGGAGGCCGACTACTGCTTCTCCGTGTCCTTCGGCGAGGGGGTGCCGAACCTGCTGGCCGACGAGCCGCCGCCGCTGGGTACGGGGCGCGGGCCCGAGCCGGTGCAGCTGCTCGCGGCGGCCGTGGGCAACTGCCTGTCGTCCTCGCTGCTGTTCGCGCTGCGCAAATACAAGCAGGCGCCCGAACCCCTGGCCTGCGAGGTCGAGGCCGAGGTCGGCCGTAACGTCGAGGGCCGGCTGCGCGTGCTGGGCATGAGGGCCGTGATCCGGCTCGGCGTGCCGGCCGCCTCGCTGCAGCACCTCGATCGCGCGCTGGCCCAGTTCGAGGCCTTCTGCACCGTCACGCAAAGCGTGTCCCAGGGCTTCCCGGTCACGGTGGAGGTGCGCGACGCGCAAGACCTGCAGCTCAAGTAGGCACCAATCTTGCGTGGATATGCCGGAGGTTCCGGCATGTTGCACCATCCCACCCCGCTCAAGTCTCTATCGCCCGGCTGGTTTGCCATCGTCATGGGTCTCAGCGGCCTGGCACTGGCTTGGCAGCGGGCCGGGCCGTTCATGGGCGGCCTGGCTGGCGCCTGCGCCTTGTTGCTGGGTGCTCTGGCCGCGCTGGTGTTTGGCTTGCTGACGGTCCTTTCCCTGCTGCGCTGGCGGCGTTACCCGCAGGCGCTGACGGAAGACCTTAGGCATCCGGTGCGTCATGCTTTCGCGGCGGCGGTGCCGGTGTCGCTGATCCTGCTGGCCACGGTCGCCGTGGTGCTGGCCGGGCCCGGCCAGCTGGTCGCCGGTTTGTGGATGGTCGGCGCTGCACTGCAACTGGGCGTCACGGTCTGGACCCTGGGCCGCTGGTTGAGCCCGGTCAGGGCCGAAGGTCTGTCCTGGCCGTCCATCACGCCGCTGCTGTTCATTCCGGCGGTGGGCAATGTGCTGGTGCCGCTGGCCGGCGCCCCGCTCGGTCAACTCGCCTGGTCGGCGGCGCAGCTGGGCGTGGGCGTGCTGCTCTGGCCGCTGGTCCTGGCCTTGCTGGCGCTGCGCATCGCCGCCAGCGGCCTGTGGCCGACACCGCTGCTGCCGACCACCTTTATCACCGTCGCGCCGCCGGCCGCGATCGGCCTGGCTCTGTTGCAGCTCGGCGCGCCCATCCTGCTGGGCTGGTCGTTCTGGGGCATGGCGCTGTTCTTTGTCCTGTGGTCCGGGTTGGTGCTTCGGCGCAGCCTGCCGCAGCCCTTCGGCTTGACGTTCTGGGCGCTGTCCTTTCCGCTCGCGGCGTTCAGCGCCCTGAGCCTGCGCTTGGCAATGGATGCCGCGCCCTGGTTCCAGACCATGGCCTGCCTGTTGCTGGTCGCGGTCACGCTGGTCATCGCGCTGCTGGCGCTGGCCACCGTGAAGGGGCTGTGCAGCGGTCGCCTGCCGGCACCCGAGCCGGCCGCCCAAGCCGCGCAATGAGCGCAAGAGAGCCGATGGAGGCGGCGCTCAGTGCCTGGCCGTGGCCGGGTCCTGCTCGGCCGCGTTCAGCGGCTGGCCGATAGGCGCGGCGGCCTGGCCCTTTTGCACTGCGGCCAGGTCCGTGGGGTTGGGGTGCTGGCCGAGCAGCCAGTAGTCGAACACGCGGCGCGCGATCGGCGCCGCATGGGCCGCGCCGAAGCCGGCGTTCTCGACGACCACGGCCAGGGCGATCCTGGGGGCCTCCACGGGCGCGAAGGCCATGTAGAGCGCGTGGTCGCGCTGGTGCTCCTCGAGCTTGGACGCGTTGTACTTCTGGCTCTGGCCGATGGTCACGGCCTGCGCGGTGCCGGTCTTGCCCGCGCTGAGGTAGGGTGCGCCGGCGAACACCCGGGCCGAGGTGCCTTCCTGCGTCACGCCGACCAGGGCCTTGTGCACCACCGCCACATGCTCGGGCTTGAGGCCCAGGTCCTGGCCCGGCTCGGCCGGCACCGGCGCGCGCGTGCGGCTCACCGCGTCCTCGGTGGCGACGACCAGGCGCGGGCGGTGGCGCAGGCCGCCGTTGGCCAGCGTGGCGGTCGCGTGCGCGAGCTGCAGCATGGTGAAGCTGTTGTAGCCCTGGCCTATGCCCAGCGAGATGGTCTCGCCCGCGTACCACCTGCGCTGCTCGGGGCGCTTGTAGGTGTTGCGCTTCCAGTCCTGGCTGGGCAGCACGCCGCGCACCTCGCCCTGGATGTCGATGCCGGTGATCTGGCCGAAGCCCAGCGGCTTCATGAAGTCGTGGATCAGGTCCACGCCCAGCTCGTTGGCCAGCGAGTAGTAGTAGACGTTGCTCGACATCACGATGCTGCGGTGCATGTTCACCGGGCCGAGCGCCGTGTCGCCATGGCTGCGGAAGGTGTGGCCGCCGAAGGTCCAGGAGGCGTTGTCCTGCACCACCACGCTGGCCGCGCGCTTGCCGGTCTGCAGCGCGGCCAGGGCCATGAAGGGCTTGTAGGTCGAACCCGGCGGGTACGTACCCCGGAGGGCCCGATTCAACAGCGGCTTGTCGATCGACTCGTTGAGCGCCTGCCAGTTCTCGACGTCTATGCCCTCGACGAACAGGTTGGGGTCGAAGGTGGGCTTGCTGACGAAGGCCAGCACCTCGCCGGTCCTGGGGTCGAGCGCCACCAGCGCGCCGCGCCGCTCGCCGAACAGTTCCTCGACCAGCTTCTGCAGCTTGATGTCGATCGACAGCACCACGGTGTTGCCGGGCGTGGCCGGACGGTTGCCCAGGCGGCGCACCGCGTGGCCGCCGGCCGAGGTCTCGATCAGCTCGAAGCCGGTCTGGCCGTGCAGCTGCTGCTCGTAGCTCTGCTCGACGCCGAGCTTGCCTATGTACTCGGTGCCGCGGTAATTGGCCTCGTCCTCCGAGTCCTGGATGCGCTCCTTCTCGCGCTGGTTGATGCGGCCGATGTAGCCGATCACGTGGCTGGCCAGCTCGCCATGGGGGTAGTGGCGGAACAGCCGCGCCTTGATCTCCACGCCGGGAAAGCGGTAGCGCTGGGCGGCGAAGCGCGCCACCTCCTCGTCGGTCAGGCGCGTGCGTATCGGCAGCGATTCGAAGTTCTTCGACTCCTCGAGCAGCTTCTTGAAGCGGCGCCGGTCGCGCGGCTGGATCTCGACCAGCTCGGACAGGGCCTCGAGCGTGTCGTCGAGCTTGCCGGCGCGCGAGGGCGTGATCTCCAGCGTGTAGGCCGCGTAGTTGCTGGCCAGCACCACGCCGTTGCGGTCCAGGATCAGGCCGCGGTTGGGCACGACGGGCACGATGGCCGTGCGGTTGCTCTCGGCCTGCTCGTCCAGGTCGGCATGGCGCACCACCTGCAGGTAGACCAGGCGCGCGGCCAGCAGGCCGAAGGCCAGCAGCACCACCGCGCCTATGGCCAGCACCCGCAGGCGGAAGCGGTAGAGCTCGGCTTCGACGTTGCGCAGTTCGGTCATGCGGACGGCCTTGGGTCCTTACAGGGGACGGTTCTCGTCGGGGTTGGGCGCGCGGCGCTGCGGCGCCAGCAGCAGCACGCTGGCCACCGGCCAGAGCAGGGCCTCGAGCAGCGGTGCCAGCAGCAGCGACCAGCCGGGGAACAGGCCGCCGCCGATCAGGCGCAGCAGCAGGGCGATGGCATGGGCGGCCATGAACAGCGGCAGCACCTGCAGGGCTTGGGCCGGCACGCTGAACCACAGCAGGCGGCGGTGGATGGTGATCGCGAAGTAGCTCAGCACGGTGTAGGACAGCGCGTGCTGGCCCAGGAGGCCGGCCTGGTGCACGTCCATCGCCAGGCCGAACACGAAGGCTGCGCCCACGCCCACGCGCAGCGGCTGGTGCACGCTCCAGAACACCAGGGCCATGGCCAGGAAGTCCGGCATCCAGGCCTGGCGGCCCAGCGGCAGCATGTCCAGCAGCAGGGCCGCGATCAGGCTGGTCCAGATGAAGACCGGGTTGGCGGGCAGCAGCAACTGCTGGCCGGGCCGCATGATCATGGCTGGGCCTCCTTGCCGCGCGTGCGCGCGCCACGCGCGGCGGGCGCGGGCGCCTTGTCGGCGGCCGGCACCGCCGGGATCTGGTCGGCCAGCGGCTTGAGTACCATCACGTGCCGGGCGCCGGCCACCAGGGCCTGGGGCGTGCAGTGGATGCGCGCGAAAGCCGAGTCGGCGCGCCGCTCCACGCGGGCCACCCTGGCCACCGGCAGGCCGGCCGGGTAGATGCCGTCCACGCCGCTGGTGCTCAGCAGGTCGCCTTCCTGCACGTCGGCGTTGGCCGGCATGAAGCGCAGCTCCAGCGCGCCGCCCTGGGTCAGCGGGTCGCCATAGGCCACGCCGCGCGCGCCGGTGCGGGTGTTGAGCACGGGAATAGCCTGCTCGCGGTCGGTCAGCAGCGTGACCTCGCTGACCAGCGGGTAGACGCGTGTGACTTGGCCCAGCACGCCCGCGGCGTCGATCACCGGCGAGCCTGCGGCCACGCCCTGCGACAGGCCCTTGTCGAGGATCACCTTGCGCGTGTAGGGGTCGGGTGCGTCGTACAGCACCTGGGCGGCCTGCGAGGCCACGCGGAGCTGGCCGCGCAGGCCCAGCAGCTGGCGCAGCTGGGTGTTCTCCAGCGTGAGCAGCTCGACCTGGCCGGCGCGCTGCGACTGCCGTGCCAGCTGCTGGCGCGCCGCCTGTTCGGCCTGCTGCGCGCTCTGCAGGCTGGTCAGGTAGTCGCCCGCGGACTGCGCGGCCAGCAGCGGCTGCATGGCCAGCCATTGCGCCGGGTACAGCACCGTGGCCACGGCCGCGCGCAGCGGCTGCATGACGCGAAAGCGCGCGTCGGCCACCATCAGGAACAGGGCCAGCGCGCTGAAGAACAGCAGCTTGGACAGCGCCGAGTGCCCCTGCTTGAAGAAGGGCGGCGGGGTGCGGTCCAGGGTTCCCAGTGGCATGTGCGTGAAGGCGTCGCGTGAGAGGGCGGGGCGAAGTCCTGTGGCGGGCCGGTATGGAAAAGGCCGGCCTGCGCGTCGGCAAGGCCGGCCGGATCGGGCGTGCTTACTCGCTGGTGAAGATGCTGCCCAGGCGGTCCATGCGCTCGAGCGCCATGCCGCAGCCGCGCACCACGCAGGTCAGCGGCTCCTCGGCCACCAGCACCGGCAGGCCGGTCTCCTCGGCCAGCAGGCGATCGAGGTCGCGCAGCAGGGCGCCGCCGCCGGTCAGCATCATGCCGCGCTCGGCGATGTCGGCGCCGAGCTCGGGCGGGGTCTGCTCGAGCGCGGTCTTGACGGCCGAGACGATGTTGTTGAGCGGATCGGTCAGCGCCTCCAGGATCTCGTTGCTCGAGATGGTGAAGCTGCGCGGCACGCCCTCGGACAGGTTGCGGCCCTTGACCTCGATCTCCTTGACCTCGGAGCCGGGGAAGGCCGAGCCTATGTTCTTCTTGATGGACTCGGCCGTGGGCTCGCCGATCAGCATGCCGTAGTTGCGGCGGATGTAGTTGATGATGGCGTCGTCGAAGCGGTCGCCGCCCACGCGCACGCTGCCCTTGTAGACCATGCCGCCCAGCGAGATCACGCCGACCTCGGTGGTGCCGCCGCCGATGTCGACCACCATCGAGCCGCTGGCTTCCGACACCGGCAGGCCGGCGCCGATCGCGGCCGCCATGGGCTCCTCGATCAGGTAGACCTCGGAGGCGCCCGCTCCAAGAGCCGACTCGCGGATCGCGCGGCGCTCGACCTGGGTCGAGCCGCAGGGCACGCAGATGATGATGCGCGGGCTGGGCTTGAGCACGCCGCGCGGATGCACCATCTTGATGAACTGCTTGAGCATCTGCTCGGTGACGGTGAAGTCGGCGATCACGCCGTCCTTCATCGGGCGGATGGCCTCGATGTTGCCGGGCACCTTGCCCAGCATGGCCTTGGCTTCCTTGCCGACGGCCTGGATGGTCTTCTTGCCCTGGGGCCCGCCTTCGTGGCGGATCGCGACCACCGAGGGCTCGTCCAGCACGATGCCCTTGTCGCGCACGTAGATCAGGGTGTTGGCGGTGCCCAGGTCAATCGCCAGGTCGGTGGAGAAGTACCGACGGAAAGCTCCAAACATGACAAATCCTCTCGGGCACGGCATGCGCTTCGGCCCGCCATCGCCCTGTTGACCATTTTGAAATTGTGTTTTCAGCGCAAATGCCGACCGTTCGGCTGGCGCTGCGGCAAACACGGGATAATACCCGATCGCCTGTGAATAACTCCCCACAGCGCCGCCTGAATTTCAGCCTTACATCTGGTTTCCGAACCCCCATTCCCTATGTCGTTGACTTCCCAGGACATCGCCCGGATCGCCAATCTGGCGCGGCTCGAATTGCAGCCCGAAGAGAGTGAGCGCATGCTCACGCAGCTCAACGGCTTCTTCGGCATCGTCGAGGCCATGCGGGCTGTGGATACCAGCGGCATAGCGCCGCTGGCCCATCCGGTCGCCGCGATCCAGGAAGTGGCCCTGCGCCTGCGCGAGGACAGCGTGAGCGAGCCCGACCAGCGCGAGGCCAACCAGCGCAGTGCGCCGGCCGTCGAGCGCGGCCTGTTCCTGGTGCCCAAGGTCATCGAGTGAGGCCGGCCATGACCCAGCTTCACGACCTCACGGTGGCCCAGCTGGCCGAGCAACTGCGCAGCCGCAGCGTCTCGGCGGTGGAAGCCGCCCGCCATTTCCTCGCGCGCGCCCAGGCCCAGGCCGGGCTCGGCGCCTTCCTCGCCATCGACGAGGCCGCCACCCTGGCCCAGGCCCAGGCGGCCGACACGCGCCTGGCCGCGGGCGACAGCGCCCCGCTGCTGGGCGTGCCAGTGGCGCACAAGGACATCTTCGTCACGCGCGACTTCCCGACCACGGCCGGCTCGCGCATGCTGGAGGGCTACCGCTCGCCTTTCGACGCCACCGTGGTGGCCCGGCTCGGCTTGGCCGAGGGCGGCGCCGGCATGGTGAGCCTGGGCAAGCTCAACTGCGACGAGTTCGCCATGGGCTCGGCCAACGAGAACTCGGCCTACGCCAAGGTGCACAACCCCTGGGACCGCGCGCGCGTGCCGGGCGGCTCATCGGGCGGCAGCGCGGCCGCCGTGGCCGCCCGCCTGGCGCCGGCCGTGACCGGCACCGACACCGGCGGCTCGATCCGCCAGCCGGCCGCCTTCTGCGGCATCACCGGCATCAAGCCGACCTACGGCCGCGCCTCGCGCTACGGCATGATCGCCTTTGCCTCCAGCCTGGACCAGGCCGGCCCCATGGCGCGTACGGCCGAGGACTGCGCGCTGCTGCTGTCGGCCATGTGCGGCCCGGACCCGGACCGCGACTCGACCTCGCTCGATCTGCCGCCCGAGGACTTCACGCGCGGCCTGAACGACTCGCTCGATGGCCTGCGCATCGGCGTGCCCAAAGAGTTCTTTGGCGAAGGCCTGTCGGCCGACGTGCGCGCCGCGATCGACGCGGCGCTCAAGGAATACCAGAAGCTGGGCGCCCAGCTGGTCGAGATCTCGCTGCCGCGCACCGAGCTGGCCATCCCCGTCTACTACATCATCGCCCCGGCCGAGGCCAGCTCCAACCTGGCGCGCTTCGACGGCGTGAAGTTCGGCCACCGCGCCAAGGACTATGCCGACCTGGTCGACATGTACAAGAAGACGCGCGCCCAGGGCTTCGGCGACGAGGTCAAGCGCCGCATCATGATAGGCACCTACGTGCTCTCGCACGGCTACTACGATGCCTACTACCTGCAGGCGCAGAAGATCCGGCGCATGATCGCCGACGACTTCCAGCAGGCCTTCAAGCAATGCGACCTGATCGCCGGCCCGGTCGCGCCCAGCGTGGCCTGGCAGCTCGGCGCGCATGGCAGCGACCCGCTGGCCGACTACCTGGCCGACATCTTCACCCTGCCGGGCTCGCTGGCCGGGCTGCCCGGCATGAGCGTGCCCTGCGGCTTCAGCGAGGCCGGCATGCAAGGTTCGGAAGCGGGCAGCGGCAAGCCGCTGCCCGTGGGCCTGCAGCTGATAGGCAACTACTTCTCCGAAGCCAAGCTGCTCAACGCAGCGCACCGCCTGCAGCAGGCGACCGACTGGCATCTGCGCAAGCCGGAGGGCATCTGACCATGAGCACTCCTCAACTGATTCAGGGCTACGAGGTGGTGATCGGCTTCGAGACCCACGCCCAGCTGTCCACCCAGTCCAAGATCTTCAGCCGCGCCTCGGTCGCCTTCGGCGCCGAGCCCAACACCCAGGCCTGCGCGGTGGACCTGGCCCTGCCCGGCACCCTGCCGGTGATGAACAAGGGCGCGGTCGAGCGCGCCATCGAGTTCGGCCTCGCGATCGGCGCCCATGTGGCGCCGCGCAGCGTGTTCGCGCGCAAGAACTACTTCTACCCGGACCTGCCCAAGGGCTACCAGATCAGCCAGTTCGAGATCCCGGTGGTGCAGGGCGGCCAGATCGAGTTCTACCTGGGCGACGAGAAGAAGGCCGTGCGCCTGGTGCGTGCCCACCTCGAGGAGGACGCGGGCAAGTCGCTGCACGAGGACTTCGTCGGGCAATCGGGCATAGACCTGAATCGCGCCGGCACGCCGCTGCTCGAGATCGTGACCGAGCCCGACATGCGCTCGTCCGACGAGGCCGTGGCCTACGCCAAGGAGCTGCACAAGATCGTGACCTGGATAGGCATCTGCGACGGCAACATGCAGGAAGGCAGCTTCCGCTGCGACGCCAACGTCTCGGTGCGCAAGCCCGGCGAAAAGCTCGGCACCCGCCGCGAGATCAAGAACCTCAACAGCTTCAAGTTCATGCAGCAGGCCATCGACTACGAAGTGCGCTGGCAGATCGAGCAGCTCGAGGACGGCCTGGCGATCCAGCAGGCCACGGTGCTGTTCGACCCCGACACGGGCGAGACCCGCGCCATGCGGACCAAGGAAGACTCGGCCGACTACCGCTACTTCCCCGACCCCGACCTGCCGCCGCTGGTGATCGCGCCCGAGTGGATCGATGAGGTGCGCGCGCGCATGCCCGAGCTGCCGCGCGCCATGGCGGCGCGCTTCGTGGCCGACTATGGCCTGCCCGAATACGACGCGACCACGCTCACGCAAAGCAAGGCGATGGCGGCCTATTTCGAGGACGCAGCGAAGCGCAGCGGGCAGCCCAAGCTGGTCAGCAACTGGATCATGGGTGAAATCTCTCGCCGCCTGAATGCAAATGCGATCGGTATCGAGCAGGCGCCGGTGAGTTCGGCCCAGGCGGCCATGGTGATCGGTCGTATCGCCGACGGCACGATCTCGAACAACGCCGGCAAGCAGGTGGTCGACGCGCTGTGGAACGGCGAGGGCCAGGACGTCGATGCCCTCATCGAGGCCAAGGGCCTCAAGCAAATGAGCGACACCGGCGCCCTCGAGAAAATCATCGACGAGGTGATCGCCGCCAACGCCGACAACGTGGCCCAGTACAAGGCCGGCAAGGACAAGGCCTTCAACGCCCTGGTCGGCCAGGTCATGAAGGCCAGCAAGGGCAAGGCCAACCCGGCCCAGGTCAACCAACTGCTCAAGCAGAAACTCAGCTGAGCGGGCTGCGGGGCCTGACGCGTCTCAGCGCGCGGGCAGGCCGGCCGCCGCGGCGGGTACCCACAGCGGGCGCAGCTTGGCCAGCTCGGCGTCGAAGCGCGCCTGAATGCGTTTCTTCTCGCTGTCCTGGTCGGCGATGAAGCGCTTCTGCACGTTCAGGCTCTGGGTGTTGTCCTCGGCCTGGCGTTTGAGCTCGGGCGGGGCCTTGGACGGGTCCTTCAGGTAGAACTCGAGCTCGGCGTCTATGCGCTGGCGCTGCGCCAGCAGCTGGTCCACCCGCTTTTGCGCGGCCTGGATCACGGCGTCGACCTGTTGCAGCGCCTCGGCACGCTCTTTGTCGTGCGCGGCCTGGTTGGGGTAGCGCACCAGCAGCGCGCGCTCGCGGCGCCTTTCCTCGGCGATGCGGGCCTGCTTCTGGGCGGCCTGACGCTCGCGCGCCTCCAGGGCGGCGCGCTCGGGCGCGGTCAGCGAGGGGCCGATGGTGCGGCGCACCGTGCCGCTGGGGTTGCGCTCATGCTGTTCGCGGTCCAGGCATTCGGCGATGGGCCGGTCGGAGGTGATGGCGCGGCCCTTGTCGGCGGTGCAGGTGTAGATGCCCTGCTGGGCCCAGGTCGTGCCCAGCGGGCTGGCCAAGAAGATGACGAAAGCCGACGATGTCCTGAGCCAACCCTGCACGTTCCACCTTGCTTCTTATTCCACGCCGTAACGTTTTCGGTAAGCCAGCACGCGCTCGTGGTGGGCCGCCAGGCCCTCGCTGCTGTGCTGCGACAGATACTGCAGCAAATCCGCCAGGCGCGCAATCGCGCAGACCTGCAGCCCCAGCTGGTCGCGCACGTATTGCACGGCGCTGTGCGGCACGTCCCGGCCGTTCTCGGTGGCCATTTCCTGGCGGTCCAGCGCGATCGCCACCGCGTGTGGCGTGGCGCCGGCGGCCTGGATCAGCGCGATCGACTCGCGCGCCGCCGTGCCCGCCGACATCACGTCGTCGACGATCAGCACCCGGCCCTTGAGCGGCGCGCCGACCAGGCTGCCGCCCTCGCCGTGGTCCTTGGCCTCCTTGCGGTTGTAGGCAAAGGGCACATTGGTCCCCAGGCGCGCGAGCTCGATCGCCACCGCCGCGCCCAGCGGAATGCCCTTGTAGGCCGGGCCGAAGATCATGTCGAACTCGATGCCGCTGGCGATCAGCGCTTTTGCATAGAATTCGGCCAGCCGGCCTAGCTTGGCGCCGTCGTCGAACAGGCCCGCATTGAAGAAATACGGCGACAGCCGTCCGGCCTTGGTCTTGAACTCGCCGAAGCGCAGCACGCCTGCGTCGACTGAAAACTGCACGAAATCCTGCGCCAGCTGGTCCTGACCAGCCGACCTTGCGCTCTCTGCCACCATGGGGAAATCCTTGTTCAAACTCACCAGCCTAAACCTCAACGGCATCCGTTCGGCCGCCACCAAGGGGGTGGAAACCTGGCTGGCCCGGCACCAGCCCGATTGTATTTGCGTGCAGGAGGTCAAGGCCCAGGCCGCCGACGTGGCCGGCCGCTTCGAGCAGCTGGCCGGCCTCAAGGGGCATTTCCACTTCGCCGAGAAAAAGGGCTATTCGGGCGTGGCGGTCTACACGCGCCACGAGCCCAGCGAGGTGATCATAGGCTTCGGCTCGCCCGAGTTCGACGCCGAGGGCCGCTACGTGGAGCTGCGCTTCGACACCCCGGCGCGCAAGCTTTCCATAGTCAGCGCCTACTTCCCCAGCGGCTCGTCCGGCCCCGAGCGGCAGGAGGCCAAGTTCCGCTTTCTCGACGCCTTCTACCCGCACCTGGAGGCGCTGAAGGCGCAGCGCGAGTTCATCCTGTGCGGCGACGTCAACATCGCGCACCAGCAGATCGACCTGAAGAACTGGCGCAGCAACCAGAAGAACAGCGGCTTCCTGCCCGAGGAGCGCGCCTGGATGACCAAGCTGCTGGACGAGGCCCGCATGGTCGACGTCTACCGCCAGCTCCAGCCCACGGCCACCGACACCGCCTACACCTGGTGGAGCAACCGCGGCCAGGCCTATGCGAACAACGTGGGCTGGCGGCTGGACTACCACCTGGCCACGCCGGCGCTGGCGCAGCTGGCGCGACGCGAGGCGATCTACAAGGACGAGAAGTTCTCGGACCACGCGCCGATCACGATCGAGTATGAGATGGGGCTTTGAGGTTTCTGACTTTGGGGCGCTATGCAAAGCTTTCCATAGCGACCCTAATCAGACCTTTTTTGAACCGAGCAAAGTGGACAATCAACGTCTGACATAAGCGGTCCTTTGCCCTCCGTTTAGCGGAACGTTTTGTATCACTGAAGTTCGTTGGAAATGGTTGGAACTGACCTCGCTAGCAGCACCAACAAACGCTCAACCGCTGCCTGCTGCCCAAAGGCTTTGTGCCCGTTGAACTCGCCTATAGCCCACGCGAGAAGCTCAGTGTAATCGTGCCCCCTGGCAGAGAGTCGGACATCGCCATCCAATTTCGTCAACCATGTATTCCACGAGCCTGCGAACTCCTGCTTCTTGGCAAGCGCTGCGTTCGCCCCGAGAGTTGCTGCGACATACTTATCGGTATTCAGTTGAACTGCGTCACCGTCGCGGGCTAGGTACTTGCGCAGAGCCACCCACTTGAGCGACAAGCTTAGCTCGCGATCTGCGAGTCGAAAGGCATACAAGGTCTTAAGCACATTGAATAGAGAGATGACGAAGATGTCGACCTGTTTGATTCGAGAGGCACCTGTGGTGAGTGCCACATCTATTACGATTTCACGCGTGATGAAGTGGCTCTCGATGCAACAGAACCGGGTCCATCGAAGGCGATGCGTGTCGCTTATGTTGCCAAACCAGTGATCAAGATCGCGATCAACAAGGCAGACAACGCTCGCGTCGGATGTCAGGGCTTCGAACTCTTTGGAAAGCGCTATTAAACGCTGCTTGTTGCCAGATGTGAGACCATGCCGTCTCAGCAGGTCTGGCGGGACATCTACGGTATCTACTTCGTAGAAAGTCGCACGGCGGGCTGACTGGTTAAACACTTGCGACAAGATCTCTTTATCAAACGACCCCTCTACAAAGACATCGGCAAGCTGAGGCTCAAGGTCGTATCTTGCGAGAAGTTCCTCGATAGACCAACGGGTCTGGTCGCTCACGGCTTGCTCACCAACTTGACAACCCGGCTGCGATGCTGGGCCAATAGTTCCATGGAGTGGGAGGCGAACACGAACTGGATGCTGGCACCTTGAGTGATATCCAGAAGGGACTGAACGAGCTGGCGCTGCCACTTAATATTGAGGGATATCTCGGGCTCGTCAATCATGAAGACCGTTGGTGTATCGCGGGCCGTCAGAACGTAGCAGAACAAGAGCAAAAGTTGCTGCTCTCCTGAGGAAAGCTGGGCTGGCTTTAGAGGCACCCCAAGGCGGTTCTGAATGCTAAATCCCTGGCTAAGCTTGAAAGAAATCGTTTTGTCACTTAGGAGGCTGTTGACGATGGTTACGAAGCGATCGATTAACTGGTAGATTGGCTCTACAGCTTCAAGTCGACCTTCAACGCTCTTAATGTAGGGTTGGAGTAACTCGGCAGCTAGCGTACTCTTGCTAGTGCTTCGCCCACTCAAGGCCTTCCGAAAATCGTTTGTCGGTAGATGAGTTGCAAGCTCATAGCGAGCATGTTCCGACGACTTGCTATCGATATGGGCTAGCTGCTTCAAGAGATCGGCGCCAGAGCCGGTAGTGGGAACTGGAGCAGCCTTCTTGTTCGGCGAAACTAGGCGTCGGAGTACGTCTCCATACACCGAATGCACGTTCATCGAACCTTGGTTGGTTCCAAGAACCGCCTTCCTGCTGATCCAGCGCGAAGCTGCACTCAATGCTTGTGACAGGGCAATCTCACGGGAGCGAACAACGAGTTCATTAATTCGTTTCGGTTCGCCATACTGCATAGTCCGCCGAAGCTCGACCTCGTCACTTGGGTCGGCTACGCTATCGCTATCCAGGCGGCGGTCAGCATTCAGAATGAAGAGCGTCGGCACATGCGCCTTGAGAGCATCTAGATATGCCTGCTCGCCGCGAGGGATTCCTTCGAATTCCTTTCGCCGCGGTGACGCGGTGCGACGCCGCACTACGTGCTGCCCGCGTTCGTCGATCTCGAGGTACATGGCCTCAGCCTCAAGGAAGCGGTTCTCGTCTCTAGGTCGATAGTCCCAGATTGCTAGTCTCTTGTCGCCATCAAGTACTTCCAGCAAAAGAAGCTTTGATGGGTTCCTTTCGATAACCCGTGCGGTCAACTTGATTCCAGACGCTAAGGAAACCTCGAGCCGGTCAAATTCGGTCCGGTAAAGGGCGCCTCGATGCCCGCGATCATGCGCTGCGGATAGCAGATGAAATACCAGTCTAAGAATCGTACTCTTCCCGACTCCGTTGTCCCCATAGAGGATGGCCGCGTTTGCAAGTTCGCCTGTCTCGGGGACAGAGTATGTGTACAAACCAAAAAGTCCGTCAACGCGAATGTGGGAGATCAGGCGAGCAGTCATGCACGTAGTTTAGGTGGGAAGGTACGACGCTTTACGGATAAGGCTTGTTGTCCGTTGAATAATTGACGGATGCGTATCTTCATCCGAAAAGGTTTCTGACAGTCCGATCTTGGTTCATGGCAGGCTGGCGAAGCTTTTTTGCAAATGTAATCGCAAGCGCCGCCCGGCGGCTCGGGTGCGGTCACGGACGCCGGCGCGGGAGGACGGCGTGCGATTCCGGCGCGGCGGGGGGGG
>SCMQ01000032.1 GCA_005503335.1 Comamonadaceae bacterium 2FH
GCGGGCCCCCACCCCAACCCTCCCCCAGCGGGGGAGGGGGTCATACAGATCGTCAACGCCAAGGAGCACAACCTCAAGAACCTCACGGTGGACATCCCGCGCGGCAAGTTCAACGTGATCACCGGCGTCAGCGGCTCGGGCAAGTCCACCCTGGCCTTCGACATCCTGTTCAACGAGGGCCAGCGCCGCTACCTCGAGAGCCTGAACGCCTACGCGCGCAGCATCGTGCAGCCGGCCGGCCGGCCCGAGGTCGACGCGGTCTACGGCATCCCGCCCACGGTGGCGATCGAGCAGCGCCTGTCGCGCGGCGGGCGCAAGAGCACGGTGGGCACGACCACCGAGGTCTGGCATTTCCTGCGGCTGCTCTACGTCAAGCTCGGCGTGCAGCACTGCGTGCACGATGGCGCGGCGGTGCAGCCGCAGACGCCCGACAGCATCGCGGCCCAGCTGATGAAGAACTTCCGCGGCCAGCACATCGGCCTGCTGGCGCCGCTGGTGGTGAACCGCAAGGGCGTCTACACCGAGCTCGCCGACTGGGCCCGCCCGCGCGGCTACACCCATCTGCGCGTGGACGGCGAGTTCCTGCCTACAACGAAGTTCCCGCGCATCGACCGCTTCAAGGAGCACACCATCGAGCTGCCGGTGGCCAGCCTGGACGTGGCGCCCGAGAACGAGGCCCTGCTGCGCGAGAAGCTGGCGCTGGCGCTGGAGCACGGCAAGGGCGTGGTCCATGTGCTGAGCCAGCTCGACGGCCTGCGCGCGGCCATGATGGCCGGCGTCGCCACGGCCGGCATAGGCCGCTGCGAGGTGTTCTCGACCAAGCGCGCCTGCCCGGTCTGCGCCACCTCCTACGCCGAGCTCGACCCGCGCCTGTTCTCCTACAACAGCAAGCATGGCTGGTGCCCCGACTGCGTGGGCACGGGCGTCAAGCTCACTTCGGCCCAGCGCAAGGCCTTCGACGACTCGGTGCAGGCCGACGACCAGAAGGGCCGCGAGCGCAGCTTCGCCGAGCCCGAGGTGGAGGATGTCGTGGACACCGCCTGCCCGGCTTGCGCAGGCACGCGCCTGAACGCCACGGCGCGCGCCGTGAAGTTCAGCGGCGTGGGCATCGCCGACATCGCGCGCCTGGCCGTGAGCGAGGTCCGGCGCTGGGTCGAGACCCTGGCGCTCTCGGGGCGCGAGGCCGGCATCGCGCGCGACCTGGTGCCCGAGATCAGGAGCCGCCTGAGTTTTCTCGAGGAAGTGGGCCTGGGCTACCTGACGCTGGACCGCGGCGCGCCCACCTTGTCGGGCGGCGAGGCCCAGCGCATCCGCCTCGCGGCCCAGCTCGGCAGCAACCTGCAGGGCGTGTGCTACGTGCTCGACGAGCCCACCATAGGCCTGCACGCGCGCGACAACCAGATCCTGCTCGACGCCCTGCACAAGCTCGGCGACAAGGGCAACACCCTGGTGGTGGTCGAGCACGACGAGGACACCATACGCCGCGCCGACCACATCATCGACATCGGCCCCAGCGCCGGCAAGCGCGGCGGCCGCCTGGTCGCCCAGGGCCAGGCCAGCGACCTGACCGGCACGGCCGACTCGGTCACCGGCCGCTACCTGCTGCACGCGATGAAGCACCCGCTGCAGCCGCGGCGGCCCGTGGCCGGGGCGGAGGAGGAGGGGGCCGAGCTCAAGTGGCTCAGCGTACTCGGCGCCCATCTGCACAACCTGCAGCAGGTCGAGCTGGCGCTGCCGCTCAAGCGCCTGGTGGCCGTGAGCGGCGTGTCGGGCTCGGGCAAGTCCACGCTGGCGCGCGACGTGCTGCTGGCCAACGTGCAGGCCTGGGTCGCGCAGCGCGCCACCAAGGCCGGGCGCGAGGCCATGGACGCGGGCAAGGCTCCAGCTTTGGTTGGCTGCACCGGTCTCAAGGGCTTCGAGGGCGTGGACCGCGTGCTCGAGGTCGACCAGACGCCGATCGGCAAGACGCCGCGCAGCTGCCCCGCCACCTACATCGGCTTCTGGGACACCATACGCAAGCTGTTCGCCGAGACCCTGGAGGCCAAGGCGCGCGGCTACGCGGCCGGGCGCTTCTCGTTCAACACCGGCGAGGGCCGCTGCCACAGCTGCGAAGGCCAGGGCGTGCGCACCATAGAGATGAGCTTCCTGCCCGATGTGAAAGTGCCCTGCGAGGCCTGCCACGGCGCGCGCTTCAACCCCGAGACCCTGGCCGTGACCTGGCGCGGCAAGAGCATAGGCGAGGTGCTGCAGATGGAGGTGGACGAGGCGGTGGCGTTCTTTGCCGCCATGCCCAACATCAGCCACCCGCTGCAGCTGCTCAAGGACGTGGGCCTGGGCTACCTCACGCTGGGCCAGCCCTCGCCCACGTTGTCGGGCGGCGAGGCGCAGCGCATCAAGCTGGTGACCGAGCTGACCAAGGTGCGCGACGACGTCACGCGCCGCGGCAACAAGGCCCCGCACACGCTCTACGTGCTCGACGAGCCCACGGTGGGCCTGCACATGGCCGACGTGGACAAGCTGATCCGCGTGCTGCACCGCCTGGTCGACGGCGGCCACAGCGTGGTGGTGATCGAGCATGACCTGGACGTGATCGCCGAGGCCGACTGGATCATAGACCTCGGCCCCGAGGGTGGCCAGGCCGGCGGGCGCATCGTCGCCGCGGCGCCGCCCGAGGAGGTGGTGCGCCTGGGCACGCACACCGGGCGCGCGCTGGCGCCGGTGCTGGCCAGAACGTGACGGCGCGGGCGAGCCGGGCCTGAAACTGGTTTCCGCTTGCGGTACAGTGCGGGCCTCATGAGCCGCCCGCCTGTCCCTCCCGCCAAGCCCGCCGGCGCCGCCGTGCCGGCGCGCATCACCATCGACGACGTGGCGCGCGCCGCCGGGGTGTCCAAGGCCACGGTCTCGCGCGTGCTCAACCGCCGCGCCGAGCTGCTCACGCGCGAGATCGCCGAGCGCGTGCAGGCCGCGATCGACCGGCTGGGCTACGCGCCCAGCCCCATGGCCCAGGCGCTCAAGCGCGGGCGCTCGCGCCTGATCGGCCTGGTCGTCGCCGACGTCGCCAACCCCTTCTCCGTGGCCGTGCTGCGCGGCGCCGAGAAGGCCTGCCGCGACGCCGGCTACATGGTCATGCTGTTCAACCTCGGCAACGACGACTGGCGCGAGCGCGAGGCCATCCAGGCGCTCTCGTCCTACCAGGTCGAGGGCTTCATCCTCCACACCCTGGGCCAGGACGCCGGAGCCCTCGAGTCCGCGGCCCAGCGCGGCCGGCCCGTGGTGCTGATCGACCGCCGGCTTGGCGACGCGCAGCTGGACCTGGTGGGCCTGGACAACGCGGCCGCCGTGCGCCTGGCCGCCGGCCACCTGGCCGAGGCCGGCTACGGGCCGCTGCTGTTCGTCACCGAGCCCATGCAGGGCGTGAGCTCGCGCGAGGAGCGCGCGGCCGCCTTCCGCGCCTGCCTGGCCGAGGCGCAGCCGGCCCGTGCCGGCGCGGTGTTCGAGAGCGACGGCGTCGACGAGGCGGCACTCGACGCCGCGCTGCGCGCCCTCCAGCGCCAGGCCGGCCAGGCGCGGCCGGCCGTGCTCTCGGCCAACGCCGTGACCACGCTGCGCGTCGCCGCCGCCGCAGCCCGACTGGGCTGGACCCTGGGCCGCGACCTGGGCCTGGTCGGCTTCGACGACCCCGACTGGGCGCCACTGGTGGGGCCAGGCCTGAGCGCCATCGCCCAGCCCACCGACGACATCGGCCGCCTGGCCGCGCGCTGCCTGATCGAGCGCATCGAGGGCCAGGACCTGGCGGCACGCCAGATCCTGCTGCCCGGCCGCCTGGTCGTGCGCGGCTCCTCCCGGCCCTGATCTCCGGCTCTCCTTTTTCGGGTTTGCGCCCGGCCTAGGGTTTTCACTGATCGCGCTTTGAAACCGGTTTCTTAGAATCAAGAAACCGGTTTCAGGCCTGGCAATGCCGCCAGACAGAAGCCGGGCCTTCCGGCCCCATCCACCTTTTCCGAGGAGTCACCCGTGATCAAGTCCGCCACCCTGCAGCGCCTGCTGCGCCCCTTCGCCCTGCTGCTGGCCCTGGCCACGGCCACCGCCGCCGCCCAGGCCCAGTCCACCGCCGAGATCGTCAAGAAGGGCAAGGTCACGATCGGCGTGGTGTCCGGCGCGCCGCCCTTCGGCACCACCGACGCCAGCGGCAACCCGGCCGGCTACGACGTCGACGTCGCCAACCTGATCGCCAAGTACCTGGGCGTGCCGGCCGAGCTGGTGCCGCTGACCTCGCCCGCGCGCATTCCGGCGCTGGAGTCGGGCAAGGTCGACTTCCTGGTCGCCACCCTGGCGCCCACGCCCGAGCGCGCCCGCGCCGTGATGTTCACCATGCCCTACAGCGCCTTCGAGCTCTCGATCTTCGCGCCCGCGGCCGCAAAGTACGGCAAGCTGCAGGACCTGGCCAGGAAGAAGGTCGGCGTCACGCGCGGCACCACGCAGGACGCGGCCCTGACCCGCCTGGCCCTGCCCGGCACGAACATCGTGCGCTTCGAGGACGACGCCACCTCGGCCCAGGCCCTTATCAGCAACCAGGTCGACGCCGTGGCCCTGCCCAACACCATAGGCCGCGAGATCATGAAGGCGCGCGGCAACGGCAAGTACGACGCCAAGTTCGCGTTCTCCCTCCAGCCCAATGCCATGACCACGCGCAAGGACGCGCACGAGCTGCACCAGTGGCTCAACAACACCATCTACTACGTCAAGCTCAACGGCGAGCTCGACGCCATCGCGCGCAAGTGGACCGGCAACCCGCTGCCCGAGCTGCCGGTGTTCTGAGTCCCGCGCATCGGAGCCCCACCGTGGCCTACCAACTCGACTTCGGACCGATGCTCGCGCATGCGGACCGCTTCGCCCAGGGCGCGCTGATGACGCTGGAGCTCAGCTTCGCCGCGATCGCGCTGGGCACCCTGGTCGGCACCGCAGGTGCCATCGCGGCCAGCTACGGCGGGCCCGCGCTGCGGCGCGGCGTCGCCGCCTACGTGGAGGCGATACGCAACACGCCCTTCCTGGTCCAGCTGTTCATCATCTTCTTCGGCCTGCCCACGGTGGGCCTGCAGATCGACGCCGTGGCCGCGGCGCTGATCGCGATGACGGTGAACCTCGGCGCCTACGCCACCGAGATCATCCGCGCCGGGGTGCAGAGCATCCACCGCACGCAGATCGAGGCCGCCGCGGCCCTGGCCATGACGCGCTGGCAGACCATACGCCATGTGGTGTTGGTGCCGGCCTTCGAGAAGGTCTACCCGGCCCTGGCCAGCCAGTTCACGCTGATGATGCTGACCTCCAGCGTGGTCTCGACCATCTCGGTCGAGGAGCTGACGGCGATCGCCAGCGTGATCGACTCGCAGACCTTCCGCACTTTCGAGTCCTACCTGGTGGTCATGGTGCTCTACATCGCGCTGGCCCTGCTGCTGCGCGGCGCCTTCTTCCTCATCGGCCTGTTCGTGTTCCGCCGCAAGCGCCAGGTCGAGCTGCTGAAGCATCTGCCGCGCCGCACCGTCCCCGCGTCGCGCCTGGTCCCTGGAGAAGCCTCATGATCAGCGAATTCTCTCTGTCCCATGTGGTCCTGCTGCTGGCCGCGGCGCGCTGGACCGTGCTGGTCTCTCTGCTGGCCTTCGCCTGCGGCGGCCTGGCCGGCTTCGCGGTGGCGCTGGGCCGCACCGCGCGCAGCGGCGCGCTGCGCACGCTGACCGCAGCCTACATCCAGCTGGTGCAGGGCACGCCGGTGCTGATCGTGCTGTTCCTCAGCTACTACGGCCTGTCGCTGCTGGGCCTCAAGCTCTCGCCGCTGGTCGCCGCGACGCTGGCCATGAGCATCTACGCCAGCGCCTACCTTGGCGAGATCTGGCGCGGCTGCATACAGGCCGTGCCGCGCGGCCAGTGGGAGGCGAGCAGCTCGCTGGCCATGACGCGCTGGCAGCAGCTGCGCCATGTGGTGCTGCCGCAGGCCCTGCGCCTGGCGCTGCCGCCCACGGTGGGCTTCTCGGTGCAGGTGGTCAAGAACACCTCCATCACCTCCATCATCGGCGTGGTCGAGCTCACCCGTTCGGGCCAGCTGATCAACAACGCCACCTTCCAGCCCTTCCAGGTGTTCCTGGTCGTGGCGGCCCTCTATTTCGCGCTGTGCTTCCCGTTGTCGACGGCGGCCAAGCGCATGGAAAGGAAACTCCATGCCCATCGTTGAAGTCAAGGACGTTCGCAAGTCCTTCGGTCAGAACGAGATCCTCAAGGGCGTCTCGTTCGACATAGATCCCGGCCAGGTCGTGGCCATCATCGGCCGCAGCGGCTCGGGCAAGAGCACCATGCTGCGCTGCCTCAACGGCCTGGAAACCGTGAACGCCGGCAGCATCCGCGTGGCCGGCCACGAGCTCGACGCCGGCGGCCGCCATGTGCGCGAGCTGCGGCGCGACGTGGGCATGGTGTTCCAGAGCTACAACCTGTTCCCGCACCTGACGGTGGAGGAGAACATCCGCCTGGCGCCGCGCATCGTGCGCGAGCTTCCGGAAGACGAGATCGCCGCCATCGTGGAGCGCGTGCTGTCCCAGGTCGGCCTGCTCGACAAGCGCGAGGCCTACCCCGAGCAGCTGTCCGGCGGCCAGCAGCAGCGCGTGGCGATCGCGCGCTCGCTGGCCATGGAGCCCCAGGTGATGCTGTTCGACGAGGTGACCTCGGCGCTGGACCCCGAGCTCACGCGCGAGGTGCTGCGCGTGATGGAGCAGCTGGCGGCCTCAGGCATGACCATGGTGCTGGTCACGCACGAGATGGAATTCGCGCGCCGCATGGCGCACCAGACCATCTTCATGCACCAGGGCAAGGTGCACGAGGCCGGCCCGTCCGCCGAGATCTTCGGCACGCCCAAGACGCCCGAGCTGCAGCAGTTCCTGAGCGCGGGAGCGATCAAGTGAGCGCGAGCCGACCCGAGGTGCTGGTCTCGCTGTCCTCGTTCGGCGCGGCCGAAGTGCGCCGCCGCGGCCAGGCCTGGTTCGCCGCCCTGGCGGCCGAGGCCGGCGCCGACGGGGTCGAGGTGCGCGGCGAGCTGCTGAATGAGGCGCAGGCCGAGCTGCCGGCCATCGCCGCGCTGGCGGCCGAGCGCGGCCTGTCCCTGGTGTATTCGAGCCCCGAAGGACTGTGGAACGGGCAGGGCGCGCTCGATGAGGGCGCGCTGGCGCGCGGCCTGGCCGCGGCCCAGGTGCTGGGCGCGGGCCGGCTCAAGATGGCCATAGGCGGCTATGGGCGGGCCAGCGCCCCCAGCCTGCCCGCGCTGGCGCAGCGGCTGGCCGAAGAGCGCGTCGAGCTGGTGATCGAGAACGACCAGACCGAGGCCGCCGGTACGCTGGCCGCGCTGCAGGCCTTCTTCGAGCAGGCCGGCGCGGCCGGCCTGGCGCTGGGCATGACCTTCGACATGGGCAACTGGCACTGGACCGGCGAGGACCCGCTGCAGGCCGCGGCCCAGTGCGCGCCGCGTGTGCGCTATGTGCACTGCAAAGGCGTGCAGCGCCAGCCGGGCCAATGGGCGGCCGTGCCGCTGGCGGCCTCGGCCGCGCCCTGGCGCGCCATCCTGCGCGGCCTGCCGCGCCAGGTGCCGCGCGCCATCGAGTACCCGCTGCAGGGCGATGACCTGCTGGCCGTCACGCGCCAGCAGCTGGACCTGGTGCGCAGCGCGGAGGCCTGCGCATGAGCCGCCGGGCCGTTCCCAAGGCGAATACCGCAGCCTGCAAGGCGGAGGTTACCCAATGAGCGCCCGCCTGGACGTCGTGACCCTGGGCGAGGCCATGCTGATGCTGGTGGCCGACCAGCCCGGGCCGCTGGAGCAGGTGGCCTGCTTCCACAAGCGCACCGCCGGCGCCGAGACCAATGTGGCGATCGGCCTGGCGCGGCTGGGCCTGCGCGTCGGCTGGGGCAGCCGGCTGGGCAGCGATTCCATGGGCCGCTACCTGCTGGCCCAGATGCAGGCCGAGGGCATAGACTGCTCGCGCGTGGCCCTGAGCGGCGAGGCCGGCACCGGCTGGCAGTTCAAGGGCCGGGTCAGCGACGGCAGCGACCCGCCGGTCGAATACCACCGCAAGGGCTCGGCCGCCAGCCGCATGACCGTGGCCCAGCTCGACACGGACTGGCTGCTCGGCGCGCGCCACCTGCATGTGACCGGCGTGTTCCCCGCCATCTCGGCCGACTGCCTGGCCGTGACGCGGCGCGCCATCGCGCTGATGCGCGCGGCCGGCCGCAGCCTGTCCTTCGACCCCAACCTGCGCCCCACGCTCTGGGCCTCGCCGGCCCTGATGCGCGACACGCTGAACGCGCTGGCCACGCAATGCGACTGGGTGCTGCCGGGTCTGGAGGAGGGCTTCGTGCTGACCGGCTCGCGCGACCCGGCCGCCATCGCGCGCTTCTACCGCGAGCGCGGCGTGGCGCGCGTGGTGGTCAAGCTCGGCGCCGACGGCGCCTATTACGACGATCGCGAGGCCGGCTGCGGCCAGGTGCCGGCCTGGCCCGTGGCGCGCGTGGTCGACACCGTGGGCGCCGGCGACGGCTTCGCCGTGGGCGTGCTCAGCGCCCTGCTCGAGGGCCGCGGCATCGCCGAGGCGGCGCGGCGCGGCGCCTGGATAGGCGCACGCGCCGTGCAGGTCATCGGCGACACCGAGGGCCTGCCCACAAGGAACGAACTGAAGGAGGTGGGATTGTGAGCGTTGAAAGAAAACAGGTGCTGGTGTTCCGGGCCCTGCCCGAGGACCTGCTGGCGCGCATCGCCGCGCAGCACGAGGTGGTGGTGGCCGACCCGCGCCGCCCCGAGCAGCAGGGCCGCTTTCGCGACGCGCTGGCCACGGCCCAGGGCCTGATCGGCTCCAGCGTCAAGCTCGGCGCGGCCGAGCTGGCCGGGGCCGGGCGTCTCGAGGTGATCTCCAGCATCTCGGTGGGCGTGGACAACTACGACCTGGCGCTGCTCAAGCGCCGCGGCATCCGGCTGTGCCACACGCCCGGCGTGCTGACCGAGACCACGGCCGACACCGTGTTCGCGCTGGTCATGGCCTGCTCGCGGCGCCTGGTCGAGCTGTCCAGCCTGGTCCGCGAGGGCCGCTGGACGCGCCACATCGGCGAGGAGCTGTTCGGCTGGGACGTGCACGGCAAGACGCTGGGCATCCTCGGCTTCGGGCGCATCGGCCAGGCCGTGGCCCGGCGCGCGGCGCTGGGCTTCGGCATGCCCGTGCTCTACCACGACCCGTTCGAGGTGGCGCTGCCCGAGCTGGTCGGCCGCGCCAGGCGTGCGAACCTGGACGAGGTGCTGAGCAGCGCCGACATCGTCGCCTGCACGCTGCCCTTGACCGGCGAGACCCGGGGGCTGATGGACCAGCGCGCGTTCGCGGCGATGAAGCCCGGGGCGGTCTTCGTCAACGGCTCGCGCGGCGCCATCGTGCAGGAGGCGGCGCTGCTCGCGGCGCTGGACAGCGGCCATCTGCGCGCCGCGGGCCTGGACGTGTTCGCCGTCGAGCCGTTGCCGCCGGATTCGCCCCTGCGCTGCCACCCCAAGGTCACGGCCCTGCCGCATGTCGGCTCGGCCACCCACGAGACGCGCCGCGCCATGGCCGAGCTCGCCACCCACAACCTGCTGCGCGCGCTGGCGGGCGAGCGGCCCGCCGCGGCCTTCGACCTGTCCGGCATCGCCGACTGAGCGCCGACTGAGCGCCGTCACACCTCATCGGAGTCCACCATGCCCCGTTCCATCCCCACGCTCTGCGGCTCCATCATGGGCACGCCCTTCAGCTTCAACGTCAAGGTGCACAACGCCGCCTACCGCGCGCTCGGCCTGGACTACACCTTCGTCTGCTTCGGCGTCGAGGACGTTCCGGGCGCGATCCAGGCCATCCGCACGCTGGGCATCAGGGGCATGAACGTCTCCATGCCGCACAAGCAGGCCGTGATCCCCCACCTCGACGCGCTCGACGACACCGCGCGCGCGATCGGCGCGGTCAACACCATCAACCATGTCGATGGCCGGCTGACCGGCTACAACACCGACTGCATCGGCGCCGTGCGGGCGATCGAGGAGGCGACGCGCCTGGACGGGCAGCGCATCGCGCTGCTCGGCGCCGGTGGCGCGGCGCGCGCCATCGCCTACGGTGCGCGCCAGGCCGGCGCGCAGGTCACCGTGTTCAACCGCACGGCGGCGCGCGGCGAGCAGCTCGCGCGCGACTTCGGCCTGCGCTTCGGCGGCGCCCTGAGCGACTTCGAGGCCTCGGCATTCGACGGCGTGGTCAATGCCACCGCGGCCGGGTTCCGGGCGCCCGACGTCAATCCCATCGCCGGCCGGCTGGCGCCGCATCTGTTCGTCATGGATGCGGCCTTCATCCCGGTGCGCAGCCGCCTGATCCGCGACGCCGCCGACCTGGGCTGCCGCACCATCGATGGCACGCGCATGATGCTGCACCAGTTCTGCGGCCAGATCGAGCTGTACACGGGCCAGCCCGCGCCGCTCGACGCGATGGCGGCGGCCCTGCTCGACGAGATCGCGCGCCAGAGCTAGCCGGCGGCGGGCGTCGCGCTGGCGCTTCGGCGACAGTCCGCGGGCTTTCCAGCTTGCCCGGAGCTCGCGGATTGGGTCCAATCCCACGAGTCATTCCAACCGCTCGAGGAGAAACCATGAAACGCCGTCACATCGTGCAGCTGGCCGGGGCCGCGCTGGCCGCGCCCGCCCTGGTGGCCCGCGCCCAGAGCTTTCCGGCCCGTCCGATCAAACTGCTCGTGGCCTTCCCGGCCGGCGGGCCGACCGACATCACCATGCGCGTGCTCGCCGACAACGCGGGCAAGCTGCTGGGCCAGCCCGTGGTCGTGGAGAACAAGCCCGGCGCCGGCGGGACCCTGCCGGCCCAGGCGCTGCAGACCGCCGCGCCCGACGGCTACACGCTGGCGCAGACCCCGCTGGGTGTGTTCCGACTGCCCTACACCACCAAGATCAACTGGGATCCGGTCAAGGACATCGCCTACGTGCTCAACGTGACCGGCTACGCCTTCGGCCTGGTGGTGCCGGCCGACTCGCCGATCAAGAGCTGGACCCATTTCGTGGCCTGGGCCAAGGCCAACCCCGGCAAGCTCAGCTACGGCTCGACCGGCGCGCTGACCAGCCCGCACCTGACCATGGAGCTGATCGCGCAGAAGCTGGGCCTGGAGCTGCTGCACGTGCCCTACAAGGGCAGCGCCGACCTGATGCAGTCGGTGCTGGGCGGCCAGATCATGGCGGCGGCCGATTCCACCGGCTTCGCGCCCCAGGTCGAGGCCGGCAAGCTGCGCGTGCTCAACACCTGGGGCGCCGAGCGCCTGGCCAAGTTCCCCGACGCGCCCACGCTCAAGGAGCTGGGCCTGGACCTGGTGCAGAACTCGCCCTTCGGCCTGGGCGCGCCCAAGGGCACGCCGCCGGCCGTGGTCAAGCGCCTGCACGACGCCTTCAAGCAGGCCATGGAGCAGGACAGCTACAAGACGGCGCTGGCGCGCTACGACATGGTGCCCATGTACATGAGCACCACCGCCTACCAGAAGTTCGCCCAGGACACCTTCGCGAAGGAGAAGGCGCTGGTCGAGAAGCTGGGCCTGGCCAAGCCGCAGTAGCGGCCCGGGGCCCGGCGCGGCTCTCCGCTCAGCTGTCCGTGTGCTGCCAGACCACGACCGCGAAGCACAGCACGGCCACGCCGACCAGCACCGAGGCCATGGCCAGGGCCGGCTCGACCGCGGGATTGCCCATGTAGAGCAGGGCCAAGAGCAGCATCTGCACGAAATGCGCCGGCACGTAGATCCAGAACTGGACCTTGGCCAGCGTGGACTGGGCCGCGCCCGGCCAGCTGCGGTAGAACAGGCCGAACAATCCCATGGTGACCCAGCCCAGCAGGTTGAGGTGGGCGTGCACCGGTTTCATCGTGGGGTTGTGGGTGGCCGCCATGAAGATGCCGAGCGACACGCCGGCGATCAGGTACAGCACGGCCAGGCGCAGGTACCAGCTGCTCATGTTGTTCATGGATTTCCCTCCGGGTGTTGTTGTGAGCAAGGTGCTGTATAGCGCGGGCCGGGCCCGGACGCAAGCGGACCGGGTTCGGCGCCGCGCCGCTGGCTGTGTGCGCCAGGTCACGGAGGCGGGCCGAAGGAAGCGCTCCTTGGCCAGGCATTCGAAGGGCGAAACGCCATCCGGTTTGGCGCGCGGATGCGAGCCTTTCGGTGTCGGTGACGAGGAGGATGCGGAGGATAGGCTTTGCTGAGTGGCGGGCCGGTTGCGACCCGTTTCCGCCGCCCGCACCCGAAAAGACCGGCCGTCCACGAACTGGAAGTGACGGCCATCAAGAGACGCTCGGCCGTCTCTCCGATAACCGGACCTTCGAAGTCGCGACCGCCCCAAAGGAGCCCGTGGCGGCTCTCTGGCCGACCGGCAGGTCCACCCAGCAAGCTACCGGTCGGCCACCACTGCGCGGAATCGATGTTCGTAAGCAGCGGTCGCTCCCGAGGGCCCGGCGTCGGCCGGGATGGGCTCAAAGTCGAACATCAGCTTTCCAGGTTCGGATCTGACATACAAGAATTTCCGCACGCACGTGGCCGGGACTTGTCCGACCTGACCGCCACCCTGCCAGCCTTAGCGACCGATCGGCCTACGAAATAGCAGACATTGACGCGTCTCGTTGACCGCCTTGTCTGCTGCATCGACTCAGCTATCGGTGCTAACCAAGGGCAGCAAATGGACGTCCACACCTCCGAGGTCGCGCCCATGCTGGGCGCCCGCCGTTCAGATTTAATCGACTCCTGACTTACTGCCAGTTGGCTGCAATCACCGGCGTCAGCGAAGCCGAATAGCTCTCTGGTAAGGTAGTCTGGCCGGCCGCGGGTGGGGAGAACGAAGCCATGGCCTGCACCAAGTTCTGCACTTGACTGTCCAACAAGGTCTTGCCATCGCTGGTCTTGAACTGCTCAACGTGATACTGGTTGCCCAGGTACCAGTCTTTGATGGCGAAGGTGTCAGACGTCCCGATGATGCTGACTTCCAGATTGTTGCCAACCTGGCGGAACCAGAGCTGGTCCGCTGCGATGCCTGCATCAAATTGGGCAGCGTCGGTGTTGCCAGCGGTGGCGTCGTTTTCTTGGACAGTGTCCATGCCGGCCCCGCGATAGAGCCCATACGTATCGTTGCCAAGGCCCCCGCTCAGAATGTTCGCTGCCGAGTTTCCAGTCAACATGTTGGCAAGTTCGTTGCCCGTGCCATTGATGGCGGCGCTGCCAGTCAGGACAAGGTTTTCCAGGTTTGAACCCAGTGTGTACGCAATGCTGCTCTCGACCTGATCTACACCTTCCGCGGCATTTTCGATCACGATGTCGGACGCGCTGTCAATGACGTAGGTGTCCTTGCCAGCCCCTCCTACCATGACGTCGGCTCCGGCACCGCCATCAATCCGGTTATCGGCGGAGTTCCCGAAAATCCTGTTTCCCAGGGCATTGCCAATGCCATCGATCGTCGAATTTCCTGTCAGCACCAGATTTTCGACCTCGGAACCCAAGGTCCAGGACACCGAAGATCGAACCGTATCGTTGCCTTCGCCGGCATTCTCCGCGACCGCGTCGGACATCGAGTCGACGACGTACACATCATTGCCTGTGCCGCCGGACATGTTGTCGGTGCCGCTGCCAGCGTCCAGCCAGTCGTTGCCCGCCCCACCGCTCAGCACGTCGTCCCCCTCACCGCCAAGAAGCCGATCCGATCCTGCCGTACCAGTCAACGTATCGCCCGCAGCTGTGCCGTTCTGGACATTTGTCGCCAGCATGGCCTGAACAGTCGTGACATCCCAGACAGTACCGTCACTGAAGGAGATGTTTTCGATGGCCCACCCACCAGCGCCGTCTCCCGAAAGATAGTTGGCGAGCGTGATCTGATCGGTGGTGCCGGTGACTTTCAGGATCAGATGGTTCCCGGATGCGGTCACCTGCACATCCTCGGCTGCGATACCCGGTTTGAAAACGAGCCGATCGATAATGCCCGAAGTCGTGTCGTAGTCGTAGAGCGTGTCCTGACCATCGCCTCGGCCGAACAGATAGGTATCGCTGCCGACACCGTTGTAGGTATTCCAGTAGCCATCGTAGTAGTTGCCGATCAGCGTGTCGTTTCCGGTTCCGCCATCGAAGACGTCACTGCCAGCTCCGCCTTGCATGTAGTCGGCACCGTCACCACCATTCAGGGT
Organism: Comamonadaceae bacterium 2FH; assembly: GCA_005503335.1. GTDB lineage: Bacteria > Pseudomonadota > Gammaproteobacteria > Burkholderiales > Burkholderiaceae_C > SCMQ01. The sequence goes on from SCMQ01000032.1 coordinate 14,241, forward strand.
GTCGTTGCCGTTCTCGCCCTTCAGGCTGTCTGCGTCCGCACCGCCGTTGAGCGTGTCGTTTCCGTCACCGCCCGACATCGTGTCGTTACCGTCATTGCCTGACATGACGTCATTGGATGCATACCCAACCAGGGTGTCGTTACCGGAGCCTCCGGACAGGACCGCCGTCTTGACATAGGCCACGTTCCAAACGGAGGCGGCGTCATCGGTGAAGCGAATCTCCTCTACTGTCCATCCGCCGGCGGCGTCGCTGGTGAAGTAGCTCTTCACCGTGACCTGATCCGTGGTTCCATTGATCTTCAGAATCAGGTCAGATCCCGACCGGCTGGCCGCTACGTCGCTGGGCAGCACCCCCGCCTTGAAAATCAGTTTGTCGAGATTGCCGGCCGTGGTGTCGTTGTCGTAGATGGTGTCCTGCCCGTCGCCACGGCCGAACAGGTAGGTGTCGTTTCCGACCCCGTTGTAGGTGTTCCAGTAGCCATCGTAGTAGTTGCCTATCAGGACGTCGTTGCCTGTGCCGCCGTCAAGGGTGTCGCTGCCATCCCCGCCTTGGAGGTTGTCGCCATCGGCTCCACCGTAAAGCGTGTCAGCACCAGCGCCGCCCTTGAGGCTGTCAGCCCCCGCCTCGCCATACAGGATGTCGCCTCCGTCCTCCCCGTTCAAGGTATCGTTATCGTTGCCGCCGTACAAGGTGTCGTTGCCGGCTCTTCCGCTCAGGGTGTCATTTCCGCCATAGCCCATCAACACGTCATCGGAGGCGTAACCCACGATGGCGTCGTTGCCCGAACCGCCACTGAGCAGGACCAGATTCTTGATTTCGGCGGATCGCCAAACCGTCGCGGGTGCATCGGTAAATCGGACTTCCTCGACAAACCAGTCGCCCGTGCTTTCGTTCAGGAAATAGTTGCTGACCGTGATTTGGTCGGTGGTTCCGTTGACTTGAAGAATCAGATCGTTGCCAGATCGGCTGGCCACCACGTCGCCGGGCATCACGCCCGCCTTGAAGATCAGCTTGTCCAGGTTGCCGACCGCGGTGTCGTTTTCGTAGATGGTGTCCTGCCCGTCGCCGCGGCCGAACAGATAGGTATCGTTTCCGATCCCGCTGTAAGTATTCCAGTAGGCATCGTAGTAGTCACCGATCATGACGTCGTTGCCGCTGCCGCCGTCGAATGTGTCGTCACCTGTACCACCGTGCATGTAGTCGGCCCCATCGGCGCCATCGAGTTGGTCATTGCCGGCCTCACCCCATAGAGCATCCGAGCCCGCGCCACCGGCGATCACGTCGTTGCCGCCATCACCGTACAGCATGTCCATCCCATCATTGCCTGACAGCAGGTCATCGCTCGCAAAGCCATGGATCAAGTCGTCACCCGCACCGCCGGTCAGCGCCATCGTTCTGACGTCGGTCATGGACCACGTGGTTGCCGTGTCGTCCGCAAAACGAATGCCTTCAATCGCCCAGGCACCAGCGGTGTCATCCGCAAAATGGTTCCTCACTGTCAACTGGTCGGTCGTCCCTGCAATCTTGAACAACAGATCATTGCCCGAGTGGCTGACCTGTACGTCTCCCGGGGACACGCCGGTCTTGAAAACAATCGTGTCCAGGTTGCCGGCTGTGCCGTCCAGGTCGTAGATAGTGTCCTGGCCGTCGCCGCGCCCGAAGAGGTAGGTATCGTTGCCCGCGCCGCCATACCAACCCTGGAAAGTGTTGTGATATTCCCCTGACAGCGTGTCGTTGCCGGCGCCGCCATCCATGGTGTCGTCGCCCGCGCCGCCCATGATCTGGTCGTTGCCGGAGCCACCCAGCAGGGTATCCTTGCCGCCATCGCCGTAAACGGCGTCGTCTCCATCACCACCGTCGACAAGGTCGTCGCCGCCAGCGCCTTGGAGGTTGTCGTTGCCCAATCCGCCTGTGATGGAATCGGCACTGGCATAGCCGAGGATGGCGTCATTGCCGTCGCCACCCGTCAGGAGTTTGGCTTTGACGGTTGCCACATCCCAGACCGTGCCGTCGGCAAACCCGATCTGCTCGATGGCCCAGGACGACGCGCCATCGCTCTGAAGGTAGTTGTGGAGTGTGACTTGATCGGTCGTCCCGGCGATCTTCAGCACTAAGGAATCGCCCAGGCGGCTCATCAGGATGTCGCTGGGGGCGACGCCCGACTTGAACATCAGCGTGTCCACATTCCCAACCGTCGTATCCGTGTCGTACACGATGTCCTGTCCATCGCCTCGGCCGAAAAGGTAGGTGTCATTGCCACCCCCGGCAAACCAGCCCTGAAAGCTGTTGACATACTCGCCCGCCAGTTCGTCGTTGCCCGAGCTCCCGTCGATCACATCGTCGCCGAGGCCGCCCATCAGCACATCGTTGCCGCCGCCGCCGAAGATCCGGTCATTTCCGTCGCCGGCTTCAACCGTGTCGTTGACGCCGTCGAGGATGTAGGTGTCGTGTGCGCTCGTCCCAGCTTGGTTGCTGTTGACGTGAACATTGAGCGTCGCCAATTCTGCCCAGATGGGCGATTCCGGCAGCAGCTCGGATGCCCAGCCGCGCAGCAGACCAAAAGCATCGAAACCCACGCTCGACAAGGTCTGGTAGCACAGCTGATTCAATTCCACCAAGTCGGCAAAGGCCGTGGATGCGTCGGCCGACCTCGCCGATTCCAGCAAGGCCCCCACCGCCGTGGTGTCGAATGCGATGCCGCTCTCATCGATGTTCAGGGCGATGGCATCCAGGTAAGGCTTCAGGCGGGTTTGGGGCACCAGGGCGTCGTAGACGCTTTGCCTAAGTGCATCGTAGGCCTGCTCCAGCAGAGCCAGTTGCTGCGCCGGTACGGTGATGTGGTAGTGCCGGCCAACGACGCCGTTGTATTCAACATCCTGTCCAACCACGAATGGGGAAATCTGGGCCTGCGCGCCTTCCCCTTGCCCGTTACTGTAGAACCGACTCCCGTTGAACACCTCGAGCACCGCGATCATGTTGAGGTATTCCGCCGCTTCAGGCGTCACGGGCATCAGGTAGGAGCCGTCACCTTCGGGGCCTTCGACACTGCTCCAGCCTGAACCCGAGCCGTCGCTGGGCAGATGAAGCGTGAAGGTCCCACCCAGCGACTCGCCCAGCGTGCTCCAGTACGTGGAGGTCTTGCCCCACAGCGTGATGAGGCCGTCGAGCTGTGCGAGTTGCTCGCTGCGCGTCGAGGCCGCGGCGAAACCTGCCAGAGCGGTGGCAAATTCTCCATCCAGGCTCGCGGCCGCGCGCATGTTGCGCGCCATGCCCGAGCCGCTCATTTGAGGCAGGCCTTGCGCCTGTTCGGTAATGGCCACGGGATTGCCGTTTTCGTCGACCAATTCCGCAGGGAATTCGGTGTAGAAATCGTTGGATTCCAAGTCGATGGCGCCCACGGTTCTGGACTCACCATCTCCTGTATAGGTCGTGGACAACGCGACCGCGTTGTTGTTGATGACTTGGCCTGCTTGGGGACCAGTAGCGCTTCCGGTAACTCCGATGCTGGTGATGCCGAGCTCGGCCAGAGTCTTGAGTTCACCGGCCTGGCTGATGCCGTCCTGGTTAGCGTCCTGCCAGATCCTGAGCTCGCCATAGGCCGTATCGGAACTGTTGACGAAACCGTCGGCGTTGCTATCCAGGTCCGCCAGGGCGTCGAAGCCGTGAGTGGCGAGTGCCCCGTTACTCTTGACGGTGTCAACGCCAAAGAGCTCCCGGCCGCTGTCAATGCTACCGTTGCTATCGAGGTCGCGCACGAGTATGCCGTCGTCCGCCCCGGCCCAGCCCGTGCCGGTCTTGATGCCATCTGCGTTGTGGTCGAACAAGATGTTGCCCGAGGCGCCGACCAATTCCAACCCGTCGCCGTCGAGGTCCAGGATCAGGGGGTCGCGCTGGATGACAAAGTTGCGAGCCGAGGTAAATGAGGCGTTGGTCGTGGAACTAAGGAAGCGCTGATTAATTCACTTTTTAAGCACCTTATCCTTCATAACTCATTGATTTCATTGAGGCCAAAGGATGTCGAGCCGAATTAATCAGCGCCTCCCTAACGCCATTAATCTGCGAGTTGGTATCGTAGGAATCAAACGGATTGAATAAAGCCTGGGCTTGACGATCAATTTCGACCTGAAAGTCAGCAGGCAAATCGTATTTCCACTGATACGGTTGTGTGCCCAAGGCGTTCCACGTCTCAGAGATTTCCTCTTTGTACTTGTAAACAAAGAGTCCAATTCCTACCGCAGTCCAGACACCGAGCGTAACTGGACCGGCTAGCCCAGTCATTACTCCAAGCCCTGTGAGAATATTCCCGCCCGCCTGAAAAACATCGGCATAGTCAGAAGGCATCGCCGTGCCATCCTGAATCTTCTGCCCCAAATCGGCCAATTGCGCGGTGAAGCTTGCTTGACCCAGTAGAAAATTGGCGAACCCTGCTGCAAACGGGCCGCCCATCATGCGCGCAGCCAGAGCTGCCGCTGTTTGAGTTGTCGAAATCGCGTCGGCAAAGTTCACAGTAAGCTTCCCAATTTGGCAATAAATAACCCCAAGAAACCAATGACAGAGAAAACCCAGCGGCTGATCTTCCCCATCAACAAGTGAAGGAAACCACCCAGGCAACGCCGTGCGAAGCTACCGCTGCGGGTCATCTTCGAAAGCGCGCTATCCAAGCGATCTTCTTGACCACCGTTTACGTAATATCCAAGACTAAACATTGGCGCCCAAGCCGCCATAACGACCAATAACCAGAATACAAAATTCCGCATAGTTGCTCCTCAAAAGCAGTTCACATTTTTCAGGCCATTGTCCACAAAAAATTCTCACCAAACGAGGTCAGCAAGAAACGATGAAAAATTTTTAAGAGCACTTTAAGAGCGAATCGTCCGAAGGCGAAAACCACTTGCGCTCGGTCGGTGATGTTTATAAATTACCACCTCGCCCCCAAAAATAGCCGGCGCAACAATCTATCGCTCCCCAAAACTCTCATTGCCTGTTCGCCGAATCGGACTAAGCAGGTATTCAATAACCCGCCGCTGCCCGGTCTTTATTTCTGCCGTCACGTTCATGCCTGGACTTAGGTGAATGGGCCTACCGTCAACGGCAATCTGGTGCTGGCCCAGTGCGAGCGTGACGGGGAAAACCGCTCCTCGCTTCTCGTCGTTCACCGCATCGGCCGTCACGCGATGCACGGTGGCAGGCACCGTTCCATAGCGCGTGTACGGGAAAGTCTCCAGCTTGATCTCCGCCCCCTGGCCCGCATTCACGAAACCCACGTCTTTGTTGTCCAGCGTCACCTCGGCCGTCACCTGCGCCTCCTCCGGCACGATCACCATGAGTGGCTGCGCCTCCGTGACTACGCCACCAGCGGTGTGCACAGCCAATTGCTGCACCATGCCGGTGACAGGGGCGGTGAGCTGGGTCAGGCGCTCGCGCTGGCTGGCCTTGGTGTCTTCCTGCGCGAGTTGCTGTCGCCTCGAGTTCGCCTGGGCGTGGCGGTCGTAGAGCGTGCGGCGGGTTTCGGCCAGGTATGCGGCCTTGCTCTGCTGACTTTCGCTTAGAGCAGACTGCGCTTCGATCAGCCGAGCACGCAACGTAGCCAGGTCACGCTCCAGCTCGATACGCTCGCGGGTCTTGTCCTGCGTGGCATGGCCGGAGATGTAGCCTTGGTCCACGAGCTTCCGGAAGTCGGCTTCGCGCGCGCGGGCCATGGGCACGGTGGCCTCGAGTTTGGCAATGCTCTCGAGCACAGTCCCCACTTCTGCCCTTCGACGCGCAGCTTCGGCGTCGAGCCTCGCGAGTTTGGCTGTGATGTCCTGCCACTCCGCGCTCAGCTGGGCGCGCATGGTGGCATCGGCATGGGAGTCGTCCAGCGTCGGTACGCGGCCGCCATCCAGCCCTTTGAGCAGCGCGGCTGTGCGCAGCGCCTCGCTGACCGTCGAACTCAACTGCTCACGGACACTGGCCTTGTCCGCACTGGCGATGGTGGGATCCAGCTCCACCAGCACCTGGCCTTCGTGCACACGATCGCCGTCCTTGACCATGATGCGACGCACCACGCTGGTCTGCAGCGGCTGGATGAGCTTGGTGCGATCGCTCACGACTATGCGGCCCGACGCCACGGCCACGATGTCGATCTTCCCAACGATGGACCAGACCAGGGCCAGAACGAACAGCGCCATGATGGCCCAGGCGAGGCGGCGCGGCGCCGGGTGCACCGGGGTCTCTTGCAGGCTGAGCGCCGCAGGCAGGAACGCAATCTCGTCGGCCAGCCGCGATGGGCCCGCGAGCTCATGGCGAGCCTGCCAGGCGGCACGCAAGATGGCGCCGTAGCGGGCCAGCAGCTCTCGCGCCGGGTGCTTCAGGGCGGTATCGCTCATCCCTCATCTCCGTCGGCCGGGCGACTGCCATCCTGCATGCGCCATAGGTGCGCATACAGGCCCTTGGGCTGCTTGACCAGTAGGTCGTGCGGGCCGGCCTCCACGAGGCGGCCCTTGTCCACGACGATGATTCGTTGGGCGTGCCGCACAGCCGACAGGCGGTGCGCAATGATGAGCACGGTGCGGCCACGACAGATCTGGGCCATGTTGCGCTGAATGATGGCCTCGCTTTCATAGTCGAGTGCGCTGGTAGCCTCATCCAGGATCAGGATGCGCGGGTTAGTAAACAGGGCCCGCGCAATGGCGATACGCTGACGCTGGCCGCCGGAGAGCGATGACCCCTGTTCGCCCACGAGGGTGTCGTAGCCTTCGGGCAGTTCGCTGATGAAATCGTGCGCGCCGGCCAGTTGCGCGGCATGAACAACGGCCTCGATGGGGGCAGCCGGGTCGGCAATGGCGATGTTCTCGCGCACGCTGCGGTTGAACAGTAGGTTTTCTTGCAGCACGACGCCGACCTGTCGCCGCAGCTGGGCGGCGTCGATCAGACTGATGTCGATGCCATCCACCAGCAGCCGGCCCTGCTCGGGCACGTACAGGCGCTGCACGAGCTTGGTAAGGGTGCTCTTGCCGGAGCCCGAGCGGCCCACGATGCCGACGATTTCGCCGGGCTGCATATCGAGGCTGATGTTGTTGAGTGCTGGCGAGGCTTCAGGCCGGTAGCGGAAGGTGACGCCATCGAGCGTGATGCGGCCTTTGACGGGAGGCAATTGGGCCGCGTTCGCAGGCGGCACCTCGGTGCGGGTGTTGAGGATGTCGCCCAGGCGGGCCACCGAGATACCGGTTTGCTGGAAGTCCGTCCACAACTGGGCCATGCGCATGATGGGCTGAGCCACGCGCTGGGCGAACATGTTGAAGGCGACGAACTGGCCCACAGTCAACTCGTTACCCATCACCAGATGGGCCCCGTACCAGAGCGTGGCGGCGTTGACCAACTTGCCAATGAGGTTGACGCCTTCGTGCGCCCAGGCTGCAAGGCTTTGTGTTTTGAAGCTGGCCGAGACATAGGCGGCGAGTTGGTTCTCCCAGCGGCGAGCGAAGGCAGGCTCAAGGGCCGTGGCCTTGACGGTCTGGATACCGGTGACGGTTTCCACCAGCATGGCCTGGTTCTCCGCCCCGCGCGCGAACTTGGCATCCAGGCGCCGGCGCAAGACGGGCACGACGAGCAGGCTCAAGCCGAAATACAGCGGCAGGCTCGCGAGCACGATGAGGGTGAGCGGCACGCTGTACAGCAGCATGACGGCAATGAATACGATGGAAAAAAATACGTCGAGCACGACGGTGAGCGCATTGCCGGTAAGGAAGCTGCGGATGTTCTCCAGCTCGCGCACGCGCGCCACCGAGTCGCCCACGCGGCGCGCCTGGAAGTAGGCCAGAGGCAACTGCACCAGGTGGCGGAACAAGCGGGCGCCGAGTTCCACGTCGATACGACTGGTGGTGTGGCTGAAGACGTAGGCGCGCAGGCCATTCAGCACGCTCTCGAAGACGACGACCACGAATAGGCCGATGACGAGCACGTCCAGCGTGGTCACGCCTTTGTGCACCAGCACCTTGTCCATGACGACCTGGAAGAACAGTGGGCTGACGAGAGCGAACAGCTGCAGCATGAAGGAGATGAGCAGCACTTCACCGAGGAGCCGGCGGTACTTGACCAGACTGGGGATGAACCAGGAGAAGTCAAAGCGTGCGAGTTCACCCGCCAGGCTCGCGCGGCTGGTGATCAGGATGAGTTCACCGGTCCACTGAGCGGCAAAAGCTTCGACCGACTCGATGGTGGGGCGGCCGGCGCCGCCCACTGCTGTAGCGGACGGGTCCTGCAGCAGCACGCGCTTGCTGTCGCACTGGGCCAGGATGACGACACGCGGAGCTCCGTCTTCCGAACGCATCAGCGCCAAGGCAGGAAGAGGGGTCAGAGAGAGACGGCCTACCGTAGTGCTCGACAGTTTGGCCTTGAGACCAAGATGCTTTGCCGCACGTAGCAGCACGGCCGAGCTCACGGCCTCAGTAGAGGAGATACCCAGTTGGTGGGCCAACGTGGCCGGGTCGGCCGCGACCAGATGGAATCTGGCGATGGAGCACAGGGCAGCAAGTGCCCCCAAGATGGATTGGTTGTTCGCCGTCCCCCGGATATCCCGGACTGCCTCATCTAACGCGCAGGCCTCAACTGCAGCGCTTGCGCTCATTCTTGCTCCCTCCCTGGAGTCCTAGATATTTTTATTCATGGTAGCGGAGATCAATGGCGAGCACACAGGTCAACGCCTGAATTGTCTCTATTTTGTAACTCTGCAGCGCATTGATAAGCTGTAAGTTCTCATTCCTCGGACAGGATCCGCAGTACGCTGGTACGCAGTCATGGATCCGGCGGGTGCCAGGGGTGGCCTTGGTCTCGCTGGATGGACGGAGCCCCGTCCTCTTTCCTAGGAGACCATGATGGATGCAATAGCCACGACCGCAAGGCGTGAACCCTGGAACAAGGGCAAGCTGGTTGGACAAAAGGCGCCGCTCAAGCCGAAGGACATCTGGGCGATCCGGCTTCTCCTTCAGATGCAGCATCGTATTAAGGAGCTCGCGCTGTTTAACCTTGGCTTCGATAGCAAGCTTCGAGGGTGCGATCTCGTCGCACTCCGTGTGAGGGACGTTTGCCACGGTGACAGAGTCGCAAATCGGGCCATCGTCATGCAGAGCAAGACCCAGCGACCCGTCCAGTTCGAAATCACACCAACCACCCGGGAAGCCGTGGAGGCGTGGATTCGTGAGGCCGGCCTGCGCTCGGATGATTACCTGTTTCCCAGCCGAGTTCACCGGTCCCCGCACATTGGCACCCGCCAGTACGGCCGGATCCTGCATGGATGGGTAGATCAGATCGGACTTGACTCGAGGGAGTACGGGACCCATTCCATGCGCCGCAGCAAGGCGTCGATGATCTACAAGAAGACCAGGAATCTCCGGGCAGTCCAAATCTTGCTCGGGCATACCAAGCTGGAGAGCACGGTGCGCTATTTGGGTATCGAGGTAGACGACGCATTGGACCTTGCGGAACAACTCGAGGTCTGACAAAGCCCATTCACAGCGCCCCCGGGCGCTGTCTGACCCAAAAAAGACCTCGTGGGCCTGCTCCCGTAGGAGCTCTACCTTGAAACCGGCCGTTGGCGGCTGGTTCTTCTTGAGGCACGGATGACCGGAGGTGGCCGATGCTGCGTGACCGCGGGCGTCCGGTCTTGCGCAGCGCGAGCGACCGCAATGGGCACATCGCGGACATCAGCGGCCAACTGCCCGACATGTTGCCGCGCGTCCGTCGACCTTTCCGGCCTCGCCGCAACGACGTCCATCGCTCCATGGCCGACTGCCGTGTTCCACCGCCCAGGCCCAAGGGGCCGCAGCCGCTTGACTCGTCAGGCATCGAGACTTCTAATACCTTCTTTCGCACTGAAAGGCATCTGACACTGGGCGAAGCTGTTGTTCTAAATTCCTGAAGATACCGGCAAGCATCAGCCCCGATCGTGCCGTACCGATCCGGCGCGCGCGCCCCAGATGGGCATCGACGTAAGGAGACTAACCATGTCAGCGGAAGGTGACGTCCGTGAAGCTTCTGAGAAGTTCTATGCTGCGTTGAATCGCATGGGTAACGGCGAAAAGGGTGCAATGTCCGATGCGTGGTCCCACGGTCCTACGGTGACGGCGATGCATCCCATTGGTGGCCGAACCACGGGCTGGGACGCGGTACGGGACTCATTTGACCAAGTAGCAGGCATGGCAGCAGACGCCAAGATCGGCCTGAACGACCAGTTCATTCAAGTGCTCGGCGACATGGCCTATGAATTGGGCGTAGAGCATGGTGAGTTCAAGATGGCGGGGCACCATGTCAGCCTCGAGCATCGAGTCACCAACATCTATAAGCGCGAAGCCGGTGGATGGAAGCTCATCCACCACCACACCGATACCTCTCCTGGAATGCTTGATGTCTTGAGCCGCCTGCAACCCCCGTCAGCGTAGGCTGGGCGGTTGGGCTGACATGTCGAACTTCATGGGGAAAAGCAGAGAGTCAAAGAGGTTGGCCCGCGTACGTGATGCAGCCTGACCCTGCGAGAGGCGCCCCTCCACGGCCGGCCGCCTTGCCAGCCTGACTGAGCTTGTTCATCATCGGCCAAGCGAGCAAGGCGTCCGTCCGCTGCGGACGGCTCAGCTCGAACGTTGACGGTCCTTTCAGATTCGAAGGAGCAAAAGGTCATGACATCATCCCTCGCCGACACTGTTACCGAGCTCGCCAGCAGGTTCTCGGGGCAACTCCTCCAGCCCACCGACGCAGGCTACGAGGAGGCAAGGAAAGTGCACAACGGTTTGGTTGACAAACGCCCTGCATTGATAGCCCGATGCCGTGGCGTGGCCGACGTCGTGGACGCGGTCAAGCTTGCGCAAAAGCTGAATCTCGAGGTGGCTGTCCGTGGCGGCGGCCACAACGTGGCGGGGCGCGCAACCGTCGACGCTGGGCTGATGATCGATCTGGCGCCGATGAAAGGCATTCACGTTGATCCGCATACCCGTATCGCGCGGGCCCAAGGCGGCGTCACCTGGGCCGAGTTCAACCGCGAGACGCAGCTGCACGGCCTGGCGGTCACGGGCGGCGTGGTGTCTAGCACCGGCATCGCGGGGCTTACCCTCGGCGGTGGACTGGGCTGGCTGATGGGCAAGTACGGATTGGCGCTCGACAACCTTCGCGCCGTCGAGCTCGTCACCGCCGAAGGCCGGGTGTTGCGCGTGAACAAGGATGAGGAACCCGATCTGTTCTGGGCCCTTCGAGGCGGAGGGGGCAACTTTGGCGTGGCGACCTCATTCGAGTATCAGCTTCACCCGGTTGGGCCTGCGATCACCGGCGGGTTGGTCGCACATCCATTCGAACACGCTCGTGACGTGCTGAGGTTCTTCCGCGATTTCACCGCGTCGCTGCCTGATGAGATGACTGTGTTCGGGGGGCTCGTTCACGCTCCCGACGGATCGGGCGCGAAGCTGGTGGCTATGGTGACGTGTCACTGTGGCGTGCTCGACATCGGCGAAACGGCGACGCGGCCGCTCAAGCAATTCGGCTCCCCGGTGGTGGATGCCATCGGCCCGATGCCTTACTGTCAGCTCAACGGGATGCTCGACGCAGGCTTTCCCAAAGGGGCGCTCAACTATTGGAAGTCGAGCTTCCTCGCGCAATTGAGCGACGATGCCATCGATACGATGATCGACTGCTTCGCTCGCTGCCCTACGCCGATGGGCCAACTGCTCCTCGAGCACTTCCACGGCGCGGCAACGCGGGTGGGCGCTAGCGACACCGCCTTCCCACACCGCGCCGACGGTCACAACCTTCTCGTGCTCTCCGAATGGATCGATCCGGCCCATACTGAACGCTGCATCGCGTGGGCCCGGGAAACGTACGCGGCGATGGAGTCCTTCATGGCCTCTGGTCGTTATGTGAATTACCTGTCCGATGACGAGACGGGCGATCCGACCGCCGCCGCCTATGGGCCCAACTACCGTCGCCTCCAGGAGCTCAAGACAAAGTACGACCCGAGCAATTTCTTCCACATGAACCAGAACATTCGCCCAAATTGAGTCGCGTCGCGGCGGCGAACGGTGGTCGAAGCCTCGAGGCCTGGTGCGTGATCGCGCCGGCCGTGGTCAGCGTGTCGTCGATGTCGGTGAACACGCCGGCGATTTGCCGGCGCTCGGCCGCGGGCCAGTGCGCGAGCGGCAGCATGGTCGCGGCCCGGCCCGGGGGGGTCAGCCGGCGCTCTGCAGCGCCAGGCCCGCATGCTCGCGCAGCGGGTGGAAGTGGATCTTGGGAAAGCGCTCCTGCGCCAGGCGCACGTCGTAGGGGCTGGTGCAGAGGTAGGCCAGCGTGTCCGCGGCATCCTTGGCCAGGCGCTGCGGGTAGGCGTTCATGAACTCGCGCAGCTCGGCCGGCGTGTCGGCGGTGATCCAGCGCGCGCCGGTGTACTGGCAGCCTTCCAGCCGCACGTCGCAGTCGTACTCGGCCTTCAGGCGGTGCTGCACCACCTCGAATTGCAGCTGGCCCACGGCGCCCAGCAGCATGGGGCCGCCGACCTCGGGCTTGAAGACCTGGATCGCGCCTTCCTCGCCGAGCTGCTCCAGCCCGGTCTGCAGCTGCTTGGTGCGCAGCGGGTTCTTGAGGATCACGGTCATGAACAGCTCGGGCGCGAAGAAGGGCAGGCCGGTGAACTGCAGGCTGGCGCCGTCGGTGATGGTGTCGCCCAGCTGCACGCCGCCGTGCGTGGTGAAACCGATGATGTCGCCCGCGTAGGCCTCGTCGACGGCCTCGCGCCGCTGCGACATAAAGGTGACCACCGAGGTCGGGCGCAGCTCCTTGCCGGTGCGCTGCACCTTGAGCTTCATGCCCGGCGTGAACTTGCCGGAAGCCATGCGCACGAAGGCGATGCGGTCGCGGTGGTTCGCGTCCATGTTCGCCTGGACCTTGAACACCACGCCGGAGAAGCCCTCGTCATCGGGCTGGATGATCTTCTCGACGGTCTGCTTGTTGGCGACCAGCGAGCTCTTGCGCGGGCCTGGGGGCGGCGCCAGGTCGACCAGGGCGTCCAGCACCTCCATCACGCCGAAGTTGTTCACGCCCGAGCCGAAGAACACCGGGGTCTGCTTGCCGGCCAGGAAGGCCTCGTGGTCCCAGGTCGGCGAGGCGCCGGTTGCCAGCTCCATGCTCTCGAGTGCGGCGTCCCACTCGCTGCCGAAGCGCGCCTTCAGCGTCGCCGTATCCGAAAGCGGGAGGGTCTCGAAGTCCTGCGGGCGGCGCTCGCTGCCGGACTCGAACACCGTCATGGTCTGGCTGCGCAGGTTGATGATGCCGCCGAAATGCTTGCCCTGGCCGACCGGCCAGGTCATGGGCACGCAGGGCATGCCGAGCTCGCGCTCGACCTCGTCCAGGATGTCCAGCGGGTCGCGCACCTCGCGGTCCATCTTGTTGACGAAGGTGATGATGGGCGTGTCGCGCTGGCGGCAGACCTCGATCAGGCGCCGCGTCTGGCTTTCCACGCCGTTGGCGGCGTCGATCACCATCAGCGCCGAGTCCACCGCGGTGAGCACGCGGTAGGTGTCTTCCGAGAAGTCCTTGTGGCCGGGCGTGTCCAGCAGGTTGACCACGTGCTCGCGGTACAGCATCTGCATCACCGACGAGGCCACTGAGATGCCGCGCTGCTTTTCGATCTCCATCCAGTCCGAGGTGGCGTGGCGGCTGGCCTTGCGCGCCTTGACCGAGCCGGCGATCTGGATCGCGCCCGAGAACAGCAGCAGCTTTTCCGTCAGCGTGGTCTTGCCCGCGTCGGGGTGGGAGATGATGGCAAAGGTGCGGCGGCGCCGCGTTTCTTGGGCGTAGGACACGAGGGTTCCAGAAGATGAGGGCAGGGCGCGCGGGCGCCTGGGCGGCGCGGACCGGGTGCCGGTCCGGGCGAGGGGCCAGCAGCCGGACGATGGCGTGATTTTACCGGCAAGGGGCTGTCGGGTCGGCCTGCCGGGTGGGCGCCGGCACGAATCAGCCTTGCAGGCGGTACAGTGGCGGCATCCGCATCGACGCCATTGGCCCCCCGTTTCTACCCAGCCCGAGATCCATGAGCCCTGTTGGTACCTCACCCATGGCGGCGATCCCGCCGCACCCCCCGGCCGATCCCCCCCTCAGCTGGCCCACTCCGCCCTATGCCAGTTACGCCACGGTCGCCTCGCAGGGGCGATCCCTGGCCTGCGAGGTCGAGGGCGTGAACGGTCATGTCCTGCGGGGGCTGCTGATGGGGCTGGACGCCGGGAGTCGCGCGGCGCTGGTCCATGTGCCCGGTGGACGCGCCCCGGCGCCGCTGCGCTTTGACGCGATCCGCCGCATCACGCTGGCGCCGCCGCTGGCGCCGCAGCCGCTGCAGGCGGGGCGGCCGGAACGCAGGTCCGCGCATGACGACCTGCTGGCCTACCGCGCCCGGATCCAGTACCGGCTGGAGCTGGCCGACGGCACCCCGCGCGAAGGCGAAACCATAGGCTATGTGGAAAACGACGCCGGATTGTTCCTGTTTCACCCGCTGGACGAGCAGGACAGGGTGCAGCGCCTGTTCTACCCGCGCGAGGTCTGCCGCGGGCTGCACGTGGGGGATAGGCTGGGCACCGTCCTGGTCGCGCAGCAGTCGCTGAGCGAGACGCAAATCGCGCAGGCCGTGCAGGAGCAGACGGCGCTGCGGGAGCGCCGGCTGGGCGACTACCTGGTGAAGCAGGAGGTGGTTTCACCCGATCAGCTGCTGCTGGCACTGGAGCAGCAGTCCAAGATGCCGCTGGTGCGCATCGGCGATTCGCTGCTTGCGCTGGGCCTGGTGTCGCAGGCGCAGATCGACGATGCCCTGGAGCAGCAAAAGCGCGACCGCCGGGTGCCGCTGGGCGAGCTGCTGGTGCGCGGTGGCAAGCTGTCGCGCCGCGACCTGCAGACGGCGCTGGCGCACAAGATGGGCTTCCCGGTGGTGAACGTTGACTCGTTTCCCCTGGATGTGGACGCCGTGCGCAAGGTGCCCCATGCGGTGGCCAGCCGCCTGAACGTGTTGCCGCTGCTGGCGCGCGACGGCCTGCTGGTGGTGGCCGCCGAGGATCCGTCCCGCCGGGCCACCATCGAGGAGCTGGAGTTCGTGGCCCAAAGCAAGGTGCTCACGGCGATTGCCGGCGGCGGCGAGCTGTCGGATGCGGTGGCCCAGGCCTACGCACGCGCCGGGTTCGACGGGCCGGAGGCGTCCTCCTCGGCGGTCGAGGAGCAGCGCAAGGAGTCGGCGCAGGATTCCGGCGCGGTCAGCCGGCTGCTGGAAACGCTGGAGCAGGAGTCGGACGGGAGCCACGACGACGGGGCGCTGATCGAGCAGTCCGACAACTCGCTGGTGCTGCTGATCAACGCCATGATCGTCGAGGCGCACCGCCAGGGCGTGTCCGACATCCACATCGAGACCTCCCATGTCCGGCGCAAGGTGCGCATCCGCTTCCGCAAGGACGGCGTGCTGGTGCCCTACATGGAGCTGCCGCAAAGCTATCGGACCGCGCTGGTCGCACGCTTGAAGATCATGTGCGACCTCGACATCACCGAGCGGCGCCAGCCGCAGGACGGCAAGATCGACTTTGTCCGCTTCTCCAGCCAGCACCACATCGAGCTGCGCGTGGCCACCATCCCGACCCAGGGCGGCGCAGAGGACGTGGTGATGCGCATCCTGTCCTCGGCCAGGCCGCTGCCTCTCGACCGGCTGGGCCTGTCGGTGGCCAATTTCGAGCAACTGCAGCAGGTGGTGGAGCGTCCCTACGGCATGGTGCTCTGCGTGGGCCCCACGGGCTCGGGCAAGACCACCACGCTGCATTCGGTGCTGCAGCACCTGAACACGCCGCAGCGCAAGATCTGGACCGCCGAGAACCCGATCGAGATCACCAACCCCGACCTGCGCCAGGTGCAGGTGAACCCCAAGATAGGCTGGAGCTTCGACAAGGTGCTGCGCACCTTCCTGCGCGCCGATCCGGACGTCATCATGGTCGGCGAGGTGCGCGACGAGGAAACGGCCCAGTTGGCGGTCGAGGCCTCGCTGACGGGCCACCTGGTCCTCAGCACCTTGCACACCAACAGCGCGCCTGAGACCATCACGCGCCTGCTGGACATGGGGCTCAACCCCTTCAGCTTTGCCGACTCGCTGCTGGCGGTGCTCGCGCAGCGCCTGGTCCGCCAGCTCTGCGAGGCCTGCAAGGCGCCGCAGCCGGTGTCCGAGGCCGAAGAGGAGCTGCTGCTGCAGGAGTACCTGGGCGCCTTTCCCGCCGACACGCGCCCGCAGGGCGACGCCCTGCGCGCCGACTGGCTGAAGCGCTTCGGGGTGAACGGGCGGCTGCGGCGCCACCGGGCGACCGGCTGCGCGCAGTGCGAGCACACCGGCTACAAGGGTCGGCTGGGCCTGCACGAGCTGCTGGTCGTGGACGACGAGATCCGCCACCTGATCATGACCGGCGCCACGCCCCTGCAGCTGCGCCACAGCGCCATGCGCCATGGCCAGTTCCGCACGCTGCGCCAGGACGGCATAGAGCGGGCGCTGGCGGGCCGCACGACCTTGGCCGAGGTGCGCGCCAACTGCAATATCTAGCGGGCCCTGGCCGGCGAGCTGCTCCGAAGGGGCCCGTTGACCGCGGTCGCCGGCGGCCGGCTCATGCCATGGGCTGGCCCGCCGCGCGCTCGGCGAGGAAGCGCCTGAGTTCCTCGAAGGGCATGGGCCGGGCGAAGTGGTAGCCCTGGAACTCGTCGCAGCCCCGGTCCCTCAGGAACTTCAGCTGCGCCTCGGTTTCGACCCCCTCGGCGATCACCCTGAGCTTGAGGTGGTGGGCCATGGCGATGATGGCCTGCGAGATGGCCGCGTCGTGGCCGTCGGTGTCGACCTCCTGCACGAAGGCGCGGTCGATCTTGAGCGTGTCGATCGGCAGGCGCTTGAGGTAGCTCAGGCCCGAGAAGCCGGTGCCGAAGTCGTCGAGGGCGATGCGCACGCCCAGGGCGTGGAGCTCGTGCAGGGTCGCGAGGACGCGCTCGGAGTTCTGCATCAGCGTGCTCTCGGTGATCTCCAGCTCCAGGCGTTCGGGGGCCAGGCCGTGCAGTTCCAGCGCGGCGCGCACGCTGGCGACCAGGTTGTCGCGCTGGAACTGCACGGCCGAGATGTTGACGCCGACGACCAGGCCCCGCAAGCCCTGCGCGGCCAAGGCGGCGGCGTGCACGCAGGCCGTGTCCAGCACCCACAGGCCCAGCGCGACGATGTGGCCGCTGTCCTCGGCGATCGGGATGAAGTCCGCCGGCGAGATCAGGCCGCGCTCGGGATGCCGCCAGCGCAGCAGGGCCTCCATGCCGACGACGCGACCGCTGGCGCCTTCGATCTGGGGCTGGTAGTACAGCTCGAAGTCGCGGCGGTTCATGGCCTTCTGCAGCTCGTTGCGCAGGCTCAGGCGCTCGCTGACCTTGTGGTTGAGGTCGCTGGAGTACCACTGGTAGTTGTTTCGCCCCTCCTGCTTGGCCTTGAACATGGCCAGGTCGGCCTGCTGGACCAGGCCCATGGGCTCCTTGACCGTGCCCTCGCCCAGGGCGATGCCTATGCTGGCGGTGGCGTGCAGTTCCACCCCGTCGATCCGGTAGGGCCTGGCGATCGCCTCGATCAGGCGCTCCGCCACGGGCGGCACGTCGTCCGCATCGGCCAGGTCCTGCAGCAGCACGATGAACTCGTCGCCGCCCATGCGCGCCACCGTGTCGCCGGGGCGAACCTGGGCCTGCATGCGGCGCGCCACCTCGACCAGCATCTGGTCGCCGCAGGCATGGCCGAAGGCATCGTTGATCGGCTTGAAGCCATCGAGGTCGACGAACATGACCGCCAGCTGTCGTCCGGACCTGGCGCCCAGCTGGCAGGCCAGGCGCAGCCGGTCCTCGAGCAGGGCACGGTTGGGCAGGCCGGTCAGCAGGTCGTGGCTGGCGTTGTGGCTCAGCTCCTCCTCGTAGCGTCTTTGCTCGCTGATGTCCTGGGCGATGCCGAACATGCCCACGAGCTGCCCGTCGACCATCATCGGCAGCTGGGTGACCTCCAGGGTCAGCTGCGCGTTGCGGCGGTCGCGGATGCGCGCCTCGTAGTGCTGCGGCTGGCCCTCGAGGGCCGCCGCGAAATGGGCGGCCACGCGCTGGCGGTCCTCGGGGACCACCACCGCCGCCCAGGGCTGGCCGGTGACCTCGGCCTCGCTGTAGCCGCTGAGCCGGATGCCGGCGGCGTTCATGCCCAGGAACCGGCCGTCCAGGTCCAGCGAGAACACCGGGTTGGGGTTGAAGGTGTAGAGCGAGCGGAAGCGCTGCTCGCTGGTCTCCAGCCGCCGCTGGTCGTGGTCGCGCTCGATGGCGATGGCCGCCAGGTGGCCGGTGGCGGTCAGCAGCTGCAACTGCTCCTCGCCGGGTTTGTGGGGCTGGCGGTGGTAGATCGCGAAGGTGCCCAGCACCCGGCCGTCCTTGGATATCAGGGGGACGGACCAGCAGGCCCGCAGGCCGTGGCGCTCGGCCAGCTCCCGGTAGTCCTCCCACAAGGGGTCGAGGCGGATGTCTTCCACCACCACCGCTTCGCGGCGGAACACGGCCGTGCCGCAGCTGCCGGCGCGGGGCCCCACGGCCGCGCCATGGATGGCCTGGTTGTAGGCCTCGGGCAGGCTGGGCGCGGCCCCGACCTGCACATGCTGGACCGAGGCGTCCGTCAGCAGCACCGAGCACAGGGCGCCCGGCGCCCGGGCCTCGACCATCAGGCAGACCGCCTTCAGCGTGTCGGCGAGCGGCCGGTTGGTCGAGATCATGCGCAGCACCCGGCTCTGCTCCTCGACGAAGGCCACCTGGTGCGCCAGCTTGGTGACGTCGTGGGCCACCGCGAACAGGGTCTGGTCCTGCGGCGACCAGCTCGCCGACCAGAGCACATGCACGCTGTGTCCGTCCGGGTGCAGGTAGCGGCTGCGGACTTGGCTGGCCGGGTGGCCCGCCATCGCGGCCAGGGCTGCCGCGTGGGCCTGCGGGCGGTCTTCGGCCAGCATGTGGTCGAGGTGGCTGCGGCCGATCAGTTCCTGCGGGCGATAGCCGAACACCGTCTCGCAGGACGGGCTGAGCTGGGTGTAGCGCCCCTGGGCGTCGATCGAGCAGAGCACGTCCTGCGAATGCGCCATGATGCGCTGGTTCAGGGCCTGGGTGCGCGCCTGTTCCTCCAGACTGGCTTCCAGCCGCTCGGAGCGCTCCAGGACCAGCGCGCTGAGGCTCTGGTTGATCATCAGGAACAGCGCGGCGATCAGGCCCGTCAGCATCGCCATGGCGGGCAGGTGGCCGGCCACGAACAGCTTCCTCGGGCTGTCCAGGTGGTAGATCTGCATGCGCCACGGCTGGCCGCCACGCACGCGCAGGTGGCGCTCCACCACCAGGGTGCTCAGGGGCGAGCGCTGCAGGCTGCCGGAGTCGTAGACCAGGCCCTTGTCGCCCTCGACGCGCAGGGCGAAGCCTTCCAGTTCCTTCTCGAGCGGCGCGAACAGGCTCTCGAGGTCCAGGCCGGCGACCAGCAGCCAACCCGGATGGCTGCCCAGCCGCAAGGGCAGGGCGATCAGGGCGCTCGAGGCCTGGCCCAGCGCGTCGAGGCGGGGGCGGGAGGCCTGCTGCACGCTGGCGCGCCAGGCCGCGTCGGCGGCGTGGGCCCGCAGCGCGTCCGCTTCGCCCGGCCCGCGGTCCGCCAGCCAATGGGTCTGCCCTTCGGTGTCGAGCACCGCGATGAAGGCCAGGCTGGGGATGTCGCGCAGGTAGCTGCGCGCTTCCTGTTCCCAGAAGGCGGTGCTGGGCAGTGCGCCCAGCACCTGCCAGCGCTCGGCCATGCGCTGCAGCATCTGCACGCGCCCATCGACGCCTTGCTGCGAACGGGCTTCGACCCGCGACAGCAGCGCTTCGCCGCGCTCGCCTATGAACTGGATCGCCTGGTAGCTCAGCAGGAACCAGGCCAGGCAGGTGGCCAGCACGCCCAGCGCACCCACGGCCACGGTGCGGCGGTCCAGGGGCCGCGCCGGCGATGCCGGCCACTGCGTCAGCGTGGTGCCTATCCAGACCAGCAGCAGGTTGCCGATGCCGAAGGCGGTGGAGGCCTGCTTGGCGCCCAGGCGCAGCATGTCCAGCGCGGGGAACCAGAGCACCAGCTGCGACACCAGGCCCAGCAGCGCCAGGCCCGCGCCCAGCGCCCGGCCCAGCTGGCGCGCGGCGCCGCCCCTCTGGCACAGATGCAGCGCGAGGCACAGCAGCATGCCGGCGACCGCGAGGGTCGGGCGCGGGAGGAGGTCCAGCCAGCCGGGCTTCGGCTCCATCTGGCCGGCCAGCAGGGCGTACAGGGACAGACCGACCAGCAGGCTGGCCGCGAGCGCGAACAGCCGGCGCGCCTGGCGCGCCGCGGCGGCCAGGGCCAGCCCGGCCAGGATGCCGACCATGGCGCTGCCGGCCAGGGGCAGCAGCTCGCTGCCGAAGGGGCGCTGCAGGAACAGCAGCCGGCCAAGCAGCCCTGTGCTGCCGAAAATCAGCAGGGCCAGGGCCAGCATGTGCAGATTGGCCTGGTAGATGACCTGCCGGTCTTTCAGGGCATGGCCTGGCGGCGCCGTGGCTTGCAGCACGATGTTCAACCTCTGTAGTTCTTGTCGTTCCCGGCGGCGTCGATGGCGCGCCTTCCCGGGCGACGCGCGGGCCGCGCCCCGGCCAGAGGCCGCGGGCTTGGGCGGTGGCGCACCGCTGTTTTGGGACCAAGTCTAAGGCCAAAGCCCGGACCGGGCGGCGCGCAACCCGGCCGGCCCGGGGCAGGGCGCCGCCGGGTGTTCGTATAATGCGGGCTTATCCGAGGAGCGTTGCAGCGCCGCACGGCGTGAGGCTCGGAACATCCATCGCAACGACGCTCGCCCACCGTGTCTGTGGGGTGAGTTCCCCCTGATCAGTGGTTTTTCAAGACTCGTTTTGGAGATCCCATGAGCGCCATTCTCAAATCCGTTCCCACGCACGACTGTGCCATCGCCGACCTGTCCCTGGCCGACTGGGGCCGCAAGGAAATCCGCATCGCCGAGACCGAGATGCCGGGCCTGATGGCGATCCGCGAGGAGTTCGCCAAGACCCAGCCGCTCAAGGGCGCGCGCATCACCGGCTCGCTGCACATGACCATCCAGACTGCGGTGCTGATCGAGACCCTGCAGGCCCTGGGCGCGACCGTGCGCTGGGCCTCCTGCAACATCTTCTCGACCCAGGACCACGCCGCCGCCGCGATCGCCGCCTCGGGCACGCCGGTGTTCGCCGTCAAGGGCGAGACCCTGGCCGACTACTGGGACTACACGCACCGCATCTTCGACTTCGGCCCGCAGGGCAGCGAGGGCGAGGGCCCGAACATGATCCTGGACGACGGCGGCGACGCCACGCTGCTGATGCACCTGGGCCAGAAGGCCGAGCAGGACCTGTCCGTGCTGGCCAACCCCGGCAGCGAGGAGGAGCGCATCCTGTTCGCCGCGATCAAGGCCAAGCTGGCGCAGGACCCGAGCTGGTACAGCCGCAAGAGCAAGGACATCATCGGCGTGACCGAGGAGACCACCACCGGTGTGCACCGTCTCAACGAGATGGCGGCCAAGGGCCAGCTGCTGTTCCGCGCCATCAACGTCAACGACTCGGTGACCAAGAGCAAGTTCGACAACCTCTACGGCTGCCGCGAGTCGCTGGTGGACGGCATCAAGCGCGCCACCGACGTGATGATCGCCGGCAAGGTGGCCGTGGTGGCCGGCTACGGCGACGTGGGCAAGGGCTCGGCCCAGGCCCTGCGCGCGCTCTCGGCCCAGGTCTGGGTGACCGAGATCGACCCCATCAACGCCCTGCAGGCGGCGATGGAAGGCTACCGCGTGGTCACCATGGAGTACGCGGCCGACAAGGCCGACATCTTCGTGACCACCACCGGCAACAAGGACGTGATCCGCCACGAGCACATGCTGGCCATGAAGGACCAGGCCATCGTCTGCAACATCGGCCACTTCGACAACGAGATCGACGTCGCCTCCCTCGAACAGTACGCCTGGGACGAGATCAAGCCCCAGGTCGACCACGTGATCTTCCCTTCCGGCCGCCGCATCATCCTGCTGGCCAAGGGCCGCCTGGTCAACCTGGGCTGCGGCACGGGCCACCCGAGCTACGTGATGTCCTCGAGCTTCGCCAACCAGACCATCGCCCAGATCGAGCTGTTCACCAAGCCGGGCGAGTACCAGGCCGGCAAGGTCTACGTGCTGCCCAAGCACCTGGACGAGAAGGTGGCGCGCCTGCAGCTGTCCAAGCTGGGCGCCCAGCTCACGGTGCTGACCGACGCGCAGGCGGCCTACATCGGCGTCGACAAGAACGGTCCGTACAAGCCGGACAGCTACCGCTACTGACGCTGACAGGCGTGCGCGCAGACCAGCTGTTGGTGGAGCGCGGCCTGGCCGCCTCGCGTTCGCAGGCCCAGCGGCTGATCGCCGCAGGCGTGCGCTGGCGCGCGGGCGGGGACTGGAGGCTCGTGGCCAAGAACGGCGAGGAGCTGCCGCCCCAGGCCGAGCTGGCGCTGTTGGATGCGGCCGAGTCGCGTTATGTCTCGCGCGGCGGTCTCAAGCTCGAGGGCGCGCTCGCGGCCAGTGGCGTCGACGTGCGGGGCCTGAGCTGCCTGGACGTTGGCCAGTCCACCGGCGGCTTCACCGACTGCCTGCTGCAGCAGGGCGCGGCCCATGTGACCGGCGTGGACGTGGGCCATGGCCAGCTGCACGAGCGGCTGCGCGGCGACCCGCGCGTGAGCTGCGTCGAGAAGCTGAACGCGCGCGAGCTCAAGGCGGGCGACCTGCCGGGGCCCGCCGCGTTCGATCTGGTGGTGGGCGACCTGTCCTTCATCTCGCTGACCCTGGTGCTGCCCGCACTGGTGCCGCTGATGAAGCCGGGTGGCGCGCTGCTGATGCTGGTCAAGCCGCAGTTCGAGCTGCAGCCGGCGCAGATCGCCAAGGGCGGCATCGTGCGCGACGCGGCGCTGTACGACCAGGTCGAGCAGCGCATCCGGGCGGCCTGTGCCGCGCTGGGCGTGCAGGTGCGGGGCTGGTTCGACAGCCCGGTGCGCGGCGGCGACGGCAACCGTGAGTTTTTTGTTTACGCGCATCGCGCGACCAAGCATGTACAAGGAGGAAGCGATGAGCCTTCCCATCAGTCTTGAATTCTTTCCGCCCAAGACCCCCGAGGGGGCCGAGAAGCTGCGCGCGGCGCGCCAGCAGCTCTACGCGCTCAGGCCCGAGTTCTGCTCGGTGACCTACGGCGCGGGCGGCTCCACGCAGGACGGCACTTTCGGCACCGTGGCCGAGATCCTGGCCGAGGGCGTCCAGGCGGCCAGCCATTTCTCCTGCATAGGCGCGACGCGCGACAGCCTGCGCACTCAGCTGGCACAGCTCAAGGCCATGGGCGTCAAGCGCCTGGTGGCCCTGCGCGGCGACCTGCCCAGCGGCTATGGCGCGGGCGGCGAGTTCCATTACGCCAGCGAGCTGGTGGCCTTCATCCGCGCCGAGACCGGGAGCGACTTCCGCATCGAGGTGGCGGCCTATCCCGAGGTGCACCCGCAGGCCCGCTCGCCCGAGGCCGACCTGCAGGCCTACGCCACCAAGGTACGCGCCGGCGCGGATTCGACGATCACGCAGTACTTCTACAACGCCGACGCCTATTTCCGCTTCGTCGACGACACGCGCAAGCTGGGCCTCACGGTGCCCGTGGTGCCCGGCATCATGCCGATCACGAGCTCCACGCAGCTGATGCGCTTTTCCGACGCCTGCGGCGCCGAGATCCCGCGCTGGATCCGCCTGCGCCTGCAGGCCTTCGGCGACGACACGGCCTCGATCCGGGCCTTCGGCCTCGACGTCGTGACCGGGCTGTGCCAGCAGCTGCGCAGCGCCGGCGTGCCGGGCCTGCATTTCTACACCATGAACCAGAGCGCGGCCACACTCGAGATCTGCCGGGGGTTGGGGCTCTGAGCATGCTGCGCGCTGCACTGTTGGTCGCGCTGGCCTGGGGGCTCAGCGCCTGCACCACGCTGCAGGCGCCGCAGCCCGGCGAGGCACCGCCGTCCGGCGCACCCGCCGCCAGGCCGGCAACGCGAGCCGCGGGCAAGCCTGCTGCGAAGCCCGATGCGCCGGCGGACATGGCGGAGCCTGCGGCGCCCGATGCCGCGGGCAGCGCGGCGCTGCGCCTGGACGACGGGCTGCCGGAGCTCGAGCGCGGCACGGCGTCCTGGTATGGGCTGAAGTTCCACGGCCGGCGCACGGCCAGCGGCGAGCGCTTCGACATGAACGAGTTCACCGCGGCTCACCGGACCCTGCCGTTCGGCACCCTGGTGCGGGTGCGCAGCCTGGTGAACGGGCGCGAGGTCGAGGTGCGCATCAACGACCGAGGCCCGCATGTGGCCGGCCGCATCATCGACTTGAGCCGCGCGGCCGCCGAGGCCCTGGGCATGCTGGGCCTGGGCATGAAGTCGGTGACCCTGTCGGTGGTGGGCCAGGCGCAGGAGCCGCAAGGCCAGGAACTCCAGTCCGCCAGGCCCGCGCCGCGCGCCAAGGCGCCGCGGCGCAAGCGGCCGTCTGGCGGGCCGCGCCGCTGAACGCCGCCCGCTTCAAGGTCTACCCGGCGCTGGCCGGCTCGTCACGCTGCGCATGCCGGAACGGCACTTATGCCGCAAACCGCCTGGCTCTGGTACAACAAGGCCTCGCCATCCCACCGCGCCGCGATGAACGCTCCCGCCGCTGAATCTGCGCCCCGCCTCCCAGGAGCCCGGCAGCCTCCTAGCTCCCGGCTGATGGTCGCGATCGTCCTGACCCTGGTGGCGCTGCTGACGGGTGGTTGCGCCAGCTTGCCGGACCATCTGGCGGGGCCGCCATCGCGGGCGATCGAGGCGTCGGTCGAGACCACGCTGGGCCGCATCGCCAAGCTGTCCCAGCCCGATCCGGACCTCAGCGGCTTCAGGCTCATGCCAGGCGGCGACTCCGCCCTGAGTGCGCGGCTGGAACTGGCGCGCCGGGCGACACGCTCGCTCGACGTGCAGTACTACCACATCGAAAACGACGCGACCGGCCGCTACTTCCTGCGCACGCTGCGTGACGCGGCGCAGCGCGGCGTGCGCGTGCGGCTGCTGCTGGACGACCTCTATACCGCGGGCGAAGACGCCTTGCTGCTCGGGCTGGCCGCCACGCCGAATCTGGAGCTGCGCCTGTTCAATCCGTTTCCGGTCCGGCATGAGCGCCTGGCCTGGCGTTTCGCCGCCTCGCTGCTGAATTTCGACCGGGTCCACCGGCGCATGCACAACAAGCTGTTCATCGCCGACGGCGCGATGGCGGTGGCGGGTGGCCGCAACATCGGCGGCCGCTACTTCACCCAGTCCAGCGGCGAAAACTTCATAGACCTCGACACTTTCGTCGCCGGTGCCCTGCTGCCTCGCCTGGGCCAGCTGTTCGACCAGTACTGGAATAGCCCCTACGTGGTGCCGATCGAGCGCGTCGCGCAGACCCGACTGGCGCGCGACGCGCTGCAGCGCCAGTTCGAGGAAATGACCGCCGCACCCGGCACGCCAGAGCCGCGGCGGCCCGCGCCGAACGACCTGCTGGGCTATGGCCCCATCGTCGAGGACCTCGATGCGGGCCAGCTGCGGCTGACCTGGAGCACGGCCGAGGCCTATGCCGACTCGCCGGAGCGCGTGGTCGGCAAGACGGCCAGCTATGGCGGCGTGCCGCTGCTGGATGTGGACAGCGTGCGCTACAACGTGGTCGAGAGCATGCGTCGCTCACGCCAGGACGTGACCATGACATCCCCCTACCTGATTCCGGGCGAGGCCGGCCTCGAGGTGATGCGCCAGGCGCGTCAGCGCGGCGTCGCCATCAGCCTCGTGACCAACTCGCTCGCGGCCACCGACGAGCCGCTGGTGCACACGGCCTATCGGCGCTACCGGCTGGAGATGCTGAGGATGGGTGTCGAGCTCCACGAGATCAGCTCGTACCGCACGCGGCGCAGCGTGCGGCTCGGCATCTTCGGCTCGGCCATGGGGCGGCTGCATGCCAAGACCGCGGTGATCGACCGCCGGACCCTGTTCGTGGGCTCGATGAACTTCGACCCCCGCTCCGACTCGATCAACACCGAGATCGGCCTGTTCATCCACAGTCCCGAACTGGCGCAGCAGGCGCTCAAGCTGGTGGAGCTGCTCAAGCAGCAAGGGGCCTGGCGCCTGCAGCTGACCGAGGACGGGAGCGGCCTGGAGTGGCAGAGCAACGACCCGGACGGCATGCTGCTGCGCCAGCAGGAGCCGGATTCCGGTTTCTGGGAACGCTTGCTGCTGGAGCTCCTGGCGCCACTGACGCCGGAGAGCCTGCTGTAGGCGCGCGATCGGCGCCGCCGGCGCTATCAGCGCTACGGGATGTGGATCGCTTCCACCTGCACCAGCAGGCGCACCTTGTCCTCGAACCCGAAGGGAATCCCCCAGGTGATGCCCCACTGGCTGCGCTCTATCGTGGATTCGAAATCACCGCCACAGACCTGGCGATTCAGCAGCGGGCTCATATAGCAATTGAAGCGGCGCGCCTTCAGCCTGATGGGCCGCGCCTGCCCCAGCAGCGTGAGGCTGCCGCGCACCTCGCGCACTTTGTCATCGTCGAAACCGAGCCGTTCCGCGACGAAGCGGGCGGTCGGAAAATCCGCGACATTGAGGAAGTCCTTGCTCTGCACATGCCGGTTCAGCAGGTCCACGCCGGTGTTGATCGAGCTCATGTCCATGGTGATGTCCACCTGGCCGCCCTTGCCGCTGGCATCGATCTGAACCGAGCCCTCCTTGGTGCTGAAGCGGCCGCGGTTGGTGGAGGTGCCGTAGTGCCCGATCTCGTACATCACGAAGGTGTGTGTCGGGTCGATCACGTAGCGGGCCCCCTTCACCGGGGCACCGCCGGGTGCCGCCGGCATTTCGGGCGCCTGCTGCGCAACTTGCGCGCGGGCGCCGGGCCCGGCGGCGAGAACCATGGCCGCCAGGGCAAGGGCGACAGCGTGCCGGGCGGTGGAAGCATGAACAGCGGGCATGATGGGACCTCTCGGGCAATGGCTTGGGAGCGAGGACCTCAGAGTCCGTCGCTGAGTGTGAGCTTGAATCGAACCTGCACTTCGTCGGCCACCATGGCGGTGTCCCGCCACTCGCCGTCGCCGACCTGGAATTCGAGGCGCCGGAGCGTGAAGCTGCCGCTGGCGACCGACTTGCCCTCGGCCTGAGCGATCGTCACCGGCACCGCCAGCTCGCGCGCATGGCCCTTGAGGCTCAGCTTGCCCAGGACCTCGTAGCGGCCATCGCCCATTGCCTTGATGGCACTGGACTGGAAGCTGGCCTTGGGGAACCGGGCCACGTCGAACCACACTGCCTTGGGCAGCTCCATGTCGACGGGCGCGACGCCGATCGATGCGCTCGCCGTGTCGATCTGCAGCGCCACGCTGCCGTTCTCCGGCTTCTTGGGATCGAACGCGATCTGCGCGTCGAAGCGCTTGAACACGCCCTCGACGGGCACCCCCATCTGTTTGCTGACAAAGGCAATCCGGCTTTCGCCCGGCACCAGTTTTGCCATCGGCTGGGCCGCTGCCGGGCCGGCGGCCAGCAGCAGCGCCACCGCCGCCTGAGCCAAGCTGGCCAAGCAAGTTTCCTTGCACCTCATCTCGGGTCCCCGTGCCGCGCCGGCCACATGCGCGCCAGCAAGTCGGCGCGATCGATCAGCTGATGCTTGAGCACCGCCCCCACATGCAGCAGCACGGCGGCCGCCAGGCTGAACGCACAGCCCGCGTGCAGGGGCTTGAGCACGGCTTCCGCGAAGGCCCGATCCACCGGCACGAAATCGGGCAGCGGCAGCACGCCGAACCAGATCACCGGAAAGCCCATGGCCGAACTGTGGGCCCAGCCCGCCAAGGGAACGGCGAAGAACAGCAGGTACATCAGGCGGTGTGTTGCGCGGAAGAGGATCAGCTGCCAGGGCGCCATCGCCGTCGCGACGGCCGCCGGCAGGGCCGGCGGCGGATGGCCCAGCCGCCACAGCAGCCGCAGCGCCGACAGCGCCAGGATGGTCACGCCCGCCCACTTGTGCCAGTTGTAGAGCTTCAGGCGCATCGGTGACAGTGGAAGATCGGTCATGTAAAGCCCCAGGCTGAACGAGGCGGTGATCATCAGCGCCAGCAGCCAGTGCAGCACGATGGCCACCGCGTGGTAGCGCATGCGTGCGGACGCGGGCGGCGCTTCATGCATAGGAAAAGCAGGCATGGCAGCCTGCATTATTCGTCGAAATCAGCCGGCCTGCCCGGCGACGACAGGGTGGGCAGGCTTGGGGCGCGCCTCAGCGCTCGTCGTAGCTGACCACCACGCGCGCGCTGGTGGGCCGGGCCTGGCAGCTGAGCACGAAGCCCTGGGCCATCTCCTCGGGCTCGAGCGTGAAGTTCTTGTCCATTTCCACCGTGCCTTCCAGCACCTTGCAGCGGCAGGTGCAGCAGACGCCGGCCTTGCAGGAGTAGGGCAGGTCCAGGCCGCTGGTCAGGCCCACGTCGAGCACATGCTCGCCCGGGCCCATGTGCATCTCGTTCGGCTTGCCGTCCAGCACCACCGTGAGCGCCACGCGGCCGGTCTCGTCGCTGGCATGCATGTGGCCGGCGATCGCGGCCTGGCGCGCGGCCGGGCTCATGTCCTCCAGCAGGGGCGAGGTGAAGCGCTCGGTGTGCACGCGCTGGGCCGGCACGCCGGCCTCGATCAGCGCGGCCTGGGTGGCCTCGATCATGGCCTCGGGGCCGCAGATGAAGACCTCGTCCATGCTGCCCACCGGCAGCAGGGTGTCCATCAGGGCGCGCACCTTGGGGCCGTCGATGCGGCCCTGCAGCAGATCGACCTCCTGGGCCTGGCGCGACAGGATGTGGATCAGCGTGAGGCGGTCCGGGTAGCGGTCCTTGAGGTCCTGCAGCGCCTCGTTGAACATCACGCTGGTCATGCGGCGGTTGCCGTAGACCAGGGTGAACTTGGTCCCGGGCTGCTCCTCCAGCGTGCTCGCGACGATGGACAGTATGGGCGTGATGCCCGAGCCGGCGGCAAAGCCGACCCGGTGCAGGGCGCGCGGGCGCTTGGAGACGAAGCGGCCGTCGGGCGGCATCACGGCCAGGCGGTCGCCGGCCTTGAGCGAGCTGGCGGCCCAGTTGGAGAACAGGCCGCCCTCCATGGGGCGTATGCCGACCTGCAGCTCGCTCTTGCGCGCCAGGCGGCTGCGCGTGCTGCAGATCGAGTAGTTGCGGCGCACGTCCTGGCCGTCTATGGTGGCGCGCAGCGTCAGGAACTGGCCCGGCTCGAAGGCGAAGGTCTCGCGCAGCGCGTCCGGGATGTGGAAGCTGATGGCCACCGCGCCCGCGGCTTCCGGGCTGATGCGCGAGACGGTGAGGTCGTGAAAACGGGGGGCTGCGGACATGGGTGTGGGGCGCTGGGCGCGTCAGTAGGGCTTGAAATAGTCGAACGGCTCCATGCAGTCCAGGCACCGGTACAGGGCCTTGCAGGCGGTCGAGCCGAAATGGGAGGTTTCCGTCGTGTTGGGCGAGCCGCAGTGCGGGCAGGGCACGGCCGGACCGGCGGCGCGCGCCGCGAAGCGCAGCACGTTGGCGGCCGTGGTGGCGCCTTCCTGGCTGCCGCATTGCGGCGGCGCGATGCCGTACTCGCGCAGCTTGGCCTTGGCCGGCTCGCTCATCCAGTCGGTGGTCCAGGCCGGCGCGAGCTGGGTGACCACGCGCGCGTCCATGCCGCGCGCGGCCAGGGTGGCGCGCACGTCGTCCTCGATCTGGCCCATGGCCGGGCAGCCGCTGTAGGTCGGCGTGATCACCACCTCGAGCCGGCCGTCGGCACCCTCGCGCACCGCGCGCAGGATGCCGAGCTCGCGCAGCGTGACCACCGGGATCTCGGGGTCGGTCAGCGCCTCGAGCGCGGACCAGACCTCGGCATGGGCGGGCTTGGCCACGGCGTTCATGGGTTTGCCCTTGTCACCAGGTCGCGCCGGGGTGGGCGCGCGCCAGGCTCTGCATCTCGGCCAGCAGGAAGCCCAGGTGCTCGGAATGCCGGCCCTGCTTGCCTTCGCTCACGTAGCCGCTGTGCGGCGCGGGGCGCTTCAGCGTGGCCTCGGCCAGCGCCTCGTCGACCAGGGCGTTCCAGGCCTCGCGCAGCTCGCACGGGTCCACGCCGGCGCCGCTGTCGCAGGCGGCCGTCTCGCCGGGGCTCTGGGTCCAGAACTCGTCGGTGTAGGGCAGCAGGTGATCCAGCGCGGCCTGCATGCGCGCCTGCGACTCATCCGTGCCGTCGCCCAGGCGCACCATCCAGTCGTGCGCATGGCGCAGGTGGTAGCGCACCTCCTTGAGCGACTTGGCGGCGATCGCGGCCAGCTGCGGGTCCGGCGTCTGCTCGAGGCGTTCCCACAGCAGCACCATCAGCGCGCTGTAGAGGAAGTTGCGCACGATGGTGGTCGCGTAGTCGAGGTCGGCCGCGGCCGGCCCTGCCAGCGGGCCATGGTGCGGCAGCTCGAGCAGGGTGTAGTTACGGAACTCGCCGACATCGCGGAAATAGGCCAGGCTGTCCTCGGTGGCGCCGTCAGCTTTCAGCTGAGCAGCGTACTGGTAGAGCAGCCGCGCCTGGCCGATCAGGTCCAGGCTGATGTTGGCCATGGCGATGTCCTCCTCGAGGATGGGCCCATGGCCGCACCACTCGGCGTTGCGCTGGCCCAGGATCAGGGCGTTGTCGGCCAATTGCAGCAGGTAGGCTATCGGGGCCGCCATCACATGTGCCCCACTTCCTCGGGGATCTCGTAGAAGGTCGGGTGGCGGTAGATCTTGTCGGCGGCCGGCTCGAAGAACTCGGCCTTGTCGTCGGGCTCGCTGGCCGTGATCGTGGCCGAGGGCACGACCCAGATGCTCACGCCTTCCTGGCGGCGCGTGTAGACATCGCGCGCCATCTGCAGCGCGTGCTGAGCGTCGCTGGCGTGCAGGCTGCCGCAGTGCTTGTGCTCCAGGCCCTGCTTGCTGCGGACGAAAACTTCCCACAGCGGCCACTCGCGCAGTGCCTGCGCGGTGGCCTGTTGGCCGGGCTTGACACCCGACCCCACCCCTTCCCTCCCCTGTCCAGGGGAGGGCAACGTCGTTCCTGCAGTCGTGTTCATGCGGCTTCCTTGAGTGCTCGGTGTTGCTGTTTGCGGGCATGGGCCAGGGCGGCGTCGCGCACCCACTGGCCGTCGTTCCAGGCCTTGACGCGGGTCGCCAGGCGCTCCTTGTTGCAGGGGCCATTGCCGTTCACGGTGGCCCAGAATTCGTCCCAGTCGATCTCGCCGTGGTCGTGGTGCTGGCGCTCCTCGTTCCACTTGAGCTCGGGGTCGGGCAGGGTCACGCCCAGCACCTGGGCCTGCGGCACGGTGGCGTCGATGAACTTCTGGCGCAGCTCGTCGTTGCCTATGCGCTTGATGCCAAAGCGTTTGCCCTGGGCGCTGTGCGGGCTGTCGGCGTCGGGCGGGCCGAACATCGCCAGGCATTTCCACCACCAGCGGTTGACCGCGTCCTGCACCATGGCCTTCTGCTCGGCCGTGCCCTGCATCATGACCAGCAGGGCCTCGTAGCCCTGGCGCTGGTGGAAGGATTCCTCCTTGCAGACGCGGATCATGGCGCGCGCGTAGGGGCCGTAGGAGCAGCGGCACAGCGGGATCTGGTTCATGATCGCCGCGCCGTCGACCAGCCAGCCGATCACGCCCACGTCGGCCCAGGTCAGGGTGGGGTAGTTGAAGATCGAGCTGTACTTGGCGCGGCCCGTGTGCAGGGCGTCCAGCATCTGGTCGCGGCTGGTGCCCAGGGTCTCGGCGGCCGAATAGAGGTAGAGGCCGTGGCCGCCCTCGTCCTGCACCTTGGCGATCAGGATGGCCTTGCGCTTGAGGCTGGGCGCGCGGCTGATCCAGTTGCCCTCGGGCAGCATGCCGACGATCTCGGAATGCGCGTGCTGGCTGATCTGGCGCACCAGGGTCTTGCGGTAGGCCTCGGGCATCCAGTCGCGCGGCTCGATCTTGCCGTCGGCGTCGATGCGCGTGTCGAACTGCGCCTGCAACTCCGCCTCGGACGGGTGCAGGGCTTGGGGAACCGCCTTCAGGCCGGCCGAACGGGGTTCGGCCGCGTCGTCGGGCAGGTCCATCGATTGGGTGTACATGCCGGTCTCCTGCGCCTGCGTCATGCGGCGCCAGGAGCAGAGTATAGACAATTAACCGACCGATCGGTCGGTTAATTGTGGGTCCGAAGTCGAGGGTTTTCCCGGATGATCAGCTGGAGCTTTCCACGGCCCAGGCCTGGCCGGTTCCGCGGCCGAGCAGGGTGACCAGGGTCGGCAGGGCGGCCTGCAGCTGGGCCTTGAGCGTGAACGGCGGGTTGACGAGGAACATGCCGCTGGCGCTAAGTCCGTGGCTCTCCGTGCCCGGCGCCCGGCCGATGTTGAGCGTGGCGTGCAGCCAGGGCTTGCCGGCCTGGTTGGCCAGGGTCTTGAGGCGGCGCGGCAGCTCGTGCGCCTCGGGGCGTGGGATCACCGGGTACCAGACCAGGTAGCTGCCGGTGGCGAAGCGCTTGAGGCTGTCCTGGATGCAGGTGCCGACCTTGGGGTAGTCGGACTTGATCTCGTAGCTGGGGTCGATCAGCACCAGGGCGCGGCGCGAACCGCTGGCCGAGGGCGGCGGCGGCAAGAAGGCCTTCAGGCCCTCGAAGCCGTCCTGGCGCGCCACCGCGATCTGGCGACCGGCCTGCAGCTGGGCGATGTTGGCAGCCAGCACCTTGCTGTCGGTGGGGTGCATCTCGAACAGCTTGAGCTTGTCGCGCGCCTGCTCGCGCATCAGGCGCTGCATCACGAAGGGCGAGCCCGGGTAGATGCGCATGCGCCCGTCGGGGTTGAAGCCGGCGACCAGTTCCATGTAGTCGCGCAGGGCCTCGGGCCAGTCGCCGTCCGGCTTGATGGCCAGCAGCTTGAGGATGCCGTCCTTGGCCTCGCCGCCGGTTTCGGAGAAGTCGCTGTCCAGCCGGTACAGGCCCGCGCCGGCATGGGTGTCGACCAGGGTCAGGCCGCCCTCTTTCTGCATCAGATGCCGCAGTGTGGCGATCAGCGTGAGGTGTTTGAGCACGTCGGCGTGGTTGCCGGCATGGAAGGCGTGGCGGTAGCTGAACATGGCGGCATGGTACCTCTTCGCCCGCCCTTGCGCCCGGTGCCTTGCCGCAAGTGCTTGATTTTTCGTATAATCTTTGGCTTCGCAGCGATTTGTGGCCCCGCGGCGAAGGCTTTCTAAGTAAGCAGTCCCACCTAAGAGGTTCTCGTCAGAAGAACACCGACCGTGGAAAAGGGCCCGCCAAACCATTTTTCGAGAGAAAAGACTCATGACCAAGACGTTCAGCGCCAAACCCGCTGACGTGACGCACGAGTGGTTTGTGATTGACGCCACCGACAAGGTGCTCGGACGGGTAGCCAGCGAAGTTGCCCTCCGTCTGCGCGGCAAGCACAAAGCCATTTATACGCCTCACGTCGATACCGGTGACTTCATCGTCATCATCAACGCGGCCAAGCTCAAGGTGACCGGCACCAAGGAGCTCGACAAGGTTTACTACCGCCACTCCGGCTTCCCGGGCGGCATCTACGGCACCAACTTCCGCGACATGCAGGCCAAGCACCCCGGCCGCGCGCTGGAGAAGGCCGTCAAGGGCATGCTGCCCAAGGGCCCGCTGGGCTACGCCATGATCAAGAAACTCAAGGTCTACGGTGGCGCCGAGCACCCGCATACCGCCCAACAGCCCAAAGTGCTGGAACTGTAAGGAGCCTTGAGAATGATTGGTGAATGGAACAATGGCACCGGCCGTCGCAAATCCAGCGTCGCCCGCGTGTTTCTGAAAAAAGGCACCGGCAAGATCACGGTCAATGGCAAGGACATCCAGGCCTACTTCGGCCGCGAGACCTCCATCATGATCGCCAAGCAGCCGCTGCATCTGACCAACCATGTCGAGACCTTCGACATCCAGGTCAACGTGCACGGTGGTGGTGAATCCGGCCAGGCCGGCGCCACCCGCCACGGCATCACCCGCGCCCTGATCGACTACGACGCGACGCTCAAGCCCGCCCTGAGCGCGGCCGGCTTCGTGACGCGCGACGCGCGTGAAGTCGAGCGCAAGAAGGTCGGCCTGCACTCCGCACGCCGCGCCAAGCAGTTCTCCAAGCGTTAATCCGCTGGCCCTGCCCACAAGGCCGCAGCAGGTTCGCCTGCTGCGGCCTTGTCGTTTGAGGGGGGGGGGGGAAAGCCCATGCCCCCGATGCCGGCAAAAGCCGGTCGCCGGAATTCCCGAGCAATTTGAAGTAGTATTCAGGCCATCCCTTTCCGGAGTATCTCCATGAGCGCCGTCGCCGAAAACGTCCAGACCGAAATGCCCGCCCCCATCCTCTTCACCGACAGCGCGGCGGCCAAGGTGGCCGACCTGATCGCCGAAGAGGGCAACCCCGACCTCAAGCTGCGCGTGTTCGTGCAGGGCGGTGGCTGCTCGGGCTTCCAGTACGGCTTCACCTTCGACGAGATCGTCAACGAGGACGACACCACGATGACCAAGAACGGGGTCTCGCTGCTGATCGACGCGATGAGCTACCAGTACCTGCTCGGCGCCGAGATCGACTACAAGGAAGACCTGCAGGGCGCGCAGTTCGTGATCAAGAACCCGAACGCGACCACCACCTGCGGCTGCGGCTCCTCGTTCTCGGTCTGACGCGACGCGCCCCCACGCTCATCACTTCGTGTATTCGCTGCCCCCCGAGGGGGCCCAGGCCGGCTTGGGGCGGCCCGGCGCCGGCCTGACTCCGGCCGAGGGCCGGCTTCTTCAACGGGGGTAGATCGCCCCCAGCACACGGGCGCCTCGGGCGCCCGTGACGCTTGAGAGGCTGCCCGTTTCGCGCTGCAGCGCCTTGTGCGCCAGCCAGGCGAAGGCCGCGGCCTCGACCTGCAGCGGCGGCAGGCCCAGGGCCTCGGAGGTGTCGACGCGCAGCCCGGGCAGGCGCTCGCTCAGCCGGTGCATCAGATGGGCGTTCAGCGCGCCGCCGCCGCATACCACCAGGCGGGGGCTGGCGCTGCCGTGCTGCTGCACGCAGAGCGCGCAGGCGCTGGCCGTGAACTCGGTCAGCGTGGCTTGGACGTCGGCCGGCGCCAGGCCCGGGTGGGCGTCAAGGCGTGCGGCCAGCCAGTCCGGGTTGAACAGGTCGCGTCCCGTGCTCTTGGGCGGGGCCTTGGCCAGGTAGGGCTCGGCCATCAGCTCGGCCAGCAGGGGCGGGGCGACGCGCCCGCTGGCGGCCCAGGCGCCGTCGCGGTCGAAGGGCTGGCCGGTGTGCTGCTGGCACCAGTGGTCCATCAGCGCGTTGCCGGGGCCGCAGTCGAAGCCCAGCACCGCGCCCTGGGGGCCGAGCACGCTGAGGTTGGAGATGCCGCCGACGTTGAGCACACAGACCGGCTGGCCGGCCTGGCCGAACACCTCATGGTGGAAGGCCGGCACCAGGGGCGCGCCCTGGCCGCCGGCTGCGAGGTCGCGGCTGCGGAAGTCGGCCACCACGGTGATGCCGGTCAGCTCGGCCAGCAGGGCCGGGTTGTTCAGCTGCAGCGTGTAGCCCACGGCCGGCACGCCGGGCTCGCCGTCGAACTCCAGCGGGCGGTGGCGCACGGTCTGGCCGTGCGCGCCGACCGCGGCGATGTCCTGCGCCGCCAGGCCGGCCTGGGTCAGCAGCGCCTGCACCACCTGGGCGTAAAGGCGCGCCAGGCCGTTGGCGGCCAGGGCTGCGCGGTGCAGTTCGTTGTCGCCAGGGGTGTTGAGGGCCAGCAGCTCGGCGCGCAGCGCCGCCGGGAAGGGGGCGAAGGCGTGCTGCTCGACGCGCAGGCCGTCCGCCCCGAAGCGGGCCAGCACGCCGTCCACCCCGTCCAGCGAGGTGCCCGACATCAGGCCGATGTAGCGTGGCGCGGCGGCGTCGATGGGGCTGCCGCCGGCAGCGGCCGCTGCGCCCGCGTTCACTGAACGCGGGTCTGCTGCACCTGGCCGGCGGCCGCGAGCTGCATGCGCATGGCGGCCGCGCGTTGCGCGAAGGCCGCCTTGGCTGCGGCCGACACCGCCACGCTCTCGCTCTGGCGCGCCATGGCCAGCGGGTCGCGCTGATCGCCGCCCACGCGGAACTCGAAGTGCAGGTGCGGGCCGGTGGCCCAGCCGGTGGAGCCCACGGCGCCTATGGTGTCGCCCTGGCCCACGCTCTGGCCCTTGCGCACGCCGATGCGGCTCAGGTGGGCGTAGACGGTCTCGTGCTGGTTGCGGTGCTTGATCATGACCACGTTGCCGAAGCCGTTCTGCACGCCGGCGAAGCTGACCACGCCCTCACCCACGCTGCGCACCGGGGTGCCGGTGGGCGCCGCGTAGTCGACGCCGTTGTGCTGGCGCCATTTCTGCAGAACCGGGTGAAAGCGCATCTTGAAGCCGCTGGTCACGCGCGAGAACTCCATCGGCGAGGCCAGGTAGGCCCGGCGCAGGCTCTCGCCGTTCATGGCGTAGTAGGCGCCCTTCTGGCCGGGCTCCTGGAACCACATGGCCTCGTAGGTCTTGTCGGTGTTGACGAACTCGGCGCTGAGCACCCGGCCGGTGCGCAGCGGCTCGCCGTCGGCTTCCAGCGATTCGTAGACGACGGAGAAGCGGTCGCCCTTGCGCAGGCCGCGGTGGAAGTCGATGTTGCCGGCGAAGATCTCGGCGATCTGGGTGGCCACGGCGTCCGGGATGCGGGCGTCGTCGGTGGCGGCGAACAGCGAAGACTGGATGGTGCCGCTGCCCAGGCGCATGCTGGCCGTCAGCGGGGCGGTTTCCACGCGGGCGGCGAAGCCCTGGGGGGTCTTCTCGATCACCAGGCGCTTGAAGTCGGTGTCGGACTCGCTGTCGATCCAGCGCGTGGTCAGCGACAGCAGCTCCTGCTGGTCGCTGGCCTCGGCCGTCACGCTGCGGCCGGCGCGGCTGAACAGCGCCTGGCGCGCGACAGGGTTGCCGCGCAGAAAGGCCGCGGCGGCCGCGTCGACCAGGCCCAGGCGCTTGAGCAGGCCTTCCGGCGTGTCGGCCGAGCGGGTGGCATCGCTGCGGAACAGCCTCAGCGAATGCAGGTCCAGCGCATCGATCTGGGCCTGCAGCGGCAGCGGCTGCACGGCTTCCAGCACTTCGCTGACCGGCAGCTGGGCCGCGTCGGGGGCCAGCGAGGCCACGGCGAAGGCGCCGCCGCCGCCGCCCAAAAGCAGTGCGGCGAGCACCGCCGTGATGCGCTTGGGATGGGTTTGAATCAGCTCGGCAATGGCCAAGCCAGCAGTGATCAGGCCTTGTTTCAAAACAGGTCTTCCGGAAACAGTATCGGGGGTGACGGCACAAGAACTACATGCCGCAACATCGAGCAAAAAACAGGCCACTTAAAATCAGCGGCCGACAAGGGGCCAAGTATACCGGCGATGGCCCCCGCCGCCTACGAAAAAACCCTTATGAATCAAGCCTCTGTTACAACTTTCCCGGTTACCGACCGGGTCCGTGAAGCGCTTGCCGTGACCCTGCGCGGCTGCGAGGAGCTGATTCCTCAGGAGGACTGGCTGCGCAAACTGGCGCGCGCCGAGGCCCAGGGCGTGCCGCTGCGCATCAAATTGGGGCTGGACCCCACGGCGCCCGACATCCATGTGGGCCACACCGTGGTGCTCAACAAGCTGCGCCAGCTGCAGGACCTGGGCCACCAGGTGATCTTCCTGATCGGCGACTTCACCAGCCTGATCGGCGACCCCTCGGGCCGCAACAGCACGCGCCCGCCGCTCACGCCCGAGCAGATCAAGCTCAACGCCGAGACCTACTACCGGCAGGCCAGCCTGGTGCTGGATCCCGAGCGCACCGAGATCCGCTACAACAGCGAGTGGTGCAGCCCGCTGGGCTCGGCAGGCATGATCCAGCTGGCCTCGCGCTACACGGTGGCGCGCATGATGGAGCGCAACGACTTCCATGACCGCTTCAAGGCCGGCACGCCGATCTCGGTGCACGAGTTCCTCTACCCGCTGATGCAGGGCTACGACTCGGTGGCGCTCAAGAGCGACCTGGAGCTCGGCGGCACCGACCAGAAGTTCAACCTGCTGATGGGCCGCCACCTGCAGCAGGAATACGGCCAGGAGCCGCAGTGCATCCTGACCATGCCGCTGCTCGAGGGCCTGGACGGGGTGGAGAAGATGTCCAAGTCCAAGGGCAACTACATCGGCATCTCCGAGGACCCCAACACCATGTTCGCCAAGGTGCTGTCGATCTCCGACAGCCTGATGTGGCGCTGGTACACCCTGCTGTCCTTCCAGCCCCTGGCGGCGATCGAGGCGCTGCGCGAGGAGGTCCAGGCCGGGCGCAACCCCAAGGACGCCAAGGTGGCGCTGGCGCGCGAGATCACGGCGCGCTTTCACGGCGCGGCGGCGGCCGAGGCGGCCGAGCAGGACTTCGTCAACCGCAGCAAGGGCGGCATTCCGGACGAAATACCCGAGCTCGCGCTGTCGGGGGCGCCGCTGGGCATCGCGGCTCTGCTCAAGATGGCGGGCCTGGCGCCCTCGAGCAGCGAGGCCAACCGCCTGATCGACGGCGGCGGCGTGCGCGTGGACGGCGGCGTGGTCGGCGACAAGGGCCTCAAGCTGGCCGCCGGCACCTATGTGCTGCAGGTCGGCAAGCGCAAGTTCGCGCGCGTCACGCTGAGCTGACCAGGACTTATTTGGCGCCGGCGGCCTCGAGCAGCCGGACCATCTCGCCGTAGCCGCGCGAGCGCGCCAGCTGCAGCGGCGTGTTGCCCTGGCGGTCGGCCAGCTGCAGCTTGGCGCCGGCGTCGATCAGGGCCTTGAGCGTGGCCTGGTGGCGCGGCCCGCCGTTGCCCAGCACGATGGACTCGATCACCGCCGTCCAGTGCAGGTTGTTCACATGGTCCAGCGGCGCGCCGGCCGCGATCAGCTGGCGCACCACGCCGTCGTGACCCAGGTGGGCCGCGGCGATCAGGGCCGTGCCGTCGTAGCGGCTGGTGACCTGTTTGGCGCTGGCGCCCAGGCTCAGCAGCAGGCGCAGCGTCTCCTCGTCGTCGGCGACGGCGGCGATGGTCACGGCGTCGTAGCGGTCGCGCTCCAGGCGGTCGAGGTCGGCGCCGGCCCGGGCCAGGGCGCGGATCGCCGCGCGCTGGCGGGCGAAGCTCGCCACCTGAAGCGGCGTGCGGCCATGGCCGTCGAGCGCATTCAGGTCGGCCCCGGCGGCCACGAGCTTGTCGATCTGGGCCAGGTCGCCGCGCCAGGCAGCCGCGTGCAGGCCGGCGTAGCGCGTGGCCTCGCCGGCCGAGGGCGGCACCTGGGCCGAGACCGGCGCCGCCGCCAGCGCACCGAGGCCGCAGGCGGCCGCCAGGGCCAGGCCCAACCAGCTGCCGAAGCGACGCACATTCTTGCGGGAACTCATGGCGGAACCGCTGAGTAGGTGCTTACTTGAGCAGGTCCTGCACCTTGGCGATGCCGGCCATGGCGCATTGCTCGTCCAGGTTGCCGGCCGGGGCACCGCCCACGCCGACCGCGCCTATCACCTCGTTGCCGACCTTGACCGGCACGCCGCCGCCCAGCAGCAGGTAGCCGGGGATCTGGCCCAGGTTGGCGGCGCCGGGGTTCTTCTGCGAGATCTCCATGATGGCCAGGGTGTTGTTCTTGGCCGAGGCCGAGGTGAAGGCCTTGAGGCGGCTGGCTTCCAGGGTGTGCGGGCCGGCGTTGTCGGCGCGCTGCACGGCGCGCACGGTGCCGGCGCGGTCGACCACGGTGGCCGAGACGTTGTAGCCGGCGGCGCTGCAGGCGGCCACGGTGGCGCCGGCGATCTGGTTGGCCAGCTCCAGCGACATGTTCTTCTCGACGCGCACGGCCTGGGCGCTGGCGGCGGTGGCGGCGAAGC
Source organism: Comamonadaceae bacterium 2FH (assembly GCA_005503335.1). GTDB lineage: Bacteria > Pseudomonadota > Gammaproteobacteria > Burkholderiales > Burkholderiaceae_C > SCMQ01. The sequence continues at coordinate 54,265 of SCMQ01000032.1, forward strand.
TCAGGGCGAGGGCGGCGGCCTGGATCAGTTTCTGCATGGAGTTCTCCTTGGGTTGTGGTTGCAACGGTGCGTTCCACCGTGGGAGAACTGTAGAAAAAGCCGGGCGTTTCGCCCATGCGTGCGGCTACGCGCCGCGCTCCGTAGAACTACGGAGCGGCCTCGTCCTCGACCAGGGCGGCGTAGTCGCGGATCAGGCGGGCCAGCGAGTCGGCCTCGAGCTTGGCGAACAGGTTGGCGCGGTGCGTCTCCACCGTGCGCGGCGAGAGGTCCAGCGCCCGGCCGATCTCCTTGTTGGTCAGGCCGGCCACGATCAGGCCCAGCACCTCGCGCTCGCGTTCCGAGAGCTGGGCGTAGCGCTCGCGCGCCTGGCGCCCGGCCTGGCGCCGCTCGCGCGACTTGACATGCTGGCGCACCGCCTGCTGCAGGGCTTCGAGCAGCTGTTCGTCGTCCACCGGTTTTTCCAGGAACTCGGCGGCGCCGGCCTTGAAGGCGCGGCGGCACATGTCGACCGTGCCGTGGCCGGTCAGCAGGATGACGGGCTGGTCCACCCCCTCGGCCACCAGGGTGTCGAGCACGGTGAGCCCGCCCAGGCCGGGCATGCGCACGTCGAGCACGATGGCGCCTATGGCCTGGCGGTCGAAGCCCTCGAGGAAGGCGCGCGGGTCGGCCCAGGTCTGCACGCGCAGGCCCACGGTGCCGATCAGCAGGGCCAGGCTGTCGCGCACGGCCGCGTCGTCGTCGACCAGGTGGATGGTGGGCGAGAGCATGGCGCCCGTGCCGGCTGCGCCTGGGGCGCTTGCTTGGTGGGTCATGCTGGGGTGGCCTGCAGGGGCAGGCTCAAGCGGAACAGCGCGCCGCGCGGCGGGTTGGCCTGCGCGGTGAGCGCGCCGCCCAGGTTGGTGGCCAGGGTCTCGCTCAGGCTCAGGCCCAGGCCCAGGCCGCCCTCGCGGGTGGAGAAGAAGGGCTCGAAGATGCGCGGCAGCAGCTCGGCCGGGATGCCGGGGCCGCTGTCGGCCACCGTGAGCTCGCCCTGCTGGCCGTGCTGCTGCAGGCCCAGGGCCAGCCGGCGCTCGGCCGGCGGCACTTGCTCCAGCGCCTGCAGCGCGTTCATCAGCAGGTTGTGGATGATCTGGTCCAGCGCCACCGGCTCGGCCCGTACCGGCAAGGCCGCCGGCGCATCGAGCTCGGGCGTCACGCCGCGGCGCCGGCATTCGGGCTCCAGCAGGTGCAGGGCGCGGCGCACGGCCTCGGCCAGGTTGACGGTCTGGGCCTGGTCGCCCAGGCCGGGCCGCTCGACCACGCGGCGCAGCCGGCCCACCACGTCCGAGGCGCGCTTGGCCTGGGCCTCGGCCTGGCCCATGGCCTGGCGCGCCGTGTCCAGCTCTGGCGGATCCTCGGCCAGCAGGCGGCGCGCGGCCTGGGTGTTGGCCAGCACCGCGGTCAGCGGCTGGTTCAGCTCGTGCGCCATGCCGGCGGCGAGCTCGCCCAGGGTGTTCAGGCGCGCCACCTGGCCCAGGCGCAGCAGCTCCTCGGCACGGCGCCTGGCCACGCGCTGGCGCTGCCACTGGCGCAGCGCCGCCAACGCGGCCAGCACCGCCAGCGCCCAGCCGGCCATGCGGCCCCAGGGCAGCTCGGCCCAGCCGACCTGGCGCGTGGCAACCAGTTCGAAGGGCTGGCTTTGCGCCGCCAGCGCCTTGCGGGCTTCGAAGTGCCAGCCGGCCGCCGGCGCCGGGCGCCCTGGCTGGAGCACGAAGCGCTGGCCTTGGTGCTCCAGCGTCAGCCGCACCGGGCTGGTGTCGGCGGCCATGGGCCATTCGGACCAGGGCACCATGGTCCGCAGGTCTATGCTCAGGGCGAAGCTGGCGGGCTCGGCGGCCAGCAGCAGCTGGTAGCGGCCGAGCTCGAAGTCCACCGCGGCCAGGGCCGCGCCGCGCTGCGCCTGCGAGGGCGCCTCGGCCGCCCGCAGGCGCGCGTCGGGCCAGTCGGCGCCGCGGTCGCGGCGCTGCACGGCCAGGATCTGGGGGTAGAGCGAGGGCAGGCGCTGCTCGGGCGGCGTGCCGCCTTCGGCCGTGCCGGCCGGCTGCAGCAGGGCCAGGGTGGCGAGCACGGCCTCGTGCTGGACCACGCGCTGGCTCAGCAGCCGGTGGGCGATGCGGGCATCGGTCTCGAAGCCCTCGCGCAGGCGCAGCAGCTCCTGGCGCGCAAACACCAGGGCGCCCGCCGCGGTGATCACGCACCAGGCGAGCACCCACCATCCTGTTCGCTGCCATGCCTGCCGCATCGGGCGAATTCTGACATGGCGCTGCACGACAATCGACGCATGAAGACTGGTCTTACCCGCGCGCTGACGCCGCAGCGCATGCTCTGGGCCTCGGTGCTCGTCGCCGCCATCACGATCGCGCTCAAGACCCTGGCCTGGGCCCTGACCGGCTCGGTCGGCCTGCTGTCCGACGCCATGGAGTCCTTCGTCAACCTGGCCAGCGCGGTGTTCGGCCTGATGATGGTGACCGTGGCCGCGCGCCCGGCCGACGCCGACCATCCCTATGGCCACCACAAGGCCGAGTATTTCTCCTCCGGCTTCGAGGGCGTGCTGATCATCGCCGCCGCCGCCGGCATTGCCTGGACGGCAGGCCAGCGCCTGTTCTCGCCGCAGCCGCTGGAGCAGCTGGGCTGGGGCCTGGCGCTTTCGGCCGGCAGCTCGGCCCTCAACGGCCTGCTGGCCTGGGTGATGTTCCGCGCGGCCAAGCAGCACCGCTCGATCGCGCTGGAGGCCGACGCCCGGCACCTGGTGACCGACGTCTGGACCTCGGTCGGCGTGGTGGTCGGCATCGCCCTGGTGGCGCTCACGGACTGGCTGTGGCTAGACCCGCTGGTGGCCTTCGGCGTGGCGCTCAACATCCTGCGCGAGGGCTGGCGCCTGATCTGGCGCTCATCGCAGGGCCTGATGGACGAAGCCGTCGAGCCCGAGGTGCTGGCCGACATCGCCAAGACCCTGGCCGGATTCGAATACCACCGGGGCAGCACCGCCATCGTCCGCTTCGACCATGTGGCCACGCGCAAGGCCGGCCAGCGCCGCTTCGTCGACCTGCACATGCACATGCCGGCCGGCTGGACGCTGGGGCGCGCGGCGGCGCTGCGCGCCAGCGTCGAGCAGGCCCTGATGAGCGCCGTGCCCGGCCTGCGCGCCAGCATACAGCTGCTGCCCAGCGACATGGAAGCGCATTTCGACGACCCCAAGGACCTGATTTGATTTCCGTGATTCAGCGCGTCAGCGAGGCGCGCGTGCGGGTGGCCGGCGCCGTGGTCGGCGAGATCGGCCCCGGCCTGCTGGTGCTGCTGTGCGCCGAGCGCGGCGACGGCGAGGCCCAGGCCGAGCGCCTGCTGGCCAAGATCCTCAAGCTGCGCATCTTTGCCGACGACGCCGGAAAGATGAACCGCTCGCTGCAGGACACGGGCGGCGGCCTGCTGGTGGTGAGCCAGTTCACGCTGGCGGCCGACCTCTCGGGCGGCAACCGGCCCAGCTTCGGCGCCGCCGCCGCGCCCGAGGAAGGGCGCCGGCTGTACGAGTTCTTCGTCGAACGGGCGCGCGCCGCGCATCCGCGGGTCGAGACCGGCCAATTCGCGGCCGACATGCAGGTGCAGCTGGTCAACGACGGCCCGGTGACGATTCCGCTGCGCGTGGCGCCCTGAGGCGCTTGCCTCGCGGCGCACAGCGGCCACCGATAATCCCCGCATGACCGTATCCGACCCCTCCGCGCAGCGCGACGCCGCCCTGCGCTTCGACCGCCTGCCCCTTTCCCCAGCCATGCTCGACAACCTGGGCCAGCTCGGCTACAGCGCCATGACGCCGATCCAGGCCGCCAGCCTGCCGCTGACCCTGGCCGGGCGCGACCTGATCGCCCAGGCCAGCACCGGCAGCGGCAAGACCGTGGCCTTCGGCCTGCCCCTGGTGGAAAAACTCGACGCGGCCTCGCTCGCGGTGCAGGCCCTGGTGCTGTGCCCCACGCGCGAGCTGGCCGACCAGGTCACGCAGGAGATCCGCCGTCTGGCGCGCGCCCGGGGCAACATCAAGGTGGTGACGCTGTGCGGCGGCGTGGCCCTGCGCGGCCAGGTGCAAAGCCTGGCGCATGGTGCCCATGTGGCGGTGGGCACGCCGGGGCGCATCCTCGACCACCTGGAGCGCGGCTCGCTGAGCCTGGACGCGGTGCGCACCCTGGTGCTCGACGAGGCCGACCGCATGCTGGACATGGGCTTCTTCGACGACATCGCCAAGGTCGCGCGCCAGTGCCCAGCGGCGCGCCAGAGCCTGTTGTTCTCGGCCACCTACCCCGAGGGCATAGGCAAGCTCGCGGCGCAGTTCCTGCGCGAGCCGCAGACGGTGAAGCTGCAGGCCCAGCACGACGCAGGCAAGATCCGCCAGTGCTTCTACGAGGTCCGGGAGGGCGAGCGCCTGCACGCGGTGTCGCTGCTGCTCGACCATTTCCGGCCCGCTTCCACGCTGGCCTTCTGCAACACCAAGCAGCAGTGCCGCGACCTGGTGGCGGTGCTGCAGGCGCAGGGCTTCAGCGCGCTGGCGCTGTACGGCGAGCTGGAGCAGCGCGAGCGCGACCAGGTGCTGGTGCAGTTCGCCAACCGCAGCTGCTCGGTGCTGGTGGCCACCGACGTCGCCGCGCGCGGCCTGGACGTGGCCCAGCTCGAGGCCGTGATCAACGTCGACGTGACGCCCGACCCCGAGGTGCACATCCACCGCATCGGCCGCACCGGCCGCGGCGACGCCGAGGGCCTGGCGCTGACCCTGGCCAGCCTGGACGAGATGGGCCATGTCGGCAAGATCGAGCAGCTGCAGGGCCGCGAGTCCGAGTGGCAGCCGCTGGCCAGCCTGACGCCGGCCGCCGGCGGGCCGCTGCGCCCGCCGATGGCCACGCTGCAGATCGTGGGCGGGCGCAAGGAGAAGATCCGCGCCGGCGACGTGCTGGGCGCGCTGACCGGCGAGGCTGGCTTCAGCCGCGAGCAGGTCGGCAAGATCAACGTCAACGAGTTCTCGACCTACGTGGCGGTGCAGCGCGAGATCGCCCGCGAGGTGGTGGCGCGCCTGTCGGCCGGCCGCATCAAGGGCCGCAGCGTCAAGGTTCGCCTGCTCGACTGAGGCGCCATCCGGCCTCGGAGGGAGGCGTTCAGCCCATGCCGATGCGCCTGGCGCCTTCGCCGAACAGCTGCGCGCCATGCGCATCCAGATGGAAGGCGGCGAGGAAGTTGGCGATGCTGTACTGCGGAAGCCGCTTGCGAAGCTCGGCCGCCTGGGCTCGCGCTTCCTCGAGCGAGCCCGCCAGCGCCAGGCTGTAGGCCGCAATGCCGAGGATATGGGGATGGGCATTGGGGCGGGCCGCAGCCTTGACGGCCCAGGCCGCGGCCTCTTCGAAGCGGCCCAGGCGCACCAGCGCCAGGGCGCGGGTGCCCAGCATGCCGAACAGCAGGGGATCGTAGGGGCTCAGCAGCCGTGAGTGGTCGGAGCTCGAGATCGCGGCATGGGGATCGCCGGCCTGCGAGTGCACGAAGGCCAGCGTGTAATGCCCCAGGGCGAAGCTCGGGCTCAGCGCGACGGCCTGCTGCAGCTCCAGCACCGACGGGTCGTGCAGCCCGCGCAGCCACAGCGCGCGGCCCATGGCCCAGTGCGCGGCGGGGTTGCGGTCGTCGACGATCAGGCTCTGGCTGGCGCTCTCGTAGGCGCGCTCGACCTCCGGCTCGCGTGCCGACCAGCCCTGGAAGGCGTTCTGGAAATGCGTGAAAGACAGCCCGGCATAGGCCGGCGCGAAGGTTGGGTCCAGGCGCACCGCCATCTGGAAAAAATGCCGCGCCAGCTCGTTGTCTTCGCGGTTGAAGCGGTACATGTGCCACAGGCCGCGGTGGTGGGCCTGCCAGGCGTCCAGCGAGTTCGGCGGCCTCAGCAGGGCGCGGTTGCGCTCGGCCAGCTCGACCTGGTTCGCGACGGAGGCCACGATCTTGTTGCCGATCTCGTCGAGCACCAGCAGCGCGTCGTCCAGGCGCTGGTCGAAGACCTCGGTCCAGACGATCCGGGCGCCGTCGGTCTCGGACAGTTCCGCCGTGACGATCAATCGCCGGCCCTGGCGCTGCAGGGTGCCGCTCACCAGGTAGTCGACGTTCAGCAGCCTGGCGGCCTCCTGCGGCGCGATGCGGCGCTCGCTCAGCGCGAACACGCTGCCCTGGGCGATCACGAACAGGCTGCGCAGCTGGGCCAGCCGGGTGATCACGTCGTGGGCCAGCGCGTCGGCCGTTCCGCCGCGGGCATCGTCGACGGGGGACAGGTCGGCGAAGGGCATCACCGCGATGGCGGCGCGGTGCGGGGGGCGGCTGCCGGCGTCCTCGGCGGCGGCGGGCGGCTGGACGACTACCGAGGCAGGCGGC
>SCMQ01000033.1 GCA_005503335.1 Comamonadaceae bacterium 2FH
AGTACGACCATACCCTGGGGCTCGGTTCGCATGCGGTGTCCGACACCCTCCCCCAGGGGGGGAGGGTGTCGGACACCGCATGCGAACCGAGCCCCAGGGTATGGTCGTACTCGCGCAGCGCCTGGCCGGTGTGCGAATGCGGGTGCAGCCGCACCTCCTCCGGCGTGCCCTCGGCGACGATGCGGCCGCCGGCGTCGCCGCCCTCGGGCCCCAGGTCGATCAGCCAGTCGCTGGCGCGGATCACGTCGAGGTTGTGCTCGATCACGATCAGCGAATGCCCCGCATCGAGCAGCTTGCGCAGCGCGCGCATCAGCTTGGCGATGTCGTCGAAATGCAGGCCGGTGGTCGGCTCGTCGAACAGGAACAGCGTGCCCTTGCGCGCCACGGCCTGGCGGCTCGCCGAGGCGCTCTTGGCGGCGTCGGCCAGGAAGCCGGCCAGCTTGAGGCGCTGGGCCTCGCCGCCCGACAGCGTGGGCACGGGCTGGCCCAGGCGCACGTACTCCAGGCCCACGTCGACGATGGGCTGCAGGGCGCGGATCACGTCGCGATCGTTGGCGAAGACGGCGGCCGCCTCGCTCACCGTCAGCGCCAGCACGTCGGCCACGTTCATGGCGCGCGGCCGCACGGCGCCCAGCGGTTGGCGCTCGATGCTCACCTCCAGGATCTCGGGCCGGTAGCGCTTGCCGTCGCAGTCGGGGCAGCGCAGGTAGACGTCCGAGAGGAACTGCATCTCCACATGCTCGAAGCCCGAGCCGCCGCAGGTGGGGCAGCGCCCGTCGCCGCTGTTGAAGCTGAACTTGGCGGCCGTGTAGCCGCGCTGGCGCGACAGCGGCGCAGTGGCGAACAGCTCGCGGATCGCGTCCCAGGCGCCGACGTAGCTGACCGGGTTCGAGCGCGCGGTCTTGCCGATCGGCGACTGGTCTACGAACACCACCTCGGCCAGGTGGTCGGCGCCCAGCAGGCGCTGGTGCGCGCCGGGCGACTCGGTGGCCTTGCCGAAATGGCGCAGCAGGGCCGGCGCCAGCACGTCCTGGATCAGGCTGGACTTGCCCGAGCCGCTGACCCCGGTCACGGTGACCAGGCGCTGCAACGGGAACTCCACCGTCAGGTCCTTGAGGTTGTGCTCGCGCGCGCCCTCCAGGATCAGGCGCGGCGTGGCCTCGGTGACCATGCGCTTGAAGCCGAAGCCGACCTGCTTGCGCCCGCCCAGGTAGGCGCCGGTCAGCGTGTCGGCGCGGCGCAGGGCCTCGGGCGTGCCGTCGAACACGATCTGGCCGCCGCGCTCGCCGGGGCCGGGCCCCATGTCTATCATGCGGTCGGCCGCCAGCATCACGGCCGGATCGTGCTCGACCACCACCAGGGTGTTGCCCGCGTCGCGCAGGCGCAGCATGGCCTCGGTGATGCGGCCCATGTCGCGCGGGTGCAGGCCTATGCTGGGCTCGTCGAGCACGAACAAGGTGTTGACCAGCGAGGTGCCCAGCGCCGTGGTCAGGTTGATGCGCTGCACCTCGCCGCCCGAGAGCGTGCGGCTCTGCCGGTCCAGCGTGAGGTAGCCTATGCCCACGTCGCAGAGGTACTTGAGGCGGGTGGTGATTTCCTCGTACAGCAGCTTGAGCGCCTGGGCCTCGCCCTGGCGGACCCCTTCCCCCCCTGGGGGAAGGTCGGGATGGGGGCCCGGCGCCTGCCCCCTCCCCTGCCCTCCCCCAGCGGGGGAGGGAGAGAGCCGGTCGAAGAAGCGCCGCAGCCGCTCGATCGGCAGCAGCATGAGGTCGTGCAGGCAGAGGCCCGGCAAGGCCTCGAGCTGGGCGCGCGTCCAGGCCACGCCCTGGGGCATGAAGCGCTGGGCCGGCGCCAGCACGGCGTCGGCGTCTTCCTGGCGGCCTATGCGCCACAGCAGGCTGTCGATCTTCAGGCGCGCGCCACCGCAGTTGCCGCAGGGCGTGTAGCTGCGGTACTTGGACAGCAGCACGCGGATGTGCATCTTGTAGGACTTGGTCTCCAGGTACTCGAAGAAGCGCTTGACGCCGTACCAGTGCTGGTTCCACTTGCCGTTCCAGTTCGGCGAGCCCTCGATCACCCAGCGCTGCTGGGCCTCGGTCAGCTTGCTCCAGGGCGTGTCGCGCGGAATGCCGGCCGTCTCGGCGTGGCGCATCAGGTCGTCCTGGCACTCCTGCCAGGCCGGCGTCTGCATGGGCTTGATCGCGCCGGCGCGCAGCGTGAGCTTGTCGTTGGGGATCACCAGGCCGTAGTCCACGCCGATCACGCGGCCGAAGCCGCGGCAGGCCTCGCAGGCGCCGACGGCCGAGTTGAACGAGAACATCGAGGGTAGCGGCTCGGCGTAGCGCAGGTCGCTGTCCGGGCAGTGCAGGCCGGTGGAAAACCGCCACAGCTCGGGCTCGCCCTCTTCCTGCAGGCGGTAGACGTTGAGGCGCCCGCCCCCGCGCCGCAGCGCGACCTCGATGGCCTCGATCGCGCGCGACTTCTCCACGTTGCCAATACGGAAGCGGTCCGCCACCACGTCCAAGACTTTTCTGGGCCCGGTCGGCGTGGCCACCTCGCGCTCGGCCTGCACCTTGGTGAAGCCGCTGGCCGACAGCCATTGCTCGACCTCCTCGGCGCTGGTGTGGGCCGGCAGTTCCACCGGGAACGTGACCACCAGCCGTGGATCTTCCTGTTCTGAACGGCCCCGCAACTCGGCGTAGATGGTCTCGGGCGAGTCGTGCCGCACGGGCTGCGCGGTCTGGCGGTCGAACAGCTGGCCGGCGCGCGCGAACAGCAGCTTGAGGTGGTCGTTGAGCTCGGTCATCGTGCCCACGGTGGAGCGCGAGCTGCGCACGGGGTTGGTCTGGTCGATCGCGATCGCCGGCGGCACGCCCTCGACCTTGTCCACCGCGGGCTTGTCCATGCGGTCCAGGAACTGGCGCGCGTAGGCGCTGAAGGTCTCGACGTAGCGGCGCTGGCCTTCGGCGTACAGGGTGTCGAACACCAGGCTGGACTTGCCCGAGCCGCTGGGCCCGGTCACCACCGTGAGCTCGCCGGTGCGCAGGTCGAGGTCGAGGTTCTTGAGGTTGTGCTGGCGCGCGCCGCGGATGCGGATGAGACCCTGGGACATGGCGTGGATATTTCGGTGAAGGCCGAACATTCTAGGGGGCGGACCTCGCCGCAGGGCGGGCGCCGGCAGAAGCCCTGTAAACCGTTTGCATTAAGGGAAACCCCCTGCGATGTCCGCCCGGGCGGGAACGGGCATCGCCCTACACTGTCTCAGCGCGAAGGAGACCGCATGAAATCGTTCCGACTGACCTGGCTGGCCGCCGTGCTGGCCGGCTTTTGCATGACGGCGCAGGCCCAGATCCTGATCGGGCAGACCGCCGGCTTCAGCGGCCCCGTGGGGGCCGGCGTCAAGGAGACCACCGAAGGCGCCAAGCTCTACCTGGACGCGGTCAACGCCCGCGGCGGCGTGCACGGCCAGCCGATCGCGCTGGTCTCCATGGACGACAAGTTCGAGCCCAAGCTGGCGGCCGAGAACGCGCGCGTGCTGATCGAGGACAAACGCGTGCTCGCCCTGTTCCTCAACCGCGGCACGCCGCACACCGAGGCCATCATCCCGCTGCTGAACCAGCATGGCGTGCCGCTGATAGCCCCGTCCACCGGCGCCATGGTGCTGCACCAGCCGGTGCAAAAGCATGTGTTCAACGTGCGAGCCACCTACCAGCGCGAGGCCGAGAAGGCCATCGTGCACCTGAACACCATGGGCATCACGCGCATCGCCGTGGTGCATGTGGACGACAGCTTCGGCGCCGACGGCCTGGCCGGGGCCCAGCGCGGCCTGGCCGCGGCCAAGCTGACCCCGGTGGCGCTCGAGAAGTTCGACCGCGCCAAGCCCAATTTCGCGCCGATCGCGCCCAAGGTGGCCCAGGCCAACGCCCAGGCCGTGCTGATGATCGCCTCGGGCTCGGCCGTGGTCGAGGGCACCAAGGCGCTGCGCGCGGCGGGCTCGGCGGCCCAGGTCGTGACCCTGTCCAACAACGCCTCGGGCGGCTTCGTAAAGAGCCTGGGCGAGCTGGCGCGCGGCGTGATCGTGACCCAGGTCTTCCCCTACGAGCGCTCGATCGCCTTCCCCATCGTCAAGGAGGCCCAGGACCTGGCGCGCGCCAAGGGCGCCAACGAGATCAGCCCCGCCATGCTGGAGGGATTCTCGGCCGCCAAGGTGCTGGTCGAGGCGCTGCGCCGCGCTGGACCCAAGCTCAGCCGCGAGCGCGTGCAGACCGCGCTCGAAGGCCTGCGCAAGCTCGACATCGGCGGCCTCGAAGTCGGCTACAGCACGACCGACCACACAGGTCTGGACTTCGCCGACCTGTCCATCATCGGCATCGACGGCCGCTTCAAGCGCTGAGCCCCTCCCGGGGCCCTTTCCTTACTTGGCGGCGCTGGCCGGCGCCGCGGCCGGCGCGGCCTCGTGCGGCGCCTCGATGCCGTGCTTCTCGCCGCCCATGTCGATGTCGCCACCCTTCATCAGAATGAAGATCGCGAGCGCGGCGAAGGCGATGAAGCCCACAAGCAGTTTCCACATGGTGTTTCTCCCGAAAAAAGGCCCTCGCTGATGGAGGGCCGGGTTGGATGTCCCCGCCCCTGTGGTGGGGAGTAAAGACCAGGATCAGTCGTTGGCGTAGATGTCCACGTCCTTGGTCTCGCGGATGAACAGGGTGCCGATCACACAGGTGGCGGCAGCGATGATGATCGGGTACCAGAGGCCGTTGTACATGTTGCCGGTCTGGGCCACGATGGCGAAGGCCGTGGTGGGCAGCAGGCCGCCGAACCAGCCGTTGCCGATGTGGTAGGGCAGGCTCATCGAGGTGTAGCGGATGCGGGTCGGGAACATCTCGACCAGCATGGCGGCGATCGGGCCGTAGACCATGGTCACCAGGATCACCAGGTAGGTCAGGATCAGGGTCACCATCACCTTGTCGAGCTTGGCCGGGTCGGCCTTGCTCGGGTAGCCGGCGGCCTTGAGCGCGTCGGCCACGGCCTTCTTGAACTCGCCGTCCTTCTTCTTGGCCTCGTCGGCCGCCAGGCCCTTGGAGGCGTAGCTGGCGATCGCGGTCTCGCCGATCTTGATGGTGGCCACGCTGCCCGCGGCCGCCTGCTCGTTCTCGTAGCTGACGGAAGCGCCGGCCAGCACCTGCTTGGCGATGTCGCAGGAGCTGGTGAACTTGGCCGTGCCGGTGGGGTTGAACTGGAACGAGCACTCGGCCGGGTCGGCGGCGATCACCACCTTGTTCGTGGCTTGCGCGGCGGCCAAGTCGGGGTTGGCGGCCTTGGTCAGGGCGCCGAACACCGGGAAGTAGGTCAGCGCGGCCAACAGGCAGCCGGCCATGATGATGGGCTTGCGGCCGATCTTGTCGGACAGGGAGCCGAACACGATGAAGAAGGGCGTGCCGATCAGCAGCGAGACCGCGACCAGGATGTTGGCCGTGGCGCCGTCGACCTTGAGCGCCTGGGTCAGGAAGAACAGGGCGTAAAACTGGCCCGAGTACCAGACCACGGCCTGGCCGGCGGTCAGGCCGATCAGCGCCAGGATCACGATCTTGAGGTTCTTCCACTGGCCGAAGGACTCGGTCAGCGGGGCCTTGGAGGTCTTGCCCTCGGCCTTCATCTTCTGGAAGGCCGGCGACTCGTTCATCGAGAGGCGGATCCAGACCGAGATCGCGAGCAGCGCGATGGAGACGATGAAGGGCACGCGCCAGCCCCAGTCGGCGAAGGCAGCCTCGCCGATCGCGGTGCGGGTGCCCAGGATCACCATCAGCGACAGGAACAGGCCCAGGGTCGCGGTGGTCTGGATCCAGGCCGTGTAGGCGCCGCGCTTGCCATGCGGCGCATGCTCGGCCACGTAGGTGGCGGCACCGCCGTACTCGCCGCCCAGGGCCAGGCCCTGCAGCAGGCGCAGCGCGATCAGGATGATGGGCGCGGCCACGCCTATGCTGGCGTAGTTGGGCAGGATGCCCACGATGAAGGTCGACAGGCCCATCAGCAGGATGGTGACCAGGAAGGTGTACTTGCGGCCGATCATGTCGCCCAGGCGGCCGAACACCAGGGCGCCGAAGGGCCGCACGATGAAGCCGGCCGCGAAGGCCAGCAGCGCGAAGATGAAGGCCGAACCGGCGTCGAGGCCGCTGAAGAACTGCTTGGCGATGATGGCGGCCAAGGAGCCGTAGAGGTAGAAGTCGTACCACTCGAACACGGTGCCGAGGGACGAGGCGAAGATCACTTTCTTCTCCTCGCGCGTCATGGGCCTAGCTGCGGTTGTAGCCATGGGTTTGTCTCCTGTCTATCTGGTTGCAGCCCCCGACACGGGGACTTGCTTCCATTCTTGGCGACGGCTCTGACCCTGCTCTGACGCGAAACCAACGCAGGCTTGCGCCAAACTGAACCGGGGCTGACGGCTTAGGGTGAAACCCTGGGGATCGATTTCAGGATGTGGATGAGGGCAAGCTGACCGCAGCGTCCCAGGCCGGGCCCTGGAACCAGGGGTCGCCGAGCAGGTAGGCGCGCAGCATGGGCAGGGCATCGAGGCCCCAGAACAGATGGCCGTCGACCGCGATGGTCGGCACGCCGAACAGGCCCAGCGCCAGGGCCTGTTCGGTGCGGGCCTTGAGCTCGGCCTTGACGGCCTCGCTCTGCGGGTCGCGGGCCGGCGCGAGCTCGCGCGTCAGCTGCGCCAGGCGCAGCGGGTCGGCCGCCTCGGCGCCGCCGCGCCAGACATGGCGAAAAATGGTTTCGCAGACATAGCGGTTGGGCTCGCCCTGGGCGTCGCAGGCCAGGGCCAGGCGCAGCAGGCCCAGCGGGTTGAAGGGGTGGCTGGCCGGCAGCTGCATGTCCACGCCCTGGCTGTGCGCCAGCCACTGCACCTGGCGGTAGGTCCAGGCGCGCTTTCCAGCGATCTCGGCCGGGCCGAGCTGGCCATGATGCCGCAACAGGCCGGCCAGCAGCAGAGGCCGGTAGCGCAGGCTGTGGCTGATGCCTTCCAGCGCCTCGGGCAGCTTCTCGAAGGCCAGGTAGGCGTAGGGCGAGATGAAGTCGAGGTAGAAGTCCAGCTGCTTCATGCTGCGTCCTCGGCAGGCAGGGGCTCGGCCGCCGCCAGGCGCTCGGCGATGCGCGCCCAGACCACGCGCTTGCCCGCGTCGTCGAGCCGGCTCCAGGCGCGGATCTCGTCCAGCGTGCGCCAGCAGCCCTCGCAGAGGCCGCTGGCCTCGCCCATGCGGCAGACCGAGATGCAGGGGGAAGGCAGCTGCGCTTCGAGCGCGAGCACCTCGCGGGTGCGCCCAGCCAGTCGTGTTGCCGCGCTCATCCCGCCACCTGCACCACGTCGACCACCGGCGCGCCCGTGAGGCGCTCCAGGTCCTGCGGGCGCAGCTCGAACACGCCGTGCGGATGGCCGGCCGCGGCCCAGATCGCGTCGAAGCGGAACAGCTCGCGGTCGATCAGGGTCACGGGCGGCTGGGCGTGGGCCAGCGGCGCCACGCCGCCGATCGAGAAGCCGGTGCGCGCCTTGACGAAGTCGGCGTCGGCGCGGGCTATCGCCCCCAGCTGGGCCTCGACCTTCTTCTCGTCGACGCGACGGTCGCCCGAGGTCACGACGAGCACGGCCGCGTCGTCGCTCTTGCGCCGGAAGACGATGCTCTTGGCGATCTGGCCGAGCGCGATGCCGAGCGCGTCGGCCGCCTGCTGGGCGGTGCGCGCCGCACCGTCGAGCAGCCGCGGCGCATGCGGATGGCCCAGGCGCTCGAGCTCGGCGCGCACGCGTTGCATGCCCTCGGGCAGGGCAGAGACTTCGGCGCCACACATGGCGGGTTCAGCCGGCACGCTTGTTGAGGATGGCCTGGGCCGCGCGCGAATTGGGCTTGCGTCCCAGGAATTCGCTGATGAACTTGCCCGCGTCGACCAGCTTGTCGAGATTGATGCCGGTGTCTATGCCCATGCCGTGCAGCAGGTAGACCACATCTTCGGTCGCCACGTTGCCGGTCGCGCCCTTGGCATAGGGGCAGCCGCCCAGGCCCGCGACCGAGGTGTCGTACTGCCATACGCCCAGCTCCAGGCTGGCCAGGGTGTTGGCCAGGGCCTGGCCGTAGGTGTCGTGGTAATGGCCCGAGACATCGTCGATCTCGTAATGCCGCAGCGCAGCCTCGAGCGCGCGCTGCACCTTCAGCGGCGTGCCCACGCCTATGGTGTCGGCCACGCCCACATGCTGCACGCCGATGTCTTTCATGAGGCCGGCCAGGTAGGCCACGCGCTCGGGCGCGATCTCGCCCTCGTAAGGGCAGCCCACGCAGCAGGACATGGCGCCGCGCACGTAGATGCCGGCCGCGCGCGCCGCCTCGGCCACGGGGCGGAAGCGCTCTATGCTCTCGGCGATCGAGCAGTTGATGTTCTTCTGGCTGAAGGCCTCGCTGGCCGCGCCGAACACCACGATCTCGTCGGGCCGGGTCTTGAGCGCGGCCTCGAAGCCCTGCAGGTTGGGCGTCAGCACCGAGTAGCGCACGCCGGCCTGGCGCTCGATGCCGGCCATGACGGAGGCAGCGTCGGCCATCTGCGGCACCCACTTGGGCGAGACGAAGCTCGTGACCTCGATCTCCCTGAGGCCGGCCGCCTGCAGGCGGTGCACGAGCTCGATCTTGACCGCGGCCGGCACCGGCTGCTTTTCATTCTGCAGGCCGTCGCGCGGCCCGACATCGACGAGTTTGACTTTGGGGGGAAGCTTCATGGGGCACTCTCTCTACGCCACAGTATCGCAAAATCCGGCCCCTGCGGCCGGCATCCGTATTAGTACCTAAGGCGCGCGTAATAGGTCCGCTGCGCGGCCTCGAGCGCCTGGCCCAGTGTCTGTATGCCCTGGTCGGCCAGCAGGGGCAGCAGGCGCAGGAACACCTCGGCCGTCAGCAGGGCGTCACCGAGGGCCCGGTGGCGCCCCTCGACCCCGATGCCGAAGCGCTCGGCGATCGCCTCCAGCTGATGCGATTCCTGGCTGGGATGGACCAGGGCCGAAAGCAGCAGCGTGTCCAGCACCGGCTGGTCGAAATGCAGGCCCGCCGCCTGCTCCTTGAGCCGCAGGAAGCGCATGTCGAAGGCCGCGTTGTGGGCGACCAGCACCGTGTCCCTGGCGAAGGCATGAAAGGCCGGCAGCACCTGCTCTATGGTCGGCCGCCCGCGCAGCAGCTCGGGAACTATGCCGTGGACCGACAAGGAGGCAGCGGGGATGTCGCGCCGCGGGTCGACCAACTGCTCGAAGCCCTCCTGCCGCAGCAGCCTGCCGTTGACGATGCGCACGGCGCCGACCTGGATGATCTCGTCGCCACCCGAAGGGTCCAGCCCCGTGGTCTCGGTGTCGAACACGGTGTAGGCGAGCTCGGACAGGCGGCGCTCGGCCAGTTCGCCGGCCTGGCCCGCGCGCTGGAACAGGTCGAAGTCGTAATACTCGGGGCGGCTGCCGGCGGGCGCCGGCAGGGCCGCCTCGGCCGGTTCCTGCGGGCTGGCCTGCGGCAGCAGGAAGCGGAACCAGGCCTGGTGACTGGCGCGCTCGCGTTCGAACCAGAAGGCGCCGCCATGGCGCTCCACGACATCGCGCACGCTCAGCGGCAGGGTCTCGTCGCCGACCTTCATCGGGTCCATTTCCCAGCCCATCGCGGTTTCGCTGTTCATGACCTGGCCGGACCAGACCAGGTCCAGGTGGGCGCGCGGCCCGGCCGGGCCAAGCCGCAGCTCGACATGGCGCAAGCCGAATTCTTCGAACAGCCGACCGGCGAGGTAGACCAGGGCCTGCAGCAGGGAGAAGCTGTCCACGCGCAGCCACAGCGGGACGGGCGGCGCCACGGTGGCGCAGGGCAGGCCATGGGCCGCCTCGATGCGCCGCGCGGCGGCGGCCAGCAGGTCGCTGCCCAGCATGTCCTCCATCGGCCAGCGGGTCTTGAGCGCATCGGTCGAGCTGGCCACGAGGTCCTGGATGCGCCGGCTCATGGCGGCGGTCTCGTCGCGCACCACGGCGAGGAAGCGATCGCGCAGGGCGGCGTCGAGGTCGGGGTAGTCCAGCATGTCGAGCGCCGCCTGCATGTTGGCCAGGGCGGAGCGGCTGCGCTCGGTCAGGCCCAGCAGCAGGCGGTCGCGCGCGCTCTCCTGCTCGAGTTCGCGCGTGATGTCGTCGAGCAGCAGCACATAGCCGCTCATGGCCGGGCGCTCGCCCTGCGCCGCGGGCGCGCGCACCGGCGTCATCAGGACCCGCAGCAGATGGCCGGCGCCGGCGGTCGTGACGAACTGGGCCGCAGGGCTGGCCGCGTCCTGCGCCATGCGCTGCTGCACGCGCTCCAGGGCATGGTCGATCAGCGGGCGGTCGAACACGGCATAGATCGAGCGCCCGAGCCCGATCAGCTCGGCCCCGCCCGCGACCTCGGGGGCCTGCGACAGGGCACGGAACTGCAGGCGCGCGCGCTGGTTGTAGAGGATGACACGACCGTCCAGGCTGCACACCACCACGCTTTGCATGAGCTCGGACATCAGCGCGGCGAGCCGGCTGCGTTCCTGCTCGATGCGCTGGCTGGCCTCGCCCACCCTGGCCTCGACATCGCGCTGCAGCTGCGCCCGCTGGGCCGCCAGCGCCTCGATGGCCCGGGCCAGGCCCCGGTTCTCGGCGCTGCCCCGGGCCGGCAGCTCGCTCGGCCCCTGCCCGGCCAGCAGCACCTGCGCCGCTTCGAGCAGGCGCGCCGGGGCCTCGACCCGGTCGCGGTACAGCAGGCGCGCCGCATGGCCCAGGCCGCCCGCCAGCACCAGGCCCAGCAGCAGCAGCAGCGCGGCGCGCGGGGCCAGCAGTTCGCCCAGGACCGCGCGCTCGGCCTCGGCCAGCGTGGCCGCGACCAGCGCCAGGGCCAGGCCGGTCCAGGCCGCCAGCACCCCCCCAGGCAGCAGCGTGGCCAGCAGCCGGCGCGGGTCGCGCTTCACGGCCGGCGGTCCAGCAGTTCGCGCACCCGCTGGACCAGCTCCTTGGTCGAGAAGGGCTTGGTCATGTAGCCGTCGGCGCCCAGGGCCAGGCCCTTGGCGACATCGGTCTCGCGCCCCCTGGCGGTCAGCATCAGGATCAGCGTGTCCTTGAGCTGCTCGTCGGCCCGCACCTCCTGGCACACCTCGAAGCCCGTCTTGCCGGGCATCATCACGTCCAGCAGCACCAGCTGCGGGCGCTCGCGCCGGATCGCCGCCATCGCCTCCAGGCCGTCGCGCGCGACCGTCACCTCGTAGGCCTCGCGCCTGAGCAGGTATTCGAGCGAGATCACGATGTTGGGCTCGTCGTCGGCGATCAGTATCTTGTACGTCATGGGGCGTCTCCTGCCTGCTGAAGCTCGTCCTGCCCGGCCTCCCCGCCCGGCGCGCGCCAGGGCAGCCGGAACAGGAAGCGCGCGCCGCGGCCGGGCTCGGACTCGACCCAGAGCCGCCCGCCGAAATGGGCGACGATCTGGCGGCTGATCGGCAGGCCCAGCCCCGTGCCCTGGGGACGGCGGGCCTGGTCGCCGCCCTGGCGGAATTTCTCGAAGATCAGCGCCTGCTGCTCGGGCGGCACGCCCGGCCCATTGTCCTGCACCGCCACCGTCAGGCCCGCGGCGTCGGTGGACAGGGTCACTTCGACCCGCCCGGCCTGGGGTGGCAGGAACTTGGCCGCGTTGGACAGCAGGTTCAGCACGACCTGCGTCAGGCGGTCCGCATCGGCGCGGATCACGACCGGGGGCCCCGGCGGCAGGCTCAGGCTGAGCTCGGCCCCGCGCTCGCGGAACATCTCGGCCGTGGTCTGCATGGCCTGGCTCAGCAGCCGGCCCATGTCCACCTCGCTGTTGTGCCACTCGGCATGGCCCGACTCGATCTTGGCCATGTCCAGCACCTGGTTCACGAGGCGGGTCAGGCGCTCGGTCTCGGCGACGACGATGCCCAGGAACTGCTGGCGCTGCGGTGCCGGCATCTCGGCATCCTCGAGCATCAGCTCGGCCAGGGCGCGGATCGAGGTCAGCGGCGTGCGCAGCTCGTGCGTGACCGAGGACATGAAGTCGTCCTTGAGCCGGTCCAGGCTCTTGAGCTGCTCGTTGGCGGCGCGCAGCTCCCGCGTGGCCTGCTCGAGCGAGCGCGATTTCTGCTCGAGCTCGAGCGAGTGGGCGCGCAGCTGCGAGGCCTCCTGCAGGATCTGCACCACGTCCTCCAGCGCGAGTGGCTCCTCCTCGACGGCCGAGGCCACCATCACGCGCGCCGAGGCGCTGCCGATCGCGCCCGCGAGCTGGGTCTCGACGAACTGGACCAGCCGGGCGTCGGGCGCGATCTGCGCCACCCCGTCCACGCCGGCCTGGCGCGCATAGTCGTCGAACAGCTGCTGGGCCCCGGGCTCGCCGAGAAAGCGCGCGGCCAGCGCCTGCAGGTCCTGCACCCGGGCGCGCCCGCGCCAGAACACGGGGCCGCTGGTCTGGCTGCGCCCGAACACGTCCACGAACAGCAGGGCCTGGCTGGCCTCGGCGGCGTTCGGGCTGCGCCACAGCGAGACGCCCACGTAGGCGCCCAGGTTGGCCAGCAGGCTCCAGAACAGCGAATGGCTCAGGTTGTCCAGCCCGCTCAGGCCCAGCAGCTGCTCGGGCTTGAGCAGCGCGATGCCCCAGGGCCCCTCGGACAGGAAGCCGCCCGCCAACCAGCCCGACTTGGCCAGCGAGGGCAGCATCAGCGTGTAGACCCAGAGGCCGAAGCCCAGCAGCAGCCCGGCCATGGCGCCACCGCGCGTGGCTCCCTTCCAGTACATGCCGCCGAGCAGGGCCGGCGCGAACTGCGCCACGGCCGCGAAGCTGATCAGGCCGATGCTGACCAGGGCATAGGCCTCGCCCGCGAGCTGGAAATAGGCGTAGCCGAGCAGCAGCACCAGCACGATGGCGACGCGCCTGATGCCCAGCAGCAGGCCCGTCAGGTCGCGCCCCGCACGCGCGCCGAAGCGGCGCGTGCGCAGCAGCAGCGGCATCACGAGGTCGTTGCAGACCATGCTGGCCACGGCGATGGTCTCGACGATCACCATGCCGGTGGCCGCCGACAGGCCGCCGACGAAGGCCAGCAGGGCCAGCGCCAACTGCCCGTGCGCCAGTGGCAGCGAGAGCACGAAGGCCTCGGGGTCCATGCGGCCCGGGCCGAAGACCAGCCCCCCGCCCAGCGCGATCGGCAGCACGAACAGGTTGATCAGCAGCAGGTAGAGCGGAAACACCCAGACCGCGCGGCGCAGGTGCCGCTCGTCGACGTTCTCGACCACCATGACCTGGAACTGCCTGGGCAGCAGGATCACCGACAGCATGGACAGCAGCATCAGCGCGAACCACTGGCCCCAGGCGAAGGGCGCGCCGACAGCCGAGGGCAGCAGCTGGGCCAGCGACGGAACGGCCTGGGCGCGCGTGAAGATGTCGCCCACGCCCGCGAACAGACCGTAGCTCACGAACAGCCCCACGGCCAGGAACGCCAGCAGCTTGAGCAGCGACTCGAAGGCAATCGCCGCGACCAGGCCCTCGTGGCGCTCGCTGGCGTCGAGGTGGCGCGCGCCGAACACCATGGTGAAGCCGGCCAGCACCAGCGCGAAGTACAGCGTGCTGTCGCGCCACCAGGGCCCGGGCGGCGGCAGCGCCTCGCCCAGCGGCACGGTCAGCAGGGCATAGCCGCCGGACACGGCCTTGAGCTGCAGCGCGATGTAGGGCAGGATGCCCACCACCGTGATCAGCGTAACCAGGCCCGCCAGCAGCGGGCTCTTGCCGTAGCGGCTGCCGATGAAGTCGGCGATCGAGGTGATGCGGTAGCTGCGCGCGATGCGGATCATCTTGCGCACCACCACCCAGGCCAGCACCATGGCCAGCGTGGGACCGAGGTAGATCGGCAGGAACCACGGGCCCGAGGAGGCGGCCCGCCCCACGCTGCCGAAATAGGTCCAGGCCGAGCAATAGACCGCCATCGACAGCGCATAGACCCAGGGGTTGGCGATGATGGAGCGGCCCTGGGCCGCGCGCCGGTCGCCGTAGAGGGCCACGGCAAACAGCCACAGCAGGTAGGCGAACGAGGTGCCGACGACCAGCGGGGCGGGCAGCATGGAGGCGCTCACTCGGGCATCCGCTCCACCAGCCAGCCCAGCGCCGCGATCAGCAGGCCCCAGAGCACGAACAGCGCGACGACGAACAGCGGCACGCCCCAGACCGTGAGGCCTAGGTTCCAGAGGGCCAGCAGGGGGAAGTTCAGCAGCAGCGCACCGCCGACGAACAGGGCCAGCAGGCGCTGGGCATCCAGTCGCTTGAACACGGTGTTCTCCTTGGCGGGCGGCGCCGGGGCCGCGGGGGCCTGAGCCGGATTGTGTCGGCGCGCCATCAGCTGTCAAGCCGGTAGTGCAGGCGCAGCTGCTGGCGGAAGCGCTTGATGATCAGCAGCGCGTCCTTCAGCAGGTCGCGGTCCAGCGTGCCCAGGCTGGACAGCGGCAGGAGGTTGTCGAGCGGCAGGCCCAGCTGCTTCTGGCGCAGGTGGTTGCGCAGCCTCAGGCCCATCAGGAAATGCAGCACCTCGACCAAGTCGCGCGCCAGGTCCTGCGCCAGCTGGCCGCGCGTCGCCAGGGCACGCAGCCTGGCCGCCGTGCCGACCTCGTCCAGCCGCGCCTCCAGCGCCAGCGCGCGTGCGCCGTGCACGATGGGGAAGGTGCCGAGCTTCTTGAGGTCGAAAGGCGGCTCCTCGCGCCCACCCAGCGCGGCCAGCCTTGCCCACCAGGGGCCCGCTTCGCTGAACTGCTCGATCGCCCCGACGAAGCGCGCGAAGAAGGCGTCGCTGCCGGCCAGGATGCGGTGCAGATGGTCCCTGGCCTCGCGCAGCAGGGCCGCGTCCCCCGCCACCGCCCGCGCGTCCATGAAGATGGCCAGGTTCAGCGGCCCCTCGGGCTCGGCGCCGTAGAGCCATTGCCTGATGCTGTCGCGAAAGCCGGCCAGCGGCTGGCACCAGAGCGGCCGCGTCAGCATGATCTCGCCCGGGCAGGGCGGGTAGCCCAGGTCGGTCAGGGCCTCGCTGAAACGCCGCACGCTCTGCGCGAGCTCGGGGCAGGCATAGCCGTCGCGCAGCAGCAGGGCATTGTCCTGGTCGGTCTTGAGCGCCTGCTCGCCGCGCCCTTCGCTGCCCATGACGAGCAGGCAGCTGTTGCGCACCAGCTCCGCCGGCGCGACGAAGGACCAGAGACGCGCAAAAATCTGCCGATTGAGCTCGCTCACGAGGCCGCAGATCAGCTCTATCCTGGCGCCGCCGCCCTGCAGCAGCGCGACCAGTCCGTCCACCTGCCGCGCGGCGGCCTTGAGCGCATCGAGCGAGCCGGCCTGCTCGACCTGCAGCGCGATCAGGTGCGAGTGGTTGGAGACGAAGCCCATCAGGTCGAGCTGGCTCAGCACCCCGAGGATCTCGTCGCCCTCGCGCACCAGCACGCGGTGCACGCGGTGGCGGATCATGGCCAGCAGGGCCTCGGAGAGCTCGGCGTCGGGCGGCAGCGCGACCAGGTCGAACTGCGCCACCTCGCGCACCGCGAGTTCCTGCGGCGGCACCCCGCGCAGCAGGGCGTCGCGCAGGTCGGTGGTCGTGAACATGCCGATGCGCTGCGCGCCGTCGCGCGCGTCGCGCACCAGCGCATGGGTCTGCCCCTGCTGCGCCAGCAGGCGGCACAGCGAGACCAGGTCCATCCCGCCGTCGACGACCAGGGGCTGGCGCAGGTAGGCGTCGCGCACCCGCACCATCATCAGCGAGAGGAACTCGCGGCTGCCGTGCAGCAGGGCCTGCTCGTCGGTGCCCAGGCGGTCGAAGGGCGGAGCGTCTAAACGGAAATCGTCTGGCACGGCGGCGTCCCGTCAAAAAAGGACTGCGGGCGGGGCTGCCGCAGTCCTTTCAGCTTAGCGCAGGCGCGGCAGCAGTGCCTGCGCCGCGGCCAGCCTCAGTGCCCCGAGGCGGCCTCGGCTCCGATGCCGGTCTCCGACCGCACCTGCTGCGCGAGGAAGCCGGCGCGGTCCCGGCGCGCCTGCGCGCCCCTGTCGAGCAGCGAGACCAGCCAGATGCCGACGAAGGCGAGGCTCATCGAGAACAGGGCCGGCGAGGCATAGGGGAACAGGGCCGAGCCCTTGGGATTGCCGAGCGTCGCTTCCCAGACCGAGGGCGAGACCACGGTCAGCACCACCGAGGAAATCAGGCCGAGAAAGCCGCCGACCACCGCCCCCTTGGTCGTGCAGTCCTTCCACAGCACCGACATGAACAGCACCGGGAAGTTGGCCGAGGCCGCGATCGCGAAGGCCAGCGAGACCATGAAGGCGATGTTCTGCTTCTCGAACACGATGCCCAGCGCGACCGCGAGCACGCCCAGCGCGATCGTGGTCATCTTCGAGATGCGCAGTTCGGACGCGCTGTCGGCCTTGCCCTGCTTGATCACCGTGGCGTAGAGGTCGTGCGAGACCGCCGAGGCGCCGGACAGTGTGAGGCCAGCCACCACCGCCAGGATCGTCGCGAAGGCCACGGCCGAGATGAAGCCCAGGAACACGTTGCCGCCCACCGCGTTGGCCAGGTGCACGGCCGCCATGTTGCCGCCGCCCACCAGGCCGCCCTTGGCGTCGAGGAACTGCGGGTTGGTCAGCACGAAGGTGATCGCGCCGAAGCCGATGATGAAGGTCAGCAGGTAGAAGTAGCCGATCCAGCCGGTGGCCCACATCACGGACTTGCGCGCCTCCTTGGCGCTGGGCACGGTGAAGAAGCGCATCAGGATGTGCGGCAGGCCGGCCGTGCCGAACATCAGCGCCATGCCGAAGCTGATCGCCGAGACCGGGTCCTTCACGAAGTTGCCCGGGCCCATGATGGACTGGCCGGCGGCGGCGGCCTGCTCGGGCGCCTGGCCCGCAGCGCCGGCCAGGCCGGCCTTGATCTCGACCGCCTTGGCGAACATGGCCTCGGGGCTGAAGCCGAACTGCCACAGCACCATGAAGGCCATGAACGAGGCGCCGCCGAGCAGCAGGCAGGCCTTGATGATCTGCACCCAGGTGGTCGCCGTCATGCCGCCGAACAGCACGTAGACCATCATCAGCGCGCCGACGATGACCACCGCCATCCAGTACTCGAGGCCGAACAGCAGCTTGATCAGCTGGCCGGCGCCGACCATCTGCGCGATCAGGTAGAAGGCCACGACGACCAAGGTACCGGAGGCCGCGAAGATGCGCACCGGCGTCTGCTTGAAGCGGAACGCCGCCACGTCGGCGAAGGTGAACTTGCCGAGGTTGCGCAGCCGCTCGGCCATCAGGAAGGTGATGACCGGCCAGCCGACCAGGAAGCCGATCGAGTAGATCAGGCCGTCGAAGCCGCTGGCCATCACGGCCGCGGAAATGCCGAGGAAGGAGGCCGCCGACATGTAGTCGCCGGCAATCGCGAGGCCGTTCTGGAAGCCGGTGATACCGCCGCCGGCGGTGTAGAAGTCGGCCGCGGACTTGGTCCTGGCCGCCGCCCACTTGGTGATGAACAGCGTGCCGATCACGAACACGCCGAACATGCCGATCGCGGTCCAGTTGGTGGCCTGCTTCTGCGCCTGGCCCAGGTCTGCGCCGGCCGCCCAGGCGGCCGAAACGCCGCACAGGGCGAGCAGGGCCAGCAGGCGTCGTGCGGTATCGGTGTTGCGGCTCATTTCAGCGCTCCCTTGACCACGGCGTCGGTGAGGTCGTCGAACTCGCGGTTGGCGCGCCTGACGTAGAAGGCGGTGATCACGATCGTGAAGACGATGACGCCGAAGCCGATCGGAATCCCTATGGTCATGACACCCGCACCGAGCTTTTGCGAGAGGAAGGGCTTGTTGAAGGCCACCAGCAGGATGAAGCCGTAGTACACGACCATCATGGCCAGGGTCAGCCACCAACCCAGGCTGGAACGCCTGGTCTTGAGCTCCTGGTATTTCGGATTGCTGACAATCCGTTGAACCACATCGTCTTCCATATCGTCTCCATTGGTGATCTGGGACCGAAGGCTACGTGAAGCCACTTACCCTGTGCTTACCAAGGAACGAGTCAATATGCAGGGCCAGGCGGCGTGGTGCGCCCAGACGGTAACAGCTTGCGGTCCGGACGTAAACCCGGCAACGGCCCTGCCGGGTTCAGTAGCCGCGCGCCGGATCGACGATGCCGGCGATGGGCTCGCCGCGCTCGAGCGTCGCGATCTTGCCCGCGATCTGGGCAATGCTTTCCTCGCGCAGCGTGCGCGCCGAGGTGTGCGGCGTGACCGTGATCTTCGGATGGGTCCAGAACGGGTGGCCGGCCGGCAGCGGCTCGGTGCGGAACACGTCGAGCGTGGCGCCGGCCAGCTGGCCGCTGTCGAGCAGCGCGATCAGGTCCTCATCCACCAGGTGGGCGCCGCGCGCCACGTTGATCAGGTAGCCCCCGGGCTTGAGGCGCGAGAGCGTGGCGCGGTTCAGGATGCCCTCGGTCTCGGGCGTGAGCGGCAGCAGGTTGACCAGCACGCGGCTGGCGGCGAGGAAGTCGTCGAACTGCGCCGGGCCGGCAAAGCAGCGAACGTCGTCCAGCGCCTTGGGCGAGCGGCTCCAGCCCATGACCGGGAACTCGAACACGCGCAGCGCGCGCGCCACGCGCTCGCCGAGCACGCCCAGGCCCATGACGCCGACGGGGAAGTCGGCCCGCGCACGCGGCTTGCGGTAGGACCACTTGCCCTGTTTGACATCGGCCTCGTAACCGTCGAATTCGCGAAAATGTCGGATCACGGCGTGGCAGACATACTCGGCCATCTGCACCGACATGCCCGCATCGTCGAGGCGCACCACCTGGGCGCCCGGCGGCAGGCGCAGCAGCATCAGCGCGTCGACGCCGGCGCCGATGTTGAACAGCGCCTTGAGCTGCGGCTGCTCGTCGAGAAAGGCCTGGGGCGGGGCCCAGACCACGGCGTAGTCGGCCGGCGCGGCGCCGGGCTGCCAGAGTTCGACCAAGGCCTCGGGCAGAGCCGCGCGCAGGCCGGCCAGCCAGGGCTCGGCCTTGGTATCGGTACAGCAGAAAGTGATCTTCATGGGCGCCGAGCGTAGCCGCTTTCGCGCGGCTGAGCCGTCATTCGGAAGACAGCTTGAGCAGCTCCGCCCCCTCGGCCACCTGGTCGCCGGGCGCGTAGAGCAGCTCGGCCACGGTGCCGTCGGCCGGCGCGGCGATGGTGTGCTCCATCTTCATGGCCTCGAGCACCGCGAGCGGCTGGCCCTTCTTGACGATGTCGCCGGGCTTGACCGCGAACGAGACCACCTTGCCCGGCATGGGCGCCGTCAGGCGCCCACCCTCGGCATGGGTCTCGCCCGCATGGGCCAGGGCGTCGAGCTCGACGATCTGGGTCGCGCCGAGCGCGCAGAACACATGGACCACCTCGTCCTGCTGCCAGGTCTGCACAGTCTGGCGCTGGCCGGCGAACTGCAGGTCGATGCCATCGGCCAAGGCGCTGAAGACCAGCGGGCCGCGCGTCTCGCCCAGGGCCAGGGTGAGCGCGCCGCCATGGCCGTAGATCAGCTTGGCGGTCAGGGCCTGGCCCTGGAACTCGAAGTCAAAGCGCCGCCTGGCCTGGCCGTGCGAGCGCCAGCCATCGCGCCGGCTGAAGGGGTCGGCGCCCTCGGCCGCGCGCTCGGCCAGCAGGGTCTGGGCCACGGCGGCGGCCACGGCCAGGTTCAGGCCCAGCTTCTCCTGCTTGAACAGCACCGCCTGCTCGCGCGGGATCAGCGCCGTGTCCAGGTCGGCCTCGGCAAAGGAGCGGCTGGCCACCACATGGCGCAGGAACTGCACATTGGTCGCCAGGCCCACGATGCGGGTCTGCGCCAGCGCCTCGTCGAGCCGGGCCAGCGCCTGCTCGCGCGTGTCGCCATGCACGATGAGCTTGGCCACCATGGAGTCGTAGAAGGGGCTGATCGCGTCGCCCTCGCGCACGCCGTCGTCGATGCGCACCGCGCCGCGGGCAAAGCTGGTGCAGGCCGGCTTGCGGTAGACGGACAGCCGGCCGGTGGCCGGCAGGAAGTTGTTGTCGGGGTTTTCGGCGCAGATGCGCGCCTCGATCGCGTGGCCGGTGATGCGCAGCTGCTCCTGCGCGCAGGGCAGCGCCTCGCCCGCCGCCACGCGCAGCTGCCATTCGACCAGGTCCTGGCCGGTGATGGCCTCGGTGACCGGGTGCTCGACCTGCAGCCGCGTGTTCATCTCCATGAAATAAAAATGCATCTCGCCGCGCTCGCGCTGCTCGACGATGAACTCCACCGTGCCCGCGCCCACGTAGCGCACGGCGCGCGCCGCGGCCACGGCGGCCAGGCCCATCTGCTGGCGCATCTCGGCCGTCATGCCGGGCGCCGGCGCCTCCTCCAGCACCTTCTGGTGGCGGCGCTGCACCGAGCAGTCGCGCTCGAACAGGTAGACGTAATTGCCATGTTGATCGCCGAACACCTGAATCTCGATGTGGCGCGGGCGCTGCACGTATTTCTCGATCAGCACCGCGTCGTCGCCGAAGCTGTTGATGGCCTCGCGCTTGCAGGAGGCGAGCGCGGCCTCGAAATCCTCGGCCTTGTCGACCGCGCGCATGCCCTTGCCGCCGCCGCCGGCGCTGGCCTTGATCAGCACCGGGTAGCCGATGCGGTTGGCCTCGGCGCGCAGCAGCTCGGCGTCCTGGTTGGCGCCGTGGTAGCCCGGCACCAGGGGCACGCCGGCCTTCTCCATCAGCTGCTTGGACTCGGCCTTCAGGCCCATGGCCGAGATGGCCGAGGCCGGCGGGCCGATGAAGACCAGGCCGGCCTCGGCGCAGGCCTGGGCGAAGGCCTCGTTCTCGCTGAGGAAGCCGTAGCCCGGGTGGATGGCCTCCGCGCCCGTGGCCTTGGCGGCCGCTATGATGCGCTCCCAGCGCAGGTAGCTGTCCTTGGGCGCCGAGCCGCCGATGTGCACGGCCTCGTCGCAGGCGCTCACATGCTTGGCGTGCTCGTCGGCATCGGAATAGACGGCCACGGTGCGAATCGCCATGCGGCGCGCCGTTGCCGCCACCCTGCAGGCGATTTCGCCGCGGTTGGCAATGAGTATCTTCTTGAACATGGTGTGTCTCCCGCGGCTCATCGCCTGTGCACGCTGCGCGTGCCATGCAATCTGGTGAGCGCATCACATGCGCTACGCGCATATGAGCGCTCCCCCGCGCAAGCGCGAACGCCGCGGTTGGCAATCAGAATTTTCTTGAACATGTGGTCTCCGTTCCCTCAGGCCAGCCAGCCCGGTTTGCGCTTTTGCAGGAAGGCCTGCACGCCCTCCTTGCCCTCGGCGCTGGCGCGTATGTCGGCGATGCCCTCGACCGTGCTGGCGATCAAGGGCGCGTCGATCTCGCGCCCCGCCACCTGCTGCACCAGGCGCTTGGCCTCACGCACGGCGTTGGGGCTGGCGCCCACCAGGGCCTGGGTCAGCTCGGCCAGCTTGGCGTCCAGCGCCTCGGCCGGCACCAGCTCGTGCACCAAGCCTATGCGCAGCGCCTCGGCCGCCGAGAAGCGCTCGGCCGTCAGGAAGTAGCGCTGGGCCGCGCGCGCGCCCATGGCGCGGATCACGTAGGGGCTGATGGTGGCGGGGATCAGGCCCAGCTTGACCTCGCTGAGGCAGTAGTTGGCGCTGTCCACGCTGACGGCCATGTCGCAGGCCGCGACCAGGCCCATGCCGCCGGCGAACACGTCGCCCTGCACCCGGGCGATGGTCGGCTTGGGGCAGTCGTGGATCACGCGCAGCATCTCGGCGAGCTTGCCGGCGTCGGCCAGGTTCTGCTCGCGCGTGTAGTCGGCCATGCGCCGCATCCAGTTCAGGTCGGCGCCGGCGCAAAAGGCTGGGCCGTTGGCCGCGAGCACGATGGCACGCACCTCGGTGCGCGCGCCCAGCGCGCCGAAGGCCTGGGTCAGCTCGGCGATAACCTCGTCGTTGAAGGCATTGCGCACCTCGGGGCGGTTCAGCGTGAGCTGGGCCACGCCGCCGGATTCGGAGAGGGTCAGGTATTGCATGGCTTACATCCGGAAGACGCCGAACTTGGTATCGGGAATCGGCGCGTTGAGCGTGGCCGACAGGCCCAGGGCCAGCACGCGGCGCGTGTCGGCGGGGTCGATCACGCCGTCGTCCCAGAGCCGGGCCGTGGCGTAGTAGGGATGGCCCTGGTCCTCGTACTGGCGGCGGATCGGGGCCTTGAAGGCCTCCTCCTCCTCGGCGCTCCAGGCGCCCCCCTTGGCCTCGATGCCGTCGCGCTTGACCGTGGCCAGCACGCTGGCCGCCTGCTCGCCGCCCATGACCGAGATGCGCGCGTTGGGCCACATCCAGAGGAAGCGCGGCGAGTAGGCGCGGCCGCACATGCCGTAGTTGCCGGCGCCGAAGCTGCCGCCGATGATGATGGTGAACTTCGGCACCGCGGCGGTGGCCACGGCCGTGACCATCTTGGCGCCGTTGCGCGCGATGCCCTCGTTCTCGTACTTGCGCCCGACCATGAAGCCGGTGATGTTCTGCAGGAACACCAGCGGGATCTTGCGCTGGCAGCACAGCTCGATGAAATGCGCGCCCTTGAGCGCCGACTCGGAGAACAGGATGCCGTTGTTGGCGATGATGCCGACCGGCATGCCCTCGATGCGCGCGAAGCCGCAGACCAGGGTGGTGCCGAAGCGGGGCTTGAACTCGTGCAGCTCGCTGCCGTCGACGATGCGCGCGATGATCTCGCGCACGTC
This sequence comes from Comamonadaceae bacterium 2FH, assembly GCA_005503335.1. GTDB lineage: Bacteria > Pseudomonadota > Gammaproteobacteria > Burkholderiales > Burkholderiaceae_C > SCMQ01. The sequence goes on from SCMQ01000033.1 coordinate 22,772, forward strand.
GAAGGGCTTGCGCGTGTCGGTGGGGATCACGCCGTAGAGCTCCTCGGCCGCGAACTTCGGTGCCACGGGTTCGTGGGTGGCGATGGGCGGCTGCTTGCGCGCGTTGAGGTTCTTCACCGCCTGGCGCGCCAGCGCCAGCGCATGCAGGTCGTTCTGCGCCAGGTGGTCGGCCACGCCCGACAGGCGGGTGTGCACGTCGCCGCCGCCGAGGTCCTCGGCCGTGACCACCTCGCCGGTGGCGGCCTTCACCAGCGGCGGGCCGCCCAGGAAAATCGTGCCCTGGTTCTTGACGATGATGGTCTCGTCGCTCATGGCCGGCACGTAGGCGCCGCCGGCCGTGCAGCTGCCCATGACCACCGCGATCTGGGCGATGCCCTGGGCGCTCAGGTTGGCCTGGTTGTAGAAGATGCGCCCGAAATGGTCGCGGTCGGGAAAGACCTCGTCCTGGTTCGGCAGGTTGGCGCCGCCCGAGTCGACCAGGTAGATGCAGGGCAGGCGGTTCTGCTGCGCCACCTCCTGCGCGCGCAGGTGCTTCTTCACCGTGACGGGATAGTAGGTGCCGCCCTTCACCGTCGCGTCGTTGCAGACGATCATGCAGTCCACGCCCTCGACCCGGCCTATGCCGGCGATCAGGCCGGCGCTGGGTGCGTCGTTGTGGTACATGTTGAGCGCGGCCAGCGGCGCGAGCTCGAGGAAGGGCGTGCCGGGGTCGAGCAGCATCTGCACGCGGTCGCGCGGCAGCAGCTTGCCGCGCGCTTGGTGCTTGGCGCGTGCGGCCTCGCCGCCGCCCTCGGCCACCTTGGCGACCTGGGCGCGCAGGTCCTCCACCAGGGCGCGCATGGCATTGGCGTTGGCCTGGAACTCGGCCGAGCGGGAATTGAGCTGGGTGTCTAGGGTGGTCATGCCGTCTTGTCTTCCTCCAGCCCGAGCTGGTCTTTCATCGCTTCACGGATCTTGAACTTCTGGATCTTGCCGGTCACCGTCATCGGGAAGCCGGCGACGAATCGAATGTAGCGGGGCACCTTGTAGTGCGCAATCCGGCCCTGGCAGAAGGCGCGGATCTCGTCCTCTTCCAACGTCTCGCCGGGGCGCGCGACGATCCAGGCGCAGAGCTCCTCGCCGTACTTCCTGTCGGGCACGCCGACCACCTGCACGTCCTGCACCTTGGGGTGGCGGTAGAGGAACTCCTCGATCTCGCGCGGGTAGATGTTCTCGCCGCCGCGTATCACCATGTCCTTGATGCGGCCCACGATGTTGACGTAGCCCTCAGCGTCCATGGTGGCCAGGTCGCCGGTATGCATCCAGCCCTCGGTATCGATGGCCTCGCGGGTCTTCTCGGCGTCGTCCCAGTAGCCGTGCATCACCGAGTAGCCGCGCGTGCAGAGCTCGCCGGCCTGGCCGTACGGCACGATGGCGCCGCTCTCGGGGGCTACGATCTTGACCTCCAGGTGCGGCTGCACCCGGCCCACGGTGGACACGCGCTTGGGAAGCGGCGTGTCGGTGGCGCTCTGGCAGCTGACCGGGCTGGTCTCGGTCATGCCGTAGGCGATGGTGACCTCGGCCATGTGCATGTCGACGATCACGCGCTTCATGACCTCGATCGGGCAGGGCGAGCCGGCCATGATGCCGGTGCGCAGCGTAGCGAGATCGAACTCCTTGAAGCGCGGGTGGTCGAGCTCGGCGATGAACATGGTGGGCACGCCGTGCAGGGCCGTGCATTTCTCGTCCTGCACGGTCTGCAGCACCGTGAGCGCGTCGAAGCCGTCGCTCGGGTAGACGATGGTCGCGCCATGCGTGAGGCAGGCCAGGTTGCCCAGCACCATGCCGAAGCAGTGGTAGAGCGGCACCGGGATGCAGAGGCGATCGGCCGGCGTGAGCTTCATGGCCTCGCCGATGAAGAAGCCATTGTTCAGCACGTTGCGGTGGGTCAGCGTGGCGCCCTTGGGGAAGCCCGTGGTGCCGCTGGTGAACTGGATGTTGATCGGATCATCGGCTTTAAGCTGGCGGACCAGCTCGGCCAGGCGCGGGTCCTGCGCGTCGCCGCGGGCCAGCAGCTCGGAAAAGCGCAGCAGGCCGGGCTGCTCGTCCCCCTGCCCCGCCTCGTCGATCCAGACCACGGTGTGCAGCTGCGGCAGGCGGGCCGCGGCCAGCTGGCCGGGCTGGGCCTGGGCCAGCTCGGGCGCCAGCTCGCGCAGCAGCCCCAAGTAGTCGCTGGTCTTGAAGCGCGCCATGGTCACCAGGGCCTTGCAGCCCACCTTGTTGAGCGCGTACTCGAGTTCGGCCGTGCGGTAGGCCGGGTTGATGTTGACCAGGATCAGGCCGGCCTTGGCCGTGGCCAGCTGCATCAGCAGCCATTCGGCGTTGTTGTGCGACCAGATGCCCACGCGTTCGCCCGGCGCCAGGCCCAGCCCCAGCAGGGCACTGGCCAGGCGATTCGCCTCGGCCTGCAATTCACGGTAGCTGTAGCGCCGCCCCTGGTGCCGGCTGACCAGGGCCTCGTGCCCGGGCTGGCGCGCCACCATGGCGTCGAAGAACTCGCCTATGGTCTGCTCGATCAGCGGCGGCTCGGTGGCGCCGCGCGCCAGGCTCAGGGCAGCCTGGTCCGAGGGGGGTTGCGTCATGTCTGTCTCCATGCGGGCCATTGGTTGTGAAGCCGGATTGGCCGTCAAGCATAGAGGGAGGGCCGGGTTCGTGGCGGTCAGGGAGGTTGCAGATCCTGCCAGTCAGGCGCATAGCCCTAGGTCCGACACCCTCGTCAACCAGGGGCGACTCGGGCCTCGGTCAGCAACTGCGACACCTTTCCAGCGATAGTCGCGCTTTTCCTTCAAAACGAGCTTGCAGGCAGCCCCCTGGAGCGATGGGGTATCGGGATCGTTTGTACGACCTAAAGCTGCACAGAGAGTTGCCAGTTCATTGACTTGGTTCGCGCCAAGATTTCAGGGACGGTCGATCAGCGCCAGCGCAGGTACTCCACCGGCACCTCGCCGTTCCCTTCCTTGAATGCACGCGTGAAACTCTTCTCGCTGCGAAAGCCCACCGCCAGCGCCACCGGCTTGATCGGGCGGCTGCTGCGGCGCAGGGCCTGCATGGCCTGGTCGCGAAGCGCCTCGTTGATCGAAGTTGCCGTCACGCAGCCTTCTGCGGCACGAATCGCACCTGAAGGTCGCAGCCCACGGCCTGCGCATACCTGTTGAGCGTTGCGAGCGATGGCGCATGCTTGCCGGCCGACTCGAGGCGCGATACGGCGCTCTTGGTCGTTCCCATCCGCTCGGCCACGGCGTCTTGCGTCAGCCCCGCGCGGGCGCGCGCCTTGAGCATTTGATTGGCGACTTCATACTCGAGGGCAAGGGCATCGTACGCTTCGACGAAACCCTTGCGCTTGGCCGCATTGGCAAGGAATTCCTGGTGGTTGTGCCGCACGGGCTTAAATTTCAGGTCAGACATCTGACACCTCCTTCATGCGCTTGCGCGCAAGCTTCAGTTCTCGATCAGGCGTTTGCTGTGACTTCTTGATGAAGGCATGGAGCACGACGACCCGCTTGCCAACGAGAAAGCAGTAGAACGCTCTGCCGATGCCGGAGCGGCCGCGGGGCCGAAGCTCGAACAAGCCATCGCCAAAGGCCCGTGAGTGCGGGAGTCGCAACTTGGCCCATGCGCCGCAAGAAGTTCGACCAGGCGGGCGTAGTCGGCGAGAACGTCCACGGGCCACGACTCGATTTCATGAAGCACGCGCGCATGAAAATACTCGATCTCGTAGGGCATGTCGGCATGTTAGCAAATATGAGAACATCCTGCAGGGGTGCGGGAACGGAGTCGTGACGATTTAGCCCCTTCGACTCAGCGGTGGACAGCGTCGGACTCGTCCATCGCGCCGTCAATACCCGCTGCCGCCCTGCGCCGGTACTCCACCGGCGCCTCCCCCGTCCATTCCTTGAACGCACGCGAGAAACTCTTCTCGCTGCGAAAGCCCACCGCCAGCGCCACCTGCTTGATCGGGCGGCTGCTGCGGCGCAGGGCCTGCATGGCCTGGTCGCGGCGCACCTCGTCCTTGAGCGCCTGCAGGCTGGCGCCCTCCTCCTGCAGCTGGCGGTGCAGGGTGCGCGCCGACATGGCCAGGGCCGTGGCCAGGGCCTCGGCGCTGGCGGCGCCGGGCTGGCTGTGCAGCAGGGCGCGCACGCGCTGCACCAGCAGGCGGTCGCGCCGGTAGGGGCGCACGATCAGCGACAGGGCCTGGGGCAGCATGGCGTTCAGGGCCGCCTCGTCGCGGCGCAGCGGCATGGCCAGGTAGCGCGCGTCGAAGCGCAGGCGGGCCTCGCTGCCGCCGCCGGCAAACTGCACCGGCCCGGGAAACAGCAGCGCATAGACCGCGGCATGGGGCGGCGCGGCATAGGGCAGGCTGAGGTCTTGCAGCGGCATGCGCGAGTCGATCAGCCAGCAGGCGATGCCGTGCAGGTTGCGCAGCAGGGTGACGAAGCAGAACTCGCGCGCGGCCGGGTTCACGCCCATGTCGCTCAGCGTGACGGTGGCGAGACCGCCCTGCACGGACAGACCCAGCTCCACATCGGGTGTGAGCAGGCCGTGGTGGCGGCACCAGCGGCGCAGGGCCACGCCCAGCGTGGGCGCGGAGAGCGAGGCGCGCAGCAGCATGCCGTAGCTGCCCCAGGGCAGCTTGCGCGAGAACCAGCCCAGGGCCTCGTCGTCGAGCTCGCGCATGGCCTGGGCGGCCAGCTGCTCGAGCTGGCGCGAGGTCACGCCGCCTTCCGCCTGCCGCAACAGGGCCGGCGCGATCTGCGCGCGCGCCAGCGCCGGGCCGGGGTCGGCGCCGTATTTCTCGTAGGCCGTGAGCAGCATGCGCACGAAGGCCAGCGGGGTAGCCGAAACGGGCTTCATGGAGCGCAGTTTAGTGGCAGCATCGGCACCCATGCTGGCCGCACATGTGGCACCCGGGCGCCTAGACTGCGCAGAAAACACCCCGCCATGATCACACTTCACCACTGCATGAGCGCCCGCTCGTTTCGTCCCCTGTGGATGCTCGAGGAACTGGGCCTGCCCTACACGCTGAAAATGCTGCCCTTCCCGCCGCGGGCCCTGGCGCGGGACTACCTGGCCATCAACCCGCTGGGCACGGTGCCGCTGCTGGAGGACGGAGGGCTGCGCATGACCAAGTCGGCCGCGATCTGCCACTACCTCGTGGCGCGGCAGGCCCCCACCCCGCTGAACGTAGAGGTGAGCGAGCCCGACTTCGGCCGCTGGCTCAACTGGCTGCATTTCGGCGAGGCCACGCTGACTTTTCCGCAAACCCTGGTGCTGCGCTATGCGCGCTTCGAGCCCGCACGTGGGCTGCAGGCGGTGGCCGACGACTACACGCGCTGGTTCCTGGCCCGGTTGCGCGTGCTGGACGGCGCACTGGCAGAGCAGCCGTTTCTCTGCGCGGGGCGCTTCACCGCGGCCGACGTCTCGGTGGGCTACGCGCTGATGCTCGCTGAGCATCTGGGGCTGGAGCCGCGCTTCTCGCCCGCGGTGCGCGACTACTGGCAGCGCTTGAAAAGCCGCGAGGCGTTTCAGCGCGCGCTGGCTGCCCAGTGGCAGGCGGCCGCGGATCAGGGCGTGTCCACCGTGCCGGCGCCCGACACGCGCCCTCCCGGCTGAAACCGAACCCGAGGGAACGCCCCATGCTCATTCCCGAAGAGACCAGCACCCTGGGCGAGGCCTTTTTCCAGGCTGTCGCCCTCTGGCCGGACCAGGCGCTGATCAGCGCACCGGCCAACGACGCGCGCAACTACCTGCCGCAGGGGCAGGACTACAGTTACCGCGACACGGGCGCCCAGGTGCGCCGCCTGATGCAGCAGTACGCGGATGCCGGCTGGGGGTGTGCACACCGCATCGGCCTGCTGCTGGAAAACCGGCCCGAGCATTTCTTTCACAAGCTGGCCATGAATGCGCTGGGCGCCTGCTGCGTGCCGATCAACGCCGACTACCGCGCGCGCGAGCTGGCCTACCTGATAGACCACGCGGCGCTGGACCTGGTCGTCGTGCTGTCGGACCGCGTGGCGCAGCTGCAGGAAGCCCTGGCCCTGGCGGCGCGACGGCCTCATGTCGTGGTGCTCGAAGACTTTGCGCGCGCGGTTCCGGCCGCACTGCGCCCGGCCGCGCCGGACCAGGTCAGCGCGCAGACGCCGGCCAGCATTCTCTACACCTCGGGCACGACCGGCCGGCCCAAGGGCTGCGTGTTGTCGCACCGCTATGAGCTGGCGGCAGGCCATTGGTATGCCACGCGCGGGGGCTTGGCAAGCCTGCGCGACGCGCAGGAGCGCCTGTACAACCCGCTGCCGCTGTTCCACGTCAGCGCGTCCGTCCTTTCGTTCTACGCGATGATGCTGACCGGCAACTGCCAGGTGCAGACTGACCGCTTTCAGCCCTCGCGCTGGTGGACCGAGATCAGGTCCTCCGGCGCGACCATCGTGCACTACCTCGGTGTCGTGGTGCAGCTGCTGATGGCCCAGCCGCCCACGCAGCAGGACCGCGAGCACGCGGTGCGCTTCGGCCTCGGTGCGGGCGTCGAGCCGCAACTGCACGCGATGTTCGAGCAGCGTTTCGGCTTTCCGCTGCTGGAGATCTGGGGCATGACCGAAATGGTCCGGGCGCTGGTGGACAACATGGCGCCGCGCCAGGTCGGCACCCGGACCTTCGGTCGGGCGGTGCCGGGCGTGGAGGTCCGGGTGGTCGACGACCAGGGCCGCGACCTGGCCGATGGCGAGGCCGGCGAGATGCTGGTGCGCCATTCGGCCCAGACACCGCGCAAGGATTTCTTTTCGGGCTACCTCGACGACGAGGTTGCGACCGAGGCCGCCTGGGAGGGCGGCTGGTTCCACACCGGCGACATCGTGACGCGCCATGCCGATGGCATGCTGCGCTTCGTCGAAAGGCGCAAGAACATCATCCGCCGCTCGGGCGAGAACATCGCCCCGGCCGAGATCGAGGCCCTGCTGCAAACCCATCCGCTGGTGCGGCAGGTGGCCGTGCTCGCGGTGAAGGACGAATTGCGCGAAGAGGAAGTACTGGCCTGCGTCGCACTGAACGGCCCCGCGCCCGCGGACCCGGCATCGCGTCTGGCCACGGCGCAGGCGCTGTTCGACTTCTGCAACAGCCAGCTGGCCTACCACAAGGTGCCGGGCTGGTTCTGGATCACCGACGCCATCCCTGCGACGGCGACGCAGAAGATACAGAAGCACAGCATTTTTGCGCCGGGCACCGACCCGCGCGAGCTGCCGGGCATGGTCGACCTGCGCGCGCGCAAGAAGCGGGCGACGCGCAGCTGAGCAGGAGCTCAGAGCCCCAGCAGGGCCGGCAGCTCGGCCATGTCGGTGAAGACCTGGGCCGCGCCGGCCGCGCGCAGGGCCTCGGGCGCGCCATGGCCGAAGGGCGAGGGGCTGTAGCCGTAGACCGTGGCGCCGGCGGCCCGGCCGGCGGTGACGCCGGTCACCGTGTCCTCGACCACGGCGCAGCGCGCAGGCGCCACGCCCAGGGCCCGGGCGGCGGCCAGGTAGACGTCGGGCGCGGGCTTGGAGCGCGGCATCTCGTGGCCGCTGAAGATGCGGCCCTCGAAATAAGGCCGCAGCCCCACCTTGGCCAGCTGCATCTCGACCTTGTGGCGATCGGCCCCCGAGGCGCAGGCGATGCGCCCGGCCACGGCCTCGTGCACGGCGTGCACGGCCGCCAGGGCACCGTCGATGGCGCCGAGCCGCGCCTCGAGCGCGGCGTTGCGGCGCGCGTAGAAGGCGCGCATCCAGTCCTCGGTCAGCGGCTGGCCGGTGTGGGCCTCGATGGCGGCGCGCTCGTCGCGCACGGCCTTGCCGATGAAGAAGCGCATGCAGGCCTCGGCGCTCATGGCCCAGCCGCGCTCTTCGAGCATGTCGCGCAGCACGCCATTGGTGATGGGCTCGCTGTCGACAAGCACGCCGTCGCAGTCGAACAGTACGGCCTGGAAACTCATGACTTCCCCTTGGCACGGGGGCGATCAGCGGGGCGGAAGGTATAGGGCATCGGAGGCGTTGGGTAACGGCTATTCGTAATGCGACCACATGCGCAGCACCTTGACCACATGGACGTCGGGCAGAACCTGGTACACCAGCCGGTGCTGGATGTTGATGCGCCGGGAATAGGCTCCCGCCAGGTCGCCCACCAGCTTCTCGTAAGGGGGCGGGTTCTGGAAGGGGTTTTCCTGGAGGATGGCGAGCAGCTCTTGCGCCCTGCCCTTCAAGCCGCTGGCCGCGAGTTTCTGGGCATCCTTCTGGGCGTGTTTCGCAAAGACCAGCCGCCAGCTCACCAGTCGAGCTCCGTGGCGCAGTTGGCCACGGGCTCAGCCATGCCTTCACGGATGGATTCGCGCATGCCGGGCACCGAGAGCAGGTACAGCGTTTCCTGAATCGCCTGCCAGTCCTGCTCCGACACCAGCACGGCGCTGCCGCGCTTGCCGGAAATGGTGATGGGCTGATGCGACTCGGCGGCCTGGTCGATCAGTCGGTACAGGTTGGCGCGCGCCTCGCTGGCGGTGAGTGTGCGTTGCATGGAAGACCTCGAAGCATTGAAGCGTACGCTTTTTAGTACGCGAAGTCAATCTGCAGGCGGGAAGACAGTTGGCCGCATCAGAACTGGTCGCCGTCGACGTAGTACCAGCGCCCGCCCTCGCGCACGAAGCGGCTGCGCTCGTGCAGGCGCACGGCGCGGCCGGCCTCGCGAAAGCGCGCGACGAACTCGACCTCGGCGTGGTCCGCGTCGATCTGGCGGTGGCTGCGCACCTCGAGGCCCAGCCATTTGGCAGCAGGGTCCAGCGTCAGCTCGGACGGGCGGGTGCTGGCGTGCCAGCTGGCCAGCAGGTCATCGCGCCGGCCCAGCACGAAGGCGCTGTAGCGCGAGCGCATCAGGCTCTCGGCGTCGGGCGCCGGCTGGTCTTGCTCGAGGTAGCGGCCGCAACAGGCGGTGTAAGCCAGGGCACGGCCCTTGGTGTCGCGCCGACCGCAGGGGCACAAGACAGGGGCAGGCGAGGACATGGGGTCAGACTTTCTTCGTCAACGGTGCAGGATGGCCAGACGGCCCGGCAGACTTCTCGCCTTGAGCCGCCCACCACATCGACAGCGGCACCGCCCACAGTCCGCCGCCAAACGGCACGAGCTCGCGCCCGGTATAGAGCACGATGCCGCGCTGGAAGATGGCAGGCTCGGTTTCCCGCAGATGGCGCAGGCCCTTGAAATCCTTGCCGTCCACCGTGGCGCTGGCCTTGACTTCGATGCCGGTGATCCGGCCCAACGGGTTTTCCAGCACGAAGTCCACTTCCACGTCGGTCTGCGTGCGGTAATGCCACAGCGACAGCCGCTGCGCAGAAAACGCCAGATGCTTGAGCAGCTCGCTCAGCACCAGCGTCTCCACCACGCCGCCGGGCAGGCCGGGCTGGGCCAGCAGGCTTTCGGCCGAAGCTCCCTGCAAATGGTTGAGCAGCCCCGTGTCGGGCAGGTAGACCTTGGGCGCCTTGACCAGGCGCTTGCCGGGATTGCGCTCCCACGACGACACCCGCACCACGAGGAACAGCATTTCCAGCAGGGCGAAGTAGCGCTTGAGCGTGGTTTGCGGCAGGCCGGCCGCTCGGCCCAGTTCGGCAAAATTCAGCAAGCTGCCGCTGCGGGTGGCCAGCAGGCGCAACAGGTTGGGCACCTCGGTCAGCTGTGCGATGTTGGCGAGTTCGCGCACATCGCGCTGCATGATGGTCTGCAGATAGCTGTCGAACCACGCCACGCGCCGGCGTGCGCTGCCGCGGGCCACCGCGTCGGGATAGCCGCCCTCGACCAGGCGGGTGACCAGTGCCTCCCGCTCGCAGGCGGGTACCCGCAGGTCGGCCCAATCGCCGTTGAACAGCCAGTCGGCCCGGTTGAACGCAGGGCTGTCCGCCAATTCGGCGCTGGACAAGGGCCACAGCGACAGCAGTTCCATGCGCCCCGCCAGCGAGTCGGCCAGCCCCGGCAGCAGCAACACGTCGGCCGACCCCGTGAGCAGGAAGCGGCCAGGCAGCCGCTGCCGGTCCACCGCCGCCTTGATGGCCAGGAACAATCCGGGGGCACGTTGTACTTCGTCCAGGGTGACTGGGCCCGGCAATCCGTTGATGAACCCTGCCGGGTCGCGTTGTGCCGCGTGCAGCACGGCTGTGTCGTCCAGCGTGAGGTACTGACGGGCAGGCTTGCCCGCCTGTGCGGCGGCCACGGCCTGCACCAAGGTGCTTTTGCCGCTCTGGCGTGCACCGTTGACCACGACCACGGGCGTGTCCAGCAGCGCATCCTGCAGCAAGGGGGCCATGTGTCGTGCGTACATGGCCTTATTTTATTTCGAAATTCAACCAACAGACGGTTGAAATTCATCCACTTAATGGACGAATTTCAGAACATGCGCGAACACCTCAACAGTGTGCGCACGCCCGCCCGGCCGCGCCACGAAACGCATCGTCTTCCGCCCCTCACTTCCAGCACTCGACCAGCACGGTGAAGCCCCTGGCCTTCTCGGCGATCTCGGTCGGCGCCAGGGCCGGGGCGTTGCCGGCCACGGTGTAGCTCACGCCGTTGGCGTCGAGGAAGCCGCGCAGCACCTGGGCGTTGATCGCGAAGTTGACGTTCTGCGGGATGTCGCCGGTCAGGCGCGCCATGTTCAGCGCGTTCAGCTTGGAGACCACCACGCCGATCAGGTTGCCGGCGGCGTCTAGCATGGGCCCGCCGCTGTTGCCGGGCTGCACCGGGGCGCTGAGCTGCAGCAGCCGGGTGTCGCCGCGCACGCCGGCCAGGCTGCTGAGGTTGCCCAGGGTCATGCTGTAGCCCGACAGCACGCCGCGCAGCGGGTAGCCGACCACGGCCACGGGCTCGCCGATCGCGCCGGGCGTCTCGCGCAGGCTGGCGCTGGCGCCGGGCAGGCTGACCTGCAGCAGGGCCAGGTCGCTGCGCGCATCGCTGGTCTGCAGCTCGGCGGCGACGCCGTTGACCTGCAAGTGGCTGCAGCCATTGACCACATGGTGGTTGGTGACGATGCGGCCGGCCGCGACCCGAAAGCCGCTGGCCGAGCTGCGCCTGGGCGCCTTGACCTGGCCGGAAGCGGCCGGTGCCGACGCCGCGCCGGCCGGCACCCCGGAAGGCGCGGCGGCGGGTGACGGCAACTCGCGCGCCTTGGCGCTGGCCTCGGCCTGGGCCGCCTGGCGCTGCTCCGGCGTGAGCAGGCGCTCGATGCCGTCGCGGCTGGCCTGGGCGGCAACATGGCCCCTGGCGCTGGCCAGCAACCACCAGACATAGGCCTGCTGCGGGTCACGCGCCACGCCCAGGCCATTGGCGTAGCTGACACCGAGGTTGTTCATGGCGTCGGCATGGCCCTGGGCCGCCGAGCGGCGGTACCACTGCAGGGCCTGGTCCAGGTCCTTGGCCACGCCCTGGCCGCCGGCGAGCATGACGCCCAGATTGTTCTGCGCGCCGGCATGGCCCTGCTCGGCGGCTCGGCGGTACCAGTCCACCGCCTGGGCCTCGTCGCGCGCCGTGCCGCGGCCGGTGGCCACCAGCAGGGCCAGGCTGAACTGGGCGCGCGGCTCGCCGTGCTCGGCGGCGCGGCGTATCCAATGCGCCGACTGCGCCGCGTCCTGCGGCACGCCGCGCCCGGCGGCGTAGAGCCGGCCCAGCTGGTACTCGGCTTGGGCGTGGCCTTGGTCGGCCGCCTTGCGAAACCACTGGGCGGCCTGCAGCTCGTCGCGCACCACGCCCTGACCCGCGGCGTAAAGCGCCCCCAGGTTGTACTGCGCGGTCGCGTCGCCCTGCTCGGCCAGCTGGCGGAAACCGGCCAGCGCGGTACGCAAGTCGCCGCGGCGCAAGGCCGCCCTGGCCTCTTCCAGCGTCTGCGCGCCCACGGCGCCGCCCAACGCCAACGCCAGCGCAGCACCCCACAACCATCGATGGCCCATGACCCGCTCCCCATGCGGGGACCGGCCTGCGGCGCAGGCCCGGCCCCTGGCCGCTTTATACCCCTCAGGCCAATGCGCGCTGGATCAGGATCTTCTGCACGTCGCTCGTGCCCTCGTAGATCTGGCACACGCGCACGTCGCGGTAGATGCGCTCTACGGGAAAGTCGCTGACATAGCCGTAGCCGCCCAGGGTCTGGATGGCGGCGCTGCAGACCTGCTCGGCGGTCTCGCTGGCGAACAGCTTGGCCATGGCGGCTTCCTTGAGGCAGGGCCGGCCCGCGTCGCGCAGGCTGGCGGCGTGCCAGATCAGCTGGCGCGCGGCCTCGAGCCGGGTCGCGCAGTCGGCCAGCCGAAAGCCCACGGCCTGGTGGTTGAAGATGGCGGTGCCGAAGCTCTGGCGTTCCTTGGCGTAGGCGATCGCGACCTCCAGCGCGCTGCGCGCCATGCCCACGCTCTGCGCGGCGATGCCGATGCGCCCGCCTTCCAGCGCCGACAGGGCGATCCTGTAGCCCTCGCCCTCCTCGGCGATCAGGTTCCCGGCCGGGATGCGGCAGTTCTCGAAGTTGATCTGCGCCGTGTCGCTGCTGTGCTGGCCCAGCTTGTCCTCCAGCCGCGCCACCACATAGCCCGGGCTGTCGGTGGGCACGAGGAAGGCGCTCATGCCCTTCTTGCCGGCCGCCTTGTCGGTGACCGCGATCACGATCGCAAGGTGACCGTTCTTGCCGCTGGTGATGAACTGCTTGACGCCGCTGATCACGTAGCTGTCGCCCTCGCGGCGCGCCGTGGTGGTGAGCGCCGAGGCGTCCGAGCCCACATGCGGCTCGGTCAGGCAGAACACGCCTAGGAGCTCGCCGCGCGCCAGCCGCGTGAGCCACTGCCGCTTCTGCGCCTCGGAGCCGTAGCGCATCAGGATGGCGTTGACCGGGCAGTTGGTCACGCTGATCGCGGTGCTGGTGCCGCCGTCGCCGGCCGCGATCTCCTCCAGCACCAGGGCAAGGCTCAGGTAATCGAGGCCGGCGCCGCCGTATTCCTCGGGCACCACGACGCCATAGGCGCCCAGCGCGGCCAGGCCCTGGTGCGCCTCCCTGGGGAACAGGTGCTCGCGGTCCCAGCGCGCGGCGTGGGGCCACAGCTGCTCCTGGGCGAAGGCGCGCACGGCGTCGCGGATCATTTCCTGGTCGGGGGTCAACAACATTCGAATCTCCAAATCACCACGACGGATAAGGGCTGCCGTCGTGGCGCAAGAACTGGCCCTTGTGGGCCGGGGTCAGGGCGGCGATGGTGGCGCGCATGGCGTTCACGCTCTGCTCGACCGAAAGCGGCGCATCGGGGCCGCCGAGCTCGGTGCGCACCCAGCCGGGACAGAGCGCGACCAGGATGGCGCCCGGGTAGTCGAGCTGGGCCGTGGCCACCGCCATGTTGAGCGCGGCCTTGCTGACGCGGTAGGTCCAGCCGTGGCTGGAGCTCACCGCGCCGATCTGGCCCATGCCGCTGCCCATGAAGGCGAAGCGCCCGGCGGCGGCCTCGACCAGGGGCGCGACCTGCGGGATGACCTGCATGGCGCCGAGCACGTTGGCGTGCAGGGTGCGATCGAACTGCTCCTGCGTGGGCGGTGCCTTGGCGTCGCCGTGGGCATAGACGCCGGCCACGTAGAGCGCGATGTCTATCTTCTCGCCGTCGAGCTGCCAGGCCAGGCCGCTCACGCTGGCCGGCTGGGCCAGGTCCAGGCGCAGCGCCTGGGCGCCGAGGGCGCGCAGACGCTCCAGGCCGGCCGTGTCGCGCGCGGTCGCAATCACGCGCGCGCCGGCCGCGGCGTACTGGCGCGCGAACTCCAGGCCTATACCGCGCGAAGCGCCTATGACCAGCACCGTGGTCATGACAAGCCCTGGTCGATGCTCAGAGCAGTTCCAGCGCCACGGCCGTGCCCTCGCCGCCGCCTATGCACAGCGTGGCCAGGCCGCGCCGCAGGCCGCGCGCCTTCAGCGCGTGGATCAGCGTGACCATGATGCGCGCGCCGCTGGCGCCGATCGGGTGGCCCAGCGCGCAGGCGCCGCCGTTGACGTTGACGATCTCGTGCGCCACGCCCAGTTCCTTCATCAATGCCATGGGCACGACGGCGAAGGCTTCGTTGACCTCCCACAGGTCCACGTCCTTGACCTCCCAGCCGGCCTTGGCCAGGGCCTGCTGCGTGGCGCCGACCGGGGCGGTGGAGAACCATTCGGGTTCCTGGGCATGGGTGGCGTGGCTGACGATGCGCGCCAGCGGGCGGCAGCCGAGCTTCTGGGCGGTGGAGGCCTTCATCATCACCAGGGCGGCAGCGCCGTCGTTGATGCTGGAGCTGGAAGCGGCGGTGATGGTGCCGTCCTTCTTGAAGGCGGGCTTGAGCGTGGCGATCTTGTCGAGCTTGACCTTGCCCGGCCCCTCGTCGACCGAGACCACGGTCTCGCCGGCGCGGGTCTTCACGGCCACCGGCGTGATCTCGGCCGCGAAGGCGCCGCTTTGCGTGGCGGCCTGGGCGCGCATGACGCTGGCGATGGCGAAGGCGTCCTGCTCGGCGCGCGTGAAGCCATACTTGGCCGCGCAGTCCTCGCCGAAGGTGCCCATGGAGCGGCCAGCCTCGTAGGCGTCCTCCAGGCCGTCGAGCATCATGTGGTCAAAGACGCGATCGTGGCCCATGCGGTAGCCGCCACGGCCCTTGAGCAGCAGGTAGGGGGCGTTGGTCATGCTCTCCATGCCGCCGGCCACCAGCACCTCGTGGCTGCCGGCGAGCAGCATGTCGTGCGCGAACATGGCGGCGCGCATGCCCGAGCCGCACATCTTGGACAGGGTGACGGCACCGGCGCTCTTGGGCAGGCCGCCCTTGAAGGCCGCCTGGCGCGCCGGGGCCTGGCCCTGGCCGGCCATCAGGCAGTTGCCGAACAGCACCTCGCTCACGCGTTCGGGCGCGATGCCGGCGCGCTCGACGGCGGCCTTGATCGCGGCGCCGCCCAGATCGTGCGCGGCCAGGCTGGCGAAGTCGCCCTGGAAGGCACCCATGGGGGTGCGGGCGGCGCTGACGATGACGATGGGGTCTTTCATGGTGGGTCTCCTTCGAAGTAAAAAAATGTCAGGCCGGCGCCTTGGCCCGGGCGCGCGGCAGATGAAAGCGCTTGTCCTGCTCGTAGGGGAACACGTCGTAGACATGGCCCTGCTGGATGCGCTGCTTGTGGCTCTGCCAGAACTCCGCGTCCAGCAGGTCGGCGTGGTGCTTCATGAACGCCTCGCGCACCGCCGGGTTGCCGAGCAGGAAGGGAGCGAAGGTCTCGGGGAACACGTCGCGCGGGCCGACGTTCCACCAGACCTCGCCCGAGAGCTCGTCCTCCTCGCAGCGCGGCGGCGGCACGCGGCGGAAATTGCAGTCGGTGAGGTACTCGATCTCGTCGTAGTCGTAGAACACCACCTTGCCGTGGCGCGTGACGCCGAAGTTCTTCCACAGCATGTCGCCGGGAAAGATGTTGGCCGCCACCAGGTCCTTGATGGCGTTGCCGTACTCGATGACGGCATGCTCGATCTGGTGGCGCGCCTTCTGGTCGGCCGGGCCGGCGTCCAAGGCTTCCTGCAGGTAGAGGTTGAGCGGAATCATGCGCCGCTCGATGTAGACATGCTTGAGGATGACCTCGGTCTGGCCGTCGCCGTCGCGGTCGGAGACCTCGAGCTGGCTGGGCGCGAACTTCTCGATCTCGGCGATCAGTTCGTCCTCGAAGCGCGCGCGCGGGAACGCCACCTCGCTGTACTCCATGGTGTCGGCCATGCGGCCGACGCGGTCGTGCTGCTTGACCAGCAGGTACTTGCCCTTGATCTGCTCGCGCGAGGTGTCCTTCTGCGGCGGGTAGTAGTCCTTGATCAGCTTGAACACATAGGGAAAGGACGGCAGGTCGAACACCAGCATGACCATGCCCTTGATGCCGGGCGCGATGCGAAAGCGGTCGCTGGAATGCTTGAGGTGGTAGAGGAAGTCGCGGTAGAACAGCGTCTTGCCCTGCTTGGCCAGGCCCAGGGCGTTGTAGAGCTCGGCGCGCGGCTTGCGCGGCATCAGGCTGCGCAGGAACTGCACGTAGGCCGAGGGCACCTCCATGTCGACCATGAAATAGGCCCGCGCGAAGCTGAACAGCATCTGCATGTCGTCCTCGCCGAACAGCGCCGCGTCGATCACCAGCTTGCCGCCCTCGTCGTGCAGTATGGGCAGGGCGAACGGCAGCTCGGTGAAGCCGTTGATGATCTTGCCGACCAGGTAGGCGCCCTTGTTGCGGTAGAACAGACTGGACAGGACCTGGATCTGGAAGTTGGCGCGAAGCCTGACCTGGTCCAGCCGCGCGGCGATCGCATCCAGCACGCAGGCGATGTCGCGCGGCAGGTCCTCGAACTCGCGCTGCAGCTGGAAGTTGTCGACGATGCGCTGCAGGGTCTCGCGCAGGTTGTCGCGCGAGGGGTAGTAGGCGCGGTAGGTGGGGCGCGCGGCCGGCTCGTCGTTCTCTATGTACTCGGTGCTGACGGCCGGGCGCACGAAGATGAAGTCGTTGTGGAAATGCGTGCGGTGCAGGATCTTGCAGGTCACCGAGTTGAAGAAGGTCTCGGCCAGCTCGGGCTGGTGGTGGTTGACCAGCAGGCCGATGTAGTGCAGCTTGACCTGCTGCCAGACGTCCATGGGCTGCTCGCCGGCCTTGAACTCGCGCTCCAGCCGGGTCACGCATTCCTTGACGCGCAGGTCGTAGAACTCGATGCGCTCGCGCTGGGCGCGCTGCTGGCCGTGCCAGTCGGCGGTCTCGAAGCGGTGCTTGGCGCGCGCCGACTCGGCGCGGAACAGGCGGTAATGGCGGTTGAAGCCGTCCATCATCGCCTTGGCGATGTCGTAGGCGACCTGGGCATCCAGGCGCTGCGGGAACATGCTGCCACCCCGTTCCATCGCCGGCCCAGGTCCTGCTCCGGGGCTCTAGCCCTGGCCGGCCTGGCGCACGCCGGCGATCGCGGCCTGGTACAGGGCCTTGAGGCCGTCGCTGCCGCCCACCGTCATGTGCAGGTCGTTGATCAGGCCGTCCTTGAGGCCGTAGCACCAGCCGTGCAGCGTGACCTTCTGGCCGCGCGCCCAGGCGTCCTGCATCACCGTGGTGTGGGCGATGTTGAGCACCTGCTCGATCACGTTGAGCTCGCACAACATGTCGTGGCGCCGTGCGGGATCGCTGGCTTCGATCAGGCCCAGGTGGCGGTCGCGCACGTCCTTCACATGCCGGATCCAGTTGTCGGCCAGGCCCACGCGCAGGTCCTGCAGCGCGGCCAGCACGCCGCCGCAGCCGTAATGGCCGACCACCATCAGGTGCTCGACCTTGAGCTGGTCCACCGCGTACTGGATGGTGGACAGGCAGTTGAGGTCGGTGGGCACGACCACGTTGGCCACGTTGCGGTGCACGAACACCTCGCCCGGCTCCAGGCCGGTGATCTGGTTGGCCGGCACGCGGCTGTCGGAGCAGCCTATCCACATGTAGCGCGGCTTCTGCTGGGCCAGCAGGCCGGTGAAGAAACCGGGGCGCTCGCGCTCCATCTGCGCCGCCCAGGCGCGGTTATGGGCAAACAGGTCGTCGATCGAGGGAGAGTTCATGCTTTGATCTTAATCAGTCCCGGCCCGCCTGCGGCCGGGCAGGGCACATAGCCTCGGCGCCCCCGAGGTCAGGCGGTCTCGGCGAACAGCTCGCGGCCTATCAGCATGCGGCGGATCTCGCTGGTGCCGGCGCCGATCTCGTAGAGCTTGGCGTCGCGCCACAGGCGGCCCAGCGGGTACTCGTTGATGTAGCCGTTGCCGCCGTAGATCTGCACGCCCTCGCCGGCCATCCAGGTCGCCTTCTCGGCGGTCCAGAGGATCACCGAGGCGCAGTCCTTGCGCACCTGGCGCACATGCTCGGCGCCCAGCAGGTCCAGGTTCTTGGCCACGGTGTAGGCAAAGCTGCGCGCCGCCTGCAGCACGGTGTACATGTCTGCGACCTTGCCCTGGATCAGCTGGAACTCGCCTATGCTCTGGCCGAACTGCTTGCGGTCGTGGATGTAGGGCACGACGTTGTCCATCACCGCCTGCATGATGCCCAGGGGCCCGCCGGTCAGCACGGCGCGCTCGTAGTCCAGGCCGCTCATCAGCACCTTGGCGCCCTGGTTCAGGCCGCCCAGGATGTTCTCGGCCGGCACCTCGACGTTCTGGAACACCAGCTCGCCGGTGTGGCTGCCGCGCATGCCCAGCTTGTCGAGCTTCTGCGCGATGGAAAAGCCCTTCATGCCCTTCTCGATCAGGAAGGCGGTGACGCCGCGCGCGCCAAGCTCGGGCTCGGTCTTGGCGTAAACCACGAGCGTGTCAGCGTCGGGGCCGTTGGTGATCCACATCTTGCTGCCGTTGAGCAGGTAGTAGCCGCCCTTGTCTTCGGCCTTGAGCTTCATGCTGAGCACGTCGGAGCCGGCGCCGGGCTCGCTCATGGCCAGCGCACCCACATGCTCGCCCGAGATCAGCTTGGGCAGGTACTTCTGCCTTTGCGCCTCGTTGCCGTTGCGCTTGATCTGGTTCACGCAGAGGTTGCTGTGCGCGCCGTAGGACAGGCCCACGCTGGCCGAGGCGCGCGAGATCTCCTCCATCGCGATCATGTGCGCAAGATAGCCCATGTTGGCGCCGCCGTAGGCCTCGGGCACGGTGATGCCGAGCACGCCGAGCTCGCCCATCTTGCGCCACAGGTCCATGGGGAACTGGTCGTTGCGGTCGATCTCGGCCGCGCGCGGGGCGATCTGGCCTTGAGCGAATTCGCGCACCGCGTCGCGCAGCGCGTCGATGTCCTCGCCGAGCTGAAAGTTGAGTCCTGGCAGGTTCATGGCATGTCTCCGGAAAGGGGCTGGATCAATAGGTCTGGGGCACGGGCATCAGGGTCTGCTGCATCAGGGCGCAGGGCGAGGCCTTGCCATCCGCGTCCAGGTGCACGACCTCGGCCGTGGTGATGATCAGGCGCTTGCCGGCCTTGACCACGCGCCCGCTGGCGCGCAGCTCGCCGCCCTGGAAGCTGCCCAGGAAGTTGATCTTGTATTCGGCGGTCACGACCTCCATGCCCTCGGGCGCGAGGGTCAGGCCCGCGTAGCCGGCGGCGATGTCGGCCACCGCGCCCATGGCGCCGCCGTGGAAGCCTGCCTGCTGCTGGGTCACCTTGTCGGAGTATGGCAACAGGATGTCGACCCGCCCCGGCGCCACGCGCAGCAGCCGCGCCTCGAGGTGGCGCATCATGCCCTGGCGCGCGAAGCTGTTGGCGATGCGCTGGTACAGCGCGCTGTCGGCGGTGGTGGCGTCTGTCATGGGCGGGAATCGAGTTGACGTTTACGTAAACGTCAATTATGCGCTATTTCGCCGCGCGGGTCGATGGCCTTTCCGTGCGCGCCAGCAGGGCCTTGGCCTCCTTCTCGTGCACCTTCACCTCGTCCAGCGTGGCCTGCAGGTCGGCCATCTGCTCCTCGAGCTGGCGCCGGTGCTCGGCCAGCACGACCAGGAACTTCTCGAGCTGCGGCCCGGTGTCGCGCGGGCTGTCGTACATGTCGATCAGGTCCTTGGCCTCGGTCAGCGACAGGCCCAGGCGCTTGGCGCGCAGCGTGAGCTTGAGCCGGGTACGGTCGCGCGCGCTGTAGACGCGGTTGCGCCCGCCAGGGCCGGAACGCTCGGGCTGCAGCAGCCCCATGTCCTCGTAGAAGCGCATGGCGCGCGTGGTCAGATCGAACTCCTGGGCCAGGTCGCTGATGGTGTAGGTGGTAGCCATGGGATGGGTGTTGGGGGTGCGCGCAGGTGACAGCGCCGGGCGGGCGCCACGCCTAGAATGGGTCCGGTCTTCCTGTGACGTTTACGTAAACGTTAGCTCAGGCCCGCATGCTACTCCACCCCCCTGACCGATGAACTCTGCCGAACTGGAACGCCAACTGCACTACCCCCTGGGCGATACCCTGCCGGCGCCGGGCGCCGCGCTGGAGATCGCCCCGGGCGTCAAATGGCTGCGCATGGCGCTGCCGTTCGCGCTGGACCACATCAACCTCTGGCTGCTGCGCGACGAGATCGACGGCCGCGCGGGCTGGACCGTGGTCGACTGCTGCATCGCGCGCGACGAGGCCAAGACGCAATGGGAGCAGGTCTTCGCGAACGAGCTCGAGGGCCTGCCCGTGCTGCGCGTGGTCGTGACCCACATGCACCCGGACCACATCGGCCTGGCGCACTGGCTGTGCGAGCGCTGGAGCCGGGATGGATTCGAGTGCCGCCTGTGGATCAGCGCCACCGACTACCAGGCCGCCTGCCTGGCCGCGCGAAGCACCACCGGCTTCGGCGGCGAGGGCGCGGCGCGCTTCTTCGCCCTGCACGGCCTGACCGACCCCGAGGCCTTGGCCAGCATACGCGGGCGCACGCGCTACTACCCCAACCTGGTGCCGGACCTGCCGCAGCGCTACCGCCGCCTGCTGGACGGCCAGACGCTGAGCATAGGCGGGCGCGCCTGGCGCTGCATCGCCGGCTATGGCCATGCGCCCGAGCACATGGCCCTGCACTGCGAGGACCTGAAGCTGCTGATCAGCGGCGACATGGTGCTGCCGCGCATCTCTACCAATGTGAGCGTTTACGAGCTCGAGCCCGAGGCCGACTCGCTGAGCCTGTTCCTGGCCTCGATAGACCGCTTCCTGCCCCTGGCGCCCGACACCCTGACCCTGCCCTCGCACGGCAAGCCCTTCACCGGCCTGCACCGGCGCATCGCCCAGCTGCACGAGCACCACCGCGACCGCCTGGCCGAGGTGCGTCAGGCCTGCCAGGCGCGCGCAGGCAGCGCTCACGACATGCTGCCGGTGCTGTTCAAGCGGCCGCTGGACCTGCACCAGACCACCTTCGCGATGGGCGAGTCGGTGGCGCACCTGCACGCGCTCTGGTACGCCGGCAAGCTCAAGCGCCAGCTGGACGCCGACGGCGTCTACCGTTTTTCAAACTGAAGAAATCCTGCGGCCCTCACCAGGGCGGCACCACGGCCTCGCGCAGCTGGCCGCGCCGCTCGGCGTAGTCGGGCATGACCGAGCCCACGGCGTCCCAGAAGCGCGGGCTGTGGTCCATCACGCGCAAATGGGCCAGCTCGTGCGCCACCACGTAGTCGATCACCGGCAGGCGCAGGTGCACCAGGCGCCAGTTGAGCCTGATGGAGCCGTCGGAGCGCGCGCTGCCCCAGCGCGTGCCGGCATTGGACAGGCTGAGCTTGCGCCACTGCACGCCGAGCTGGGGCGCGAAATGGTCGAGCCGTTCGGTGAACAGGCGCCGCGCCTGGCGCATCAGCCAGGCCTGGGCGGCGTCGCGTATCTGCTCGGGCGCGGCGCCGGACGGCAGGCCGATCTGCAGCGTGGGCGGCAGGCCGGGGCCGCCGGCCTGCGCCAGGGTGCCGGCCCCCGAGGCCTGGCGCGGCGCCAGCGCCAGCAGCAGCGGCTCGCCCAGATAAGGCAGCGTGGCGCCGTCGCACCAGGCGATGCGCGCCATGGCCAGCTTCTGCTGACGCTCGTGCGCCTCGCCGAGCTTGCGCAGGATCCACCCGCTCTTCTCGCGCAGCGCGGCCTCGACCTCGGGCAGCGGAGTCCAGCGCGGCGCGCTGACCACCAGGCCGTCGGGGCCGACCGAAAAGCCTATGGTGCGGCGCTGGCCGCGCCGGAAGGCGTAGGCGATGCGCGCCTCGGCCAGGGCCAGCTCGCGGTTGGCGCGCGGATGCGCGAAGCGCACCGGCGCGATCAGCGGCGCCAACGCTTCGGCCGGCGGGCCGGGCCTGGCCTCGGCCGGCGCGGACGGTGCCGCCGGTGGGACCGGT
This sequence comes from Comamonadaceae bacterium 2FH, assembly GCA_005503335.1. Lineage (GTDB taxonomy): Bacteria > Pseudomonadota > Gammaproteobacteria > Burkholderiales > Burkholderiaceae_C > SCMQ01. Next base: position 44,612 of record SCMQ01000033.1, read on the forward strand.
GGGGCCGGGGGATCGAACAGGTCCAGCGTGAGCTGCAGGAGCCGGCGCATGGACATCGCGGGGCTCAGCCCTGGGCCGCCTCGCTGCGGGCCGGGGCCGCGGGGCTGGCCTGAGCGTAGGCCTCGGGATCGAGGCGGTGCATCTCGGACTCTATCCAGGCCTCGACCTCGCGCATCAGCTCGTCGGACTGGCGGCCGGCGCTGGGGATCGGCTTGCCGATCGAGATATCGACCACGCCCGGGTACTTGATGAAGGCCTTGCGCGGCCAGCACCTGGCCGAGGTCACGGCGATCGGGATCACCGGCGCGCCGGTCTCGATGGCCAGGCGCGTACCGCCGTTCTTGTAGCTGCCCTTCTGGCCGCGCGGGATGCGCGTGCCCTCGGGGAACATGATCACCCAGGTACCCTGGCTCATGAGCCGCTTGCCCTGCGCCACCACCTTGTGGAAGGCCCTGGCACGCTGGCTGCGGTCGATGTGGATCATGTCCATGCGCGCCATGGCCCAGCCGAAGAAGGGCACGTAGAGCAGCTCCTTCTTGAACACATAGGCCAGCGGGTGCGGCATCAGGGTCGGCATCACGAAGGTCTCCCAGGTCGACTGGTGCTTGACCAGCAGGACCGCCGGGTCGGTGCTGCCGGTGGGCAGGTTCTCCCAGCCGGTGACGCGGTTCTTGATGCCCAGGATCGCCGTGCCGCCGGAGACCGCCACGCGCAGCCAGCCCACGCACATCCAGTACATGCGGGTGGAGCTGACGAACAGCGAGGCCAGGATCACGAAGATGGCCCAAGGCACCACGGTCACGGCCATCCAGAGCAGGTGAAGCACAGAGCGGATCAGGGGCATGTTCTAGACGTTTTCAAGTTGGCGGTTCAGGCTCGGGCACCTCTCAGGCCCCCGGCACGGGGCGCGGCGCGCGCTCGAGCGGCTCGCCGCGCGAGATCAGGTGGTCGACGAAGGCCGCCAGGTCGGCGTGCACGCGGGTCTGGGGTGGGAATTCGGGCGGCAGCGGGCGGCCGCGCAGCACGGCGGACCGCCCCGTCAACACCAGGTGGGGTTCGCAGCCAGCCGCGGCAGCGGCCTGGGCGTCGTCCGCGTTGTCGCCCACGGCCGGCACTCCCGCCAGGTCCACACCGTAGCGCTCACCGATCTGCTCGAGCAGGCCGGGCTGCGGCTTGCGGCAGCTGCAGGCCTCGTCGGGGCTGTGCGGACAGAAGAACACCGCGTCGAGGCGCCCGCCGACCGTGGCGAGCAGCTTGTGCATGCGCGTGTGAATGGCATTGAGCGACGCCACGTCGTACAGGCCGCGGCCCAGGCCCTCCAGGTTGGCCGCGACCACCACGTGGAAGCCCGCGTGGTTGAGCCGGGCGATCGCCTCCAGTGCGCCCGGCAGCGGCACCCACTCCTCGGGCGACTTGATGTATTCGTCGCCTTCGGCATTGATGGTGCCGTTGCGATCCAGGATGACGAGCTTCATGTCGGGGCTGGCTCGTTGCGGCATCAGGCGGCCAAGCGTGACAGGTCGGCCACGCGGTTCATGGCCTCGTGCAGGCTCTTGAGCAGGCCCTGGCGGTTCAGGCGCAGGTCCAGCTGCTCGGCGTTGACCATCACGTCGTCGAAGAAGGCGTCGACCGCGCCGCGCAGCGCCGCCAGGGTCTGCAGCGAGGCCGTGTAGTCGCCGGCCTCGAACTGGGCGTTGGCCTCGGGCACGAAGCGCTGCATGGCCTGGTACAGGTTCTGCTCGGCCGGCTCCTGCAGCAGCTGCGGGTTCACATGCGGGTCGACCTCGCCGGCCTTGCGCAGGATGTTGGCGATGCGCTTGTTGGCCGCGGCCAGGGCCGGGCTCTCGGGCAGGGCGGCGAAGGCGCGCACCGCGGCCAGCAGCCGGGCCACTTGGCCCAGGCGCTGCGGGCGCAGGGCCAGCACCGCGTCGACCTCCTGGGCGCTGTAGCCCTGCTCGCGCAAGGCCCCGGCGAGGCGGTCGTAGATGAAATCGGCCAGCGCGGTGTGTGCGTCGACCACGCGCTCGCCGAACACCGGCCAAGCGCCGGCCAGCAGCCCGTCCAGCTCGAGCGGCAGGTCCTTCTCGATCAGCATGCGGATCACGCCGAGCGCATGGCGGCGCAGCGCGAACGGGTCCTTGTCGCCGCTGGGCAGGTTGCCTATGCCGAACATGCCGACCAGGGTCTCGAGCTTGTCGGCCAGGGCCACGACCACGCCGGCCGCGCTGCGCGGCAGCGCATCGCCGGCGAAGCGCGGCCTGTAGTGGTCCTCGATGGCGAAGGCGATGTCCTCGGACAGGCCGTCGTGGCGCGCGTAGTAGCCGCCCATGATGCCCTGCAGCTCAGGGAACTCGCCGACCATGTCGGTTAGCAGGTCGGACTTGGCCAGCTGCGCCGCGGTGTCGGCGGCCTGGGCCAGCGCCTCGCCGCCCAGCGGCTGGGCGATGGCGCGCGCGATCGCACGCACGCGCTCGACCCGCTCGCCCTGGCTGCCGAGCTTGTTGTGGTAAACGACCCGGGACAGGCCTTCGACGCGCGAGGCCAGGGTCTTCTTGCGGTCCTGGTCGAAGAAGAACTTGGCGTCGGCCAGGCGCGGGCGCACCACGCGCTCGTTGCCGCCGACCACCGCGCTGGCGTCCTCGGGCCGGATGTTGCTGACCACCAGGAAGCGGTGGGTCAGCCGGCCCTGCGCGTCGAGCAGCGGGAAGTACTTCTGGTTGGCCTTCATGGTCAGGATCAGGCATTCCTGCGGCACCTCGAGGAACTGCGGCTCGAACTCGCAGACCAGCACGTTCGGCCGCTCGACCAGGGCCGTGACCTCGTCGAGCAAGGCCTCGTCCTCGATGGCGCGCACGCCACCGCCTAGCCGCGCAGCGGCCTCGGCCAGCTGGCTCACGATCTCGGCGCGGCGCGCCTCGAAGCCGGCGATCACCGCGCCGTCCCGCGCCAGGGTCTCGGCGTAATGGTCGGCATGCTCGATCACCACCGGCGAGACGGCGGCCTCGAAGCGGTGGCCCTGGGTGCTGCGCCCGGCCGTCAGGCCCAGCGCCTTGAGCGGCACCACGGTGCTGCCGTGCAGCGCGACCAGGCCATGCGCCGGGCGCACGAAATGCACGCTGCTCCAGCCGGGCAGCTCGCAGTCGCTCTCGAGCTGGTAGCTCATGAGCTTGGGGATGGGCAGCAGGCGGATTGCCTCGTCCAGCGCCTTCTGCAGGCCGGTGTCCAGCGTGGCGCCGGTGACCAGGCTGTCGTAGAACAGGGCTTCGGCCTTGCCGTCCGGCGCGCGCTTGAGCGCGGCCACGGCGGCGGCGGGGTCGGAAACATCGGCCCCCAGCGCCGCGAGCTTCTTGAGCAGGGCCGGCGTGGCCTGGCCTTCGGTGTTCAGGCCCACGCTGACCGGCATCAGTTTTTGCTGCACGGCCTTGTCGGCGGCCTTGAGCCAGACATGGCTGACGTGGGCGGCCAGGCGGCGCGGCGAGGCGTAGGCCGTGACCAGGGAGTCTTCCGAAGCCAGGCCCTGGGCGCGCAGCTGATCGGCCAGCGCGCCGGCGAAGGCCTCGCCCAGCTTCTTCAGCGCCTTGGGCGGCAGCTCTTCGACAAACAGTTCAACGAGGAGATTTTGTGTCGTCATGGTGATGCTCTGCCCTCGCCTTCAGGCCGCCTTCTTGGGGATTTGCGCGACCCACTCGCGCGGCGCCATCGGAAAGCCCAGGCGCTCGCGGCTGTCGTAGTAGCTTTGCGCGACGCTGCGCGCGAGGTTGCGGATGCGGCCTATGTAGGCGGCGCGCTCGGTCACGCTGATCGCGCCGCGCGCGTCCAGCAGGTTGAAGCTGTGGGCGGCCTTGAGCACCTGCTCGTAGGCCGGCAGCGCCAGCTGCTGCGTCATCAGGTGCTGGGCCTGCTTCTCGTGCGCGCCGAAGGCGGTGAACAGGAAGTCGGCGTCGGAATGCTCGAAGTTGTAGGTGGACTGCTCGACCTCGTTCTGGTGGTAGACGTCGCCGTAGAGGAGCTTGCCCCCACGCTCGCCCACTGCGTGTGACTCGCCGCCCCCCGGGGGGGCTGGGTCAGCTTGGGAGCGGCCCGGCGCGGACCCGGTGTCGGTCCACACCAGGTTGTAGACGTTGTCCACGCCCTGCAGGTACATGGCCAGGCGCTCCAGGCCATAGGTGATCTCACCGGTAATGGGCTTACAGTCGATGCCGCCGACCTGCTGGAAATAGGTGAACTGGGTCACCTCCATGCCGTTCAGCCAGACCTCCCAGCCCAGGCCCCAGGCGCCCAGCGTGGGGTTCTCCCAGTCGTCCTCGACGAAGCGGATGTCGTTCTTCTTCAAGTCGAAGCCCAGCGCCTCAAGCGAGCCGAGGTAGAGCTCGAGGATGTTGCTGGGCGCGGGCTTGAGCACCACCTGGTACTGGTAGTAATGCTGCAGGCGGTTCGGGTTCTGGCCGTAGCGCCCGTCCTTGGGGCGGCGGCTGGGCTGCACGTAGGCGGCCTTCCAGGGCTCGGGGCCCAGGGCGCGCAGGAAGGTGGCCGTGTGCGAGGTCCCCGCACCGACCTCCATGTCGTAGGGCTGGAGCAGCGCGCAGCCCTGCGCGTCCCAGTAGGACTGCAGCTTGAGGATGATTTGTTGGAACGTGAGCATAGCTTCGTGGCCCCCGGGGGCGGGCCCGGAAATGGGTTGGCGCGCCAGGCGGTCGCGCAAACCGTCGATTTTACGGGGCCGCCGCCCTTTCAGCGGCGCCGCAGGCGCGCCGCCAGCATCGCCGCGGCGACCAGGGCCAGGGCCAGCCCCCACAAGGGCCACAGGCCCAGGCGCGAAACCCAGCGGGCATAGGGCGTGAGGCCGCTGCGGCCCTCGTATTCGCCGATCAGCACGCCGCGGGTGTGGCGCGGCAGGCTGTGCGTGACCCGGCCGCGGTGGTCGATGATGGCCGTGGCACCGGTGTTGGTGGCGCGCAGCATAGGGCGTTCGAATTCCAGGGCGCGCATGCGCGAGATCTGCAGGTGCTGGTCGATCGCCACGGTGTTGCCGAACCAGGCGATGTTGCTGAGGTTGACCATGGCGGTAGGTGCGCTCGCGCCGTCGGCAAAGCGCGCGCCGAGCTCCTCGCCGAACAGGTCCTCGTAGCAGACGTTGGGCGCCAGGCGCTGGCCGCCCCAGTCCATGGAGCGCTGGCCGACCGCGCCGCGGTCGAAGTCGCCCAGCGGGATGTTCATCATGCTCGTGAACCAGCGGAATCCGGGCGGGATGAATTCGCCGAACGGCACCAGGTGGTGCTTGTCGTAGCGGTAGGGCGAGGACGCGCCGGGTTGCAGGCCCACGGCCGAATTGGTGTAGCCGCTGCCGGCCTCGCCGCCCAGCGGCGCGCCGATCAGGGCGGCCTGGCCGCCCCGGCCACCGGCCTCGGCGCGGCCGTAGCGCGCCTGCAGCGCCGCCCAGTAGCCCGGCGGCATCTGGCGCGGCAGCAAGGGCACGGCGGTCTCGGGCGCCACGACCAGGGGGGCGCTGGCCACGCGCAGCTGCTCGCCGTACCAGCGCAGCGCGTCGCCCACGCCGGTGCCGGGCTGGAATTTCTCGTCCTGCGGGATGTTGCCCTGCAACAGGGCCACGCCCTGGCGGCCGGCGGGTTCGGAGAAGCTCAGCCCGCCGTACTGGGCCGCCAGCGGCAGGCCCAGGACAGCGGCCAGCGCCAGCCGCCGCCCCCAGCCGGACTGCGGCAGCTGCGGCAGCTGCCAGGCCATCCAGGCCGCCACGGCGCCTATGCCGTAGACCCCGACCCAGGGGGCGTAGCCGGCCAGCGGACCTTCGACATGGGCATAGCCGCCCGCGCCCCATGGAAAGCCGGTCAGCCAGCGGCCGCGCGCCAGTTCGGCCAGGGTCCACAGGGCCGCGAACACCAGGCCGGCGCCGCTGCGGCCGACCAGGTCGCGCGCCTTGAACAGCATCAGGAAGGCCGCGCAGGCCGCGCCGTAGTAGAGCGCCAGCGCGGCCGCCAGGGCCAGCACGGCCAGCGCCGCCAGCGGCGCCGCCAGGCCGCCGTAGGTATGCATGGAGATGTACAGCCACCAGAAGCTGCCGGCCAGCCAGCCGCAGGCGAACAGCCAGCCCAGCCAGGCGCCGCGCTGCCAGGCGGGGCGCGGGTCCAGGTCCAGCCAGGTGCTGCTGCTCCAGGACAGCTCGCGCTCGGCGCAGCGGCCGAGCTGCCAGGCCAGTGCCGTGAGGCTCAGGAGCTGCAGCCACCACAGCGGCTGGCCGTTCCAGGGCGCCGCCACCGAGACGGCCTGCGCCAGGCCGGCCAGCAGCACCACGAGCGAAGGGGGGATGCGCCGACGCAGGCGCATCAGCCGTCCGCCCCCTGCCCGGCCGGCGAGACCTTGAACCAGCGCACGGCGCCGCCCTTGGTGTGCAGCACGACGAATTTCAGGCCGGCCTGCACATGCTGCTCGCCGCGCCGGGGCACATGGCCCATGGCGTGCGCGATCAGGCCGCCTATGGTGTCGAAGTGGGTGTCGAAGGCGCGGTCGCCCGCGCTGTCCGGGTCGCTGGCCAGCTGGATGCCGAAGGCCTCGTTGACGCGCTCGATCGGCGTGTCGCCGCTGACGCGGTAGGTTTGATCGGCCAGGCCGAAGATGTCGCCCTGGTCGGCCGCGATGTCGAACTCGTCCTCGATCTCGCCGACGATCTGCTCGAGCACGTCCTCGATCGTGATCAGGCCCGCGGTGCGGCCGAACTCGTCGATCACCATGGCCAGGTGGTTGCGGTTGCCGCGGAACTCGCGCAGCAGGTCGTTCAGGCCCTTGCTCTCGGGCACGAAAACCGCGGGGCGCAGCAGGGCTCGTATGTTGAGCTCGGGCGCGCGCTGCAGCTTGAGCAGGTCCTTGGCCAGCAGGATGCCGATGACGTTCTCGCGGTCGCCCTCGTAGACCGGAAAGCGCGAGTGCGCGGTCTCGATCACCAGGTGCAGCAGCGCGTCGAAGGGCGCATCGATGTCGATCAGGTCCATGCGCGGCGCCGCCACCATGACGTCGCCCGCGGTCATCTCGGCCATGCGGATCACGCCTTCGAGCATGACGCGGCTCTCGGCGTTGATGATTTGGTTGTCCTCGGCCTCGGCCAGGGTCTCGATCAGCTCATCGGTCGAGTCCGGTCCGGGATGGATGAACTCGGCCAGCTTTTGCAGAAAGGTGCGCTTGTCCTCGCGTTCGGCGTGACGCGCAGGGTGGGGGTCGGACACGGTCTTGGGGTGCAGGACCTGCAGTGGTTGAACAGACCCTCAAGGATAGCGGATTGGCGTGACAGCTCATGGCCGGCTCAGCGGCCCGACTTGTGGCGCGCGTCGCGCACGCCCTGGCGCACCTCCTGCACGCCGGCCAGGAAGTCGCGGAACTGCTTGGCCTGGGCCTTGAGCCGGTAGTCGAGCTCGGCCAGCCGCTCCTCGACCAGCTCGGTCACGCGCGTGTCCAGCGTGGCCGCGGGCAGCTTGAGGTAGGCCTCGCTCTCCGAGCCGTCACGCTCCACCGTGGCGCCGGCATGGCGCGCGATCTTGAGCATGGCCGTGTTCTCGCTCAGCGCGTGGATGAAGAGCATGTGCACGCCCTCGTTGCGCGCGTGCACCACGGCGCGCTCGAACAGGCGGGTCCCGTAACCGCGTCCGCGCGCCTTCCTGAGCACCGAAACGCCGAACTCGGCGCAGGAGGCGAACTGCGGGTCGAGCGAGAACGCCAGGTGGGCCATGGCGATGAGCTCCAGGCGCCGGTTGTAGATGCCGAAGATCTCGTCGCGCTCGAAGTTCAGACCCTCGCAGTAGCGACGGATATGCTCGTCGGTGGCCGGGTAGCCGAAGCGCAGGTAGCGGTCCTGGGCGTCGAGCGCGAGCAGGTGGCGCGCGATGCGTTCGCGGTGCCGGGGCCCGATGGCGCGGATCGGCACGATCGCGGGCGCCGTGCCCTGCGGCCGGAACCAGCCGCGCACGGCGTCCAGCAGCTCGGTCAATAGGTTCTTGGCGTCGCCCATGGACAGGAATATACGGGTTTTCCCCGAGTCCGGCACGTGAAAGCCCCAGGCTGTCAGACCGGCATGGCGGTGGTCGCCTTGACCCGGTCCATCACGAAGCTGGTCTTGCAGTCCTGCACGCTGGGGTGCTTGAGCAGGGTGTCCATCATGAAACGCGCATAGGCCGCCATGTCGGCCACCACCAGGCGCAGCAGGAAATCCATCTCGCCGGTCAGGGCCGCGCACTCGACGACCTCGGGCCAGCCCTGCACGCTGGCGCGAAACAGGTCCATGGGGTTGCGCTTGGCGCTTTCGGCGAGCTTCTCCAGCCGCACGTTGATGTAGGCGGTCAGGCCCAGGCCCACGGCCTCGGGCTTGACCAGGGCCACGTAGCGGTCGATCACGCCGGCGGCCTCAAGCTGCCGGACACGGCGCAGCACGGCACTCGGCGAGAGCCCCACGGCCTCGGCGATCTGGTCGTAGGTGGCGCGTCCGTCCGCCTGCAGAATGCGCAGAATCTGCCCATCAAGCTTGTCCAATGACTTCATATTGGAAATTTTGCAGTTTTCATGCGCTCAAGGCAAATCAAGCACCGCAAATTGCAGGAAAACTGAGGGCCTGCGGCCCTACAGTGGCGCATCACTTCACGAGAACCGCCATGAACGCATCACTGCCGCCATCCGTCGCCGCCAGCAGCTCCACCTGGGAGAACCCCATGGGCACAGACGGCTTCGAGTTCATCGAATATGCCGCCCCGGACCCGGTCGCCATGGGCCAGCTGTTCGAGCGCATGGGCTTTCGCGCCATCGCCAGGCACCGCCACAAGGCCGTCACGCTGTACCGCCAGGGCGGCATCAACTTCATCCTGAACGCCGAGCCGGACTCCTTCGCCCAGCGCTTCGCGCGCCTGCACGGGCCCAGCATCTGCGCGATCGCCTTCCGGGTGCAGGACGCCAAGGCCGCCTACGAGCGCGCGCTGGCGCTGGGCGCCTGGGGCTACGCGGGCCACGCCGGCCCGGGCGAGCTCAACATCCCGGCCATCAAGGGCATTGGCGACAGCCTGATCTACCTGGTGGACCGCTGGCGCGGCAAGAACAGCGCGCTGCCCGGCGACATCGGCAACATCGGCTTCTACGACGTGGACTTCGAGCCCCTGCCGGGTGTCAGCGGCGCCGAGGCCCTGAACCCCGAGGGCCATGGCCTGACCTACATCGACCACCTGACGCACAACGTGCACCGCGGCCGCATGGGCGAGTGGGCCGAGTTCTACGAGCGCATCTTCAACTTCCGCGAAATCCGCTACTTCGACCTCGAAGGCCAGGTGACGGGCGTCAAGAGCAAGGCCATGACCAGCCCCTGCGGCAGGATCCGCATCCCGATCAACGAGGAAGGCAAGGACCAGGCCGGCCAGATCCAGGAGTACCTGGACCGCTACCACGGCGAGGGCATACAGCACATCGCACTGGGCTCGAACGACCTGATCGCCACCGTGGACGCGCTGCAGCTGGACGGCATCAAGCTGCTGAGCACCAGCGACAGCTACTACGAGCTGCTCGACAAGCGCATCCCCGGCCATAGCGAGGACGTGGCCGCGCTGCAGCAGCGCAACATCCTGGTGGACGGCCAGCCGGGCGCCCTGCTGCTGCAGATCTTCAGCGAGAACCAGCTGGGCCCGATCTTCTTCGAGTTCATCCAGCGCAAGGGCAACGAGGGCTTCGGCGAAGGCAATTTCAAGGCCTTGTTCGAATCCATGGAGCTCGACCAGATGCGCCGCGGCGTGCTGGCGCAGCAGGCAGGCTGAGCGGCCCTGGCCACCTCAGGCCGCGCCATCGAAGCGATCCTGGCGGATCGCCTCCAGCGTGGCCTCGATGACCTGCGGGCACAGGGCCAGCGCCACATGCGGCAGGCCGGGCACCAGGCGGTTGCGCGCACCCTGCAGCATGGCGCTGGCGTAGGGCAGCACCACGTTGTCGCAGTCGGAATACCAGCAGGTGAACCGTGCCGCGCGCGCGGGCGGTTCCTGGCTCGCCAGCTCGGCCAGCCAGGCGCTGCCCAGCTGCATCTGACGCGCATTGACCGCGGCACTGAAATGGCCCAGCCAGGTGCCTCGGTGCGGCGTGGCGATGGTGACCACATGGTGCACGCGCCGCTCGGCCCCCGGCAGGCGCAGCCAGGCCCGCGCGGCCAGCCCGCCCATGCTGTGGCAGACCAGCACGGGTGGCAGGCCGGTGGCGACGCTCACGCGCGCCACGGCGTCCTCGATCTGCGTCACATAGGCGTCTATGCTGCCGAACACCGGCTCGAGGTTGAGCGCGAGGAATACCCGGCCCTCGGCGCGCAATCGGCGCAGCCACGGGTTCCACAGCCCGCGGTTGCAGGCGAAACCATGAACCAGCACCACGCCGCGCCGCCCCTCCCCGCCCGGCCCGGCCTGCAACTGGTCGGGCACCGCACGCGATCTGAACGGCTGGCGCCAGCAGAACACCCGCGGCGCCGTGAGCGCCTCGCGCGCCCAGGCGCGCAGCAGCCGGCTCGCCCGCGGCCGCGCGACCGGCCCGCGGCGGCTCAGCCAGGCCTGGGCCAGCAACTCCAGGGCCAGCACCCAGGCATAGCCTCCCAGGCCCAGGGCCAGTCCGGCCAGCGCAAGCAGCGGCGCGCGCGGCCACCACCACCACAGCCACAGCGACGCGACCGCGAGTGTGGACAGGGTCATGCATTGCAGCAGCCGGGCCGTGGCGCCCGGACCTGGCTGGGTGATCGGCATGACCGCACTATGGCATGGGCTGCGCACCCTGCCATGGGTCGGGACGACTAATACACTGCGGCTCCATATGGACGCAGCCCAGAGAATCCGTGACGCCGTGGCCAGCGTGGCCAAGCTGCGGCAGCAGTCGGCGGCCGAGCCGCGGCTGGCGCTCGCCGTGCAGGCCATCAAGCGCCTGCAGGCCCAGCGATTCGCCGGCAGCTACGCCGACCTGCTGGCCGGCGGCAGCTTCCAGGCCGTGGCGCGCTTCTTTCTCGACGAGCTCTATGGCGACCGCGACGACAGCGAGCGCGACGCGCAATTCGCCCGCATCGCCGGCGCGCTGGAATCGCTGTTCCCCGAGGCGGTGGCCACAACGGCTGCGGCGCTGGCCGAACTGCATGCGCTGACCGAGCAACTGGATCACGCCATGGGGCGAGCCTGGCTGGACGGGCCGCACAGCCTCTCCCGCACGCGACGCTACGTCGAGGCTTGGCAGGCGGTCGGGCAGCCGGCGCTGCGGAAGCAACAGCTGGACACGGCACTGGTGGTCGGCGAGGACCTGGTGCGCCTGGCGCGCATGCCCGGCCTGGGCCTGATGCTGAAGATGATGCGCAAGCCGGCCCATGCGGCCGGGCTGGGCGCGATACAGGCGCTGCTGGAGCACGGCTTCGAGACCTTCTCCGCGCTGGCCAGGCGGCGCGAGGGCGTGGCCGCCTTCCTGGCGCTGCTGCGCGAGCGCGAGGAGGCCTTGCTCGAGCTGCTGTTCGAGGGCCAGGCAGTCGCCTGCGAGACGCAATTGGACCGCCTCCTGGGACAAGCCCGGTAACGTCCGCCGCGCAGCCTGCTCACAATGCCGGGCAAGGAGGACCCCAATGGACCGGTTCTGGCTCAACAGCTACCCTGAAGACGTCCCGCACGACGTGTATCCCGACCGCTACCACTCGCTCACCGAGTTGCTCGATGAGTCGTTCCGCAAGCACGCGGACCAGCCTTTTTCGGTCTGCATGGACCGCTGGATGTCCTACCGCGAGCTGGACGAACTCTCGGCGGCGCTTGGCGCCTGGCTGCAGGGCCGCGGACTGGAGCCGGGCGCGCGCGTCGCCATCATGCTGCCCAACCTGCCGCAGTTCGCGGTCAGCATGGCCGCAGTGCTGCGCGCCGGCTACACCTGCGTGAACGTCAATCCGCTCTACACGGCTCGGGAGCTCGAGCACCAGCTCAAGGACTCGGGCGCGACGGCCATCGTGCTGCTGGAGAATTTCGCCCATACGCTGGAGGAAGTCATAGCGCAGACGCCGGTGCGGCATGTGGTGCTGGCCTCGCTGGGCGACCTGCTCGGCCCCTGGCGCGGCCGCTGGCTGAGCTTCGCCGTGCGCCACCTGGCCAAGATGGTGCCGGCTTTCCGCCTGCCGCTGGGCGAGGGGCACAGCGTCACCCCGTTCAACGCCGCCCTCGCCCAGGGGCGCGGCATGAGCCTGCGCGCCCAGGGGCAGAGCCTGGACTCGGTAGCCTTCCTGCAGTACACGGGCGGTACCACGGGCCTGTCCAAGGGCGCGGTGCTGACCCACCGCAACATCGTCGCTGCCATCCTGCAGGCCGAGGCCTGGTTCTCGCCGGCGCTCAAGCGGGTCGGCGACCCGCGGAAGGTCAACAGCATCGCCGCCTTGCCGCTGTATCACATCTTCGCGCTCACCTTGTGCCTGCTCGCGATCCGCCAGGGCTCGCACCTGAGCCTGATCCCCAATCCGCGCGACATCGGCAAGTTCGTCGAAGTGCTCAAGAAGCGCCCGTTCCACATGCTGCCGGCGGTCAACACGCTGTTCAATGCACTGCTGCAGCACCCTCAGTTCAGGACGCTGGACTTCTCCAGCCTGTGTGTCTCCCAGGCCGGCGGCATGGCCGCGTCGGAGGGGACCGCCCGGCAATGGCGCCAGGTAACGGGCTGTCCCATGGTCGAAGGTTGGGGCATGAGCGAGACCTGCGCCATCGGCACCAACAACCCCGTCACCCAGGCCACCTTCAGCGGCACCATAGGCCTGCCCTTGCCCGGCATAGAGATCGCGATCAAGGACGAGGCAGGCCAGGACCTGCCGCCTGGCAGCGCCGGCGAAATCTGCATACGCGGCTCCAACGTGATGCAGGGCTATTACCGTCAGCCCGAGGAGACGCGCAAGGCCTTCACGCACGACGGTTTCCTGCGCACCGGCGACATCGGCGTGATGGATGCACGGGGGCATACTCGCATCGTCGACCGCAAGAAAGACATGATCATCGTGAGCGGCTTCAACGTGTTCCCCAACGAGCTCGAGAATGAAATCTCCCTGTGCCCTGGTGTGGTGGAATGCGCCGCTGTGGGCGTCGCCGACGAGAAGCAGGGCGAAGCCATCAAGGTCTACGTGGTCCGCAGCGACCCCCTGCTCACCGAGGAGACGCTGGCCCGCTTTTGCCACGAGCGCCTGACCGGATACAAGCGGCCCAAATACTACGAGTTCCGCGACGAGCTACCCAAGAGCAACGTCGGCAAGATCCTGCGGCGCGAACTGCGGACGGCGACTCGATGAGCGCCCTGCGCGAGACAGGCCATCAGGCAGGCGACGCCGTTCTGCCCGCGGGCGTGACCGTGTTCGAGCGCGGCTGGCTGTCCTCCAACAGCATCCTGCTGGTCGAGGCGCGGACCTGCGCCCTGGTGGACAGCGGCTATGTCACGCATGCCCCGCAAACCTTGTCCCTGGTGCAGCAGGCCCTCGGGCCACGCCCGCTGGATCTGTTGCTGAACACGCATTTGCACAGCGATCACTGCGGCGGCAATGCCGCGCTGCAGCAGGCCTACCCTGGCCTGCGCACCCACATCCCTCCCGGCCTTGCGCCCCAGGTTGCGCAATGGGATGACGAAGCCCTGTCGTACACGCCGACCGGCCAGCAATGCCCACGCTTTCGCTTCGACGCCCTGCTGCAACCTGGCACCGAAATGCGGCTCGCAGGACAGGCGTGGCAGGTGCATGCCGCACCAGGCCACGATCCGCACTCCGTAATCCTGTTCGAACCGGACACGCGCACCCTGATCTCGGCCGACGCTTTGTGGCAGAACGGGTTCGGCGTGGTGTTCCCGGAGCTGGAAGGCATGGACGCCTTCGATGAGGTAGGCGCGACCCTGGACCTGATCGCCGCGCTACGGCCGAGCACCGTCATTCCCGGTCATGGCGCGGTGTTCACCGGCGTGGAGCCGGCCCTTGAGGCCGCACGCCGCCGTCTGGACAGCTTCCTGTGCTCCCCCCTGCGGCACGCCCAGCACGCCGCCAAGGTCTTGATCAAATTCAAGCTGCTGGAGTGGCAGCGCATTCCCCGGCAGGCTCTGGCCAACTGGGCGGGCGACACACGCTACCTGGGACTGCTGCACCGCCGTTACTTCGGCGACATGCCGCTGGCGCAATGGATAGAGCAGATCAGCGAGGATCTGGTCCGCGCAGGAGTCGCGCGCATGGAAGACGGGGAATTGGTCAACGCCTGAACGAAATCGGCGCCGGAAAAAAGAAAACGCCCAGTCTCGCGACTGGGCGTTTCTTGCTGTAATAGCCTGACGATGACCTACTTTCACACGGGAGACCGCACTATCATCGGCGCTGAGGCGTTTCACTGTCCT
>SCMQ01000034.1 GCA_005503335.1 Comamonadaceae bacterium 2FH
GATTTATGTCCAGTGCAACGCGCCGCCACGCCCCAGATCGCAAGCGTTTACGCGGCCTGCCGGCCTACCCCATCCCAGAACTTCTCATAACTGGGGCCTTCTCATAATGGCCGGTCGGACACGTTGGTTGACTCGCAGCGACGGACCGCTGTCAGCCTTGAAGAGACATCCGACCCTCCGTCCTGAACAAGACAGTGGTTCAGCGCCGGACGGGCAAGTAGGAGCACATTTCCCCCTCATCGAGGCGCACGACAGTAACCGGCTGGCCATCCCATCTTGCCTGACGAAAGGCGTTGTCCACCCCGTAGCCGGCATCGGCCAGCACGGCCTGACAGATGGCAAGCGACCGCTGAGGGCACGATCGCTCCGCTTGGCTCGGCGACGCCGACGGGCCGCACCCAGCTTGAAACGGTCAAGCAGCCAGCGGTGCCCGAAGGGTCGCTGCTGGCCGTCCACCGCCGGCTACCATGTCCGGTGTCGCGAATGCAGCAGGGAATGTGCATATCACGGATACCCGCTTCGGCGGGAGCAACCATGCGCGAAAAATCCCATGAAATCGCTCCAACGATGCCCTAACCCCTTGAAAGAGCGCCACGTGCCATCGCACTTGTGCCTTAGTCTCCCACAAGACCTTTCGATGGTCTCAATAGGAGCGCAAGAGCATGGAATTGGGAAAGGAAATTCGGCATCATCCCGAGTCAGCGGCGGGTGCCGCCAGGATCGGAATCGCTATTTTTCGCCGGGATAGTAGGTGCCTTCCCCGGCAACCGGATTGGTGGACTCTCCTCCTCGAGGAGGTGCGGCATGACGAGGGCAGAACCAACGGAGTTTTGGTGCTTTCAGAACGCGGCAGCTTCGAGTGGGCAGGTACACGCGAGCAGTTGAAGCGCGCGATTGACCGGATCGTGACCGAGCTCGTGGAAGCCGAGAGCAGCACCTGCGCTGGCTTTGGAGCGGTTATGCCGAACCTGCAAGCGCGCGCGATGCCTCGGCTGTGCCGGGGGAGCTGTTGCCGCCGGACCACTTGGCCCGCATCGTCCCGTTCGATCGATTGCCCAAAGCGCTCACCGCAGGGCGTCGGACATCTGCAGCACCGTACATGAATATTTCGAATCTTGAAGAGAAGGAGCCCGACATGCGCCTGTGGCTGGACACGGAATTCAATGGTTTCCACGGGCCGCTGATCAGCATGGCCCTTGTAGATGAAGCCGGTCGAGAATGGTATGAAGTTCTCGGGTGCGAGGATCCGGAACCATGGGTCGCGGCCAATGTGATTCCGGTGCTGAAGAAGCGCCAAACTACCAAAGAGCGGATGCAGAAGTCGCTAGTCCGGTGGCTGGGGAAGCATGACCAAGTCCACATCATTGCAGATTGGCCTGCAGATTTTGTCCACTTCTGCGGCTTCCTGCTGACCAGGCCGGGCTACCGGCTGGTCGCCCCTCCTCTGTCCATGGAGCTCGTGGAATTTCTCAAACCCGAATCAGCAATCCCGCACAACGCGCTCGAAGATGCGAAAGCGCTTCGTGAAGCGCACTTGGCAGCGAAAGTGGGGATGCCTGCTTCAGCGCGAAAGCGATCTGGCCTTCAGTGAACTGCTTTTCTTCATGATACGCTCCTTGGCCCTCCTGCCCACCGCTGGGACAGCTGTGATCTGCCCTGCGCCGGCCCCATGGCAGCGCCGGTCGCGGCCGCGACCGTTGATCTCTCCGATCAGGACGGCGGAGCATGCCGCGTCGACGTTTGATGCGAGTTTCCTGATGGCGACCACGTCACAGCAATAGAGAGGGGCGCTATCACCCGGCTTGGAACGCGGTGAGCCAGCCGGCAGCTCGACGCCTGGTTCGCCGCGTGTCGTCATTGAATCTTCGCTCCGGCGATCCTTGGCGCCAACGAGGCGAGCATGCAGGCAATGCAGTCGATCCCGACTGGGCCAACTTGGTGCTTCCGGATGTTGAATTGCACCGACGCCTCGATTTCTTGAAATCTCTGGCCGACCCGCGCGCGCGGCTCGGCCAGAGCATGAGCAAACTCACTCGCAGGCCGATGATTTGGTCATCATAGTAGCCAATTTGTCAATTTTTGGCTAGTATATTGTCCAAATGAGTGCCGCCGAAATTACTTCCGCGCTGGACCGTCAACTGCTGCTGCAGTTGGGCGACCGGCTCAAGCGGCTGCGTCAATCGCAGGGGCTGGGCACGGTCGAGATGGCCGCGCGCGTCGGGATCACCCGCACCACCCTTCGGGCCGTCGAGGCCGGAGACCCGGCAACCGCCATCGGTACCTACTTGCGCGTGATGTCGGTGCTGGGCGTCAGTGGTGAATTGGCACTGCTCGCCGGAGACAGCCTCGTTCCGCCGCCAGCGGGCTCTGCGGCAGCACGATCGCGGCGCGCGGCACCTGTGGTTCAGGTGCAGGTGTCCGTGGATGATGGCCGGCATCTCCTGCAGGACCTGCAGAGCATGTTGCTTCACGAGGAAGCCGTGCGGATGGCCAAGGCAAACCCCGCCCTGGTGCAGCAGGCCAAGGCGACCGCTCAGCGCTGGCTTGCAACAGGCGATTCACGCTCGGCTACCCTTTGGCGCGAGTGGGTGCAAATCCTGGAAGACTGTGCCTGGCGAAAGGTGCTCGGCCGCAGTCGGCGTGCCCAGCAGCTGCGGCAGGCCTCGCCGCTTGTCACAGTGCTGCCGGAAGATGTGCGCCAGGGCATCCTCGCCCAAGTTGGCGAACTCAAGAAGGGGATTGTGCTCAGCGGACAGCCGCCGCGTGTGCCGGTTTCCGAGGGAGCGCCATGACCCGCGAAGAGCTGGAGCACGTCATCCGCGCCAGCGCCGAAATCACCGGCCAGTACGAATTTGTCATCGTCGGCAGCCAGTCCATTCTCGGCTCTGTGCCCAGGCCCGCAGAGGTGTTCACGGTGTCGATGGAGGTCGACATCTACCCGAAAGAAGCCCCAGAGCTGGCGGACAAGATCGACGGTGCGATCGGCGAAGGCTCGCAATTCCAGGCGACCCATGGCTACTATGCCCAGGGCGTTGGTCCAGAAACCGCCACCTTGCCAGAAGGCTGGCAGAGCCGTGTTCATAGGGTACAGAATACCAACACCAATGGCCGGGTCGGCTACTGCCTGGACGTGATAGATCTCTTCCTGTCGAAGGCGGCTGCCGGGCGTGAAAAGGACCGCAAGTTCTGCATGGCGTTGCTCGAGCACGGCTACGTCACGATGGCGCAAGTGCTGGCGCTGGTGCCAACCATGCCGATCGACGACCAGAGTCGACGCAGGCTGCGAGCGGCGATACGGCGCTGGGCCAAGGCCCTGCGGGAGGCCGGTCACGACATCCCAGACACGTAAGTGGACGAGAGCGGTTTGTGCGCAACAACGCGGCGTTCAAATCCTGGGCGTTGAGCGAAGTGAGCGGACGCGCGGCAACACGTCGTACGGCTGGCCCATCTCGCGGCCTGGCTGCGAACCCGGAGCGTCCGCCTCGAACCCAGTTTCGAGGCGGCCGGCGTAGTGGACATGCTCGGAGAAGTCAGTGTCGCCGACGCCGAAGCGGTGATCCAGGCGGCCGTGAACCTCGCCATCGGCCGAGGTCATACGCCAGTGATTGTCACAAGGCAGGACGTCTTGCTGGCCACCGAACTGGTGATGGGCCGAGACCAGGGAATCCTCGACAGCAGGCCCTGGCCGTTTGCCACGTGATCGACGAGGATCTATATTGGCGCAGCTGCCTCCATGGAGGCGAAGGTTCCCCCGGGCCTTCCATCAACGGACACCGCGGTGGTGTCATTCATCAACTGGCTGGCCGAATGCGCCAGCCAAACCAGAAACCCGTCAATCCCGCGACGCGCCGCGTCGCGCTCCGTTCGGTCGCCACGCCAAAAAGCCGTGGCCGGTTCCGTTCCGCCTCAATTCTGGAGTTCCCCATGGTTCAGTTGTTCTCGTTCTCTCTCCCCGTCGTGCGGCACAGGCCGTTGCCGGAGCCTTCGCGGCAACAGCACGGGCCGCATCATCTTCCACTGGAGCAGGTGGTGCGCCCGATGCTGACCACTGCCGAGGCCGCTTTTTACCTCAACCTCAGGCCGCAAACGCTGCGAATCTGGGCCTGCAAGGAATGCGGGCCGATCCGACCGGTTCGCCTGCATGGTCGGCTTGGCTGGCCGTTGGCCGACATTCGGCGCTACCTGCACGTGGATCAGCCGTCGACGCTGGCGCCCGCACACTGAGGGCCCAGGCGTTGTCCCGCTTGCCGGACTGTCGGGCGGTCCTACTCCTGGGTGTCTGTCTTACTTCTTGGCCGGCTTCTTGGCAGCAGCCTTCTTCACCGGCTTGGCAGCCGCCTTGGCCTCTGACTGGGCGGCTTTACGCTTGGCCACCTTGGGGTCCACGGCGGCCTTGAATGCGGAGCCGGCAATGAACTTCGGCACCTTGGCCGCGGCAATCTTGATCTTGGTGCCGGCCTGGGGGTTGAAGCCAGTGCGGGCTGCCCGTGCGACCTGCTTGAACGTGCCGAAGCCGACCAGCTGGACTGGCTCGTCCTTCTTCACGGCGGCGATGATGGTGCTGGTCAGGGTCTCCAGAATACGGCCCGCCTCTGCCTTGCTCAGGTCGTGGGTGGTCGCCAGTTTTTCGATCAGTTCAACACGGTTCATTTGTGAGGGTTCTGTGAGTGAGGGTTGCAGTTGCTAAAGGAACGGAGCTCGCAAATCTGAGCCCCGCGGCGATAGTTTAAGAGGACCGTGGAGATCAAGGCCCGGCGCATCACCGACTGCCTGGCGGGCATCAGTGCGGGGAAAGGCCATCGGCGATGCAGCCGGCCAAGGTGAGGCGCAGTGCGTGAGCTTGATCAGGGTAATCCACAACTGCTCATAGCTGGCAGGGAGGGCGGGCATCAGGATCACGCCGAGCCGTCCGCGGACAGCACTTGACGCGACCCTCGACGCGTAGTGGCGCTGGACCTTGAGCTGTACTGCCGCAGCTATGTCATTTGCTCACTGACATGCAGCTCGGCCCGACCACTTGAATTCACGATCACTTCACGAAAGTGCGGCGCATCCGCGATGCGCAGACGTTCCCTTCGACGTGACGCACATCCCCTACATCAAGTACCTGGGTAACGAGCAGGGTGCTGCCGACATGCGGCCGCAACTGACTAGGCGTCTGCAGCCGCTCACAGAGGGGTAGCAAACCAAAGCCTCCTGGCGAGGAGTCGCCACCGTCCGGCGATTGCTCGCTGGACGCGAAAAATCGACTTACATCTGCCCTTACATCGACCGTCGCAAAGAAAAAGGACTTAGCCGCTTTCGCTGCTAAGTCCTTGATTTTATTGGTGGCGCTTCACGGATTCGAACCGCGGACCTGTGGATTATGATTCCATCGCTCTAACCGACTGAGCTAAAGCGCCTGAGCCAAAAATTATAGCCTGATTTTTGCCGCTTGCGTCAGCTGTGCGTGAAATTCGGGGCGCGCTTGGCCAGGAAGGCGTCCATGCCCTCCTTCTGGTCGGCGGTGGCGAACAGGGCGTGGAACAGGCGGCGCTCGTACATCACGCCGTCGGACAGGCCGCCCTCGAAGGCGCGGTTCACGCATTCCTTGGCCGCCATGGTGGCCAGTTGGCCGTGGCCGCAGATCAGCAGCGCCGCGCCCAGGGCCTCGTCCATCAGCTTGTCCAGCGGCACCACGCGGCTGACCAGGCCGGCGCGCTCGGCTTCGGTCGCGTCCATCATGCGGCCGGTGAGCGCCATGTCCATGGCCTTGGACTTGCCCACGGCGCGCGGCAGGCGCTGCGTGCCGCCGGCGCCGGGGATGATGCCGATCTTGATCTCGGGCTGGCCGAAGCGCGCGTTGTCGGCCGCGATGATGAAGTCGCACATCATGGCCAGCTCGCAGCCGCCGCCCAGGGCGAAGCCGGCCACGGCCGCGATCACGGGCTTGCGCACCGAGCGTATGGTCTCCCAGTTGCGCGTGATGAAGTCGTTCTTGTAGACCTCGTGGAAGTCGTACTTGGCCATGGCAGCGATGTCGGCGCCGGCGGCGAAGGCCTTCTCGCTGCCGGTGACGATGATGCAGCCTATCGCCTCGTCGGCGTCGAAGGCCTTGAGCGCGGCGCCCAGCTCGTCCATGAGCTGGCTGTTCAGCGCATTGAGCTGCTTGGGACGGTTGAGCGTGACGATGCCGACCTGTCCGCCTTCGGTGCGGACTTCGACCAGTTCATAGGCCATTTGCGATCTCCTCGGTTACTGTTGCAATGGTTGACGTGAACGTCAACTATAAAGAACCTCGGGAAAACATTAACCAACCGATCGGTCGGTTAATGCTACATTTCCGCCTCCAGGAGACCCTCATGAGCGAACCGACCATTTTGTTTGAGAAGCGCGGCAGCGTGGCGCTGGCCACGCTGAACCGTCCCCAGGCGCTGAACAGCTTCACGCGCCAGATGCACCGCGAGCTCTGGGCCGCGCTGGATCAGGTCGAGGCCGACCGCGGCCTGCGCGCCCTGGTGATCACGGGGGCCGGGCGCGGTTTCTGCGCCGGCCTGGACCTGTCTGAGCTGGACTTCACGCCCGGCCCCGGCCAGGCCGAGCGCGCCGACCCCGGGCCCCTGGTCGAGCAGTTTTTCAACCCCACGGCGCGCCGCCTGCAGGCGCTGCGCGTGCCCACGATCGCCGCGGTCAACGGCGTGGCGGCGGGCGCCGGTGCCTCGCTGGCCCTGTGCTGCGACATCGCGATCGCCGCGCCGGGCGCGAGCTTCGTCCAGGCCTTCAGCAAGATCGGCCTGATCCCCGATACCGGCGGCAGCTGGCTGCTGGTCGAGCGCCTGGGCCTGGCGCGCGCCATGGCGCTGGCCATGACCGGCGACAAGCTGCCCGCGGCCCAGGCCAAGGACTGGGGCATGATCTGGGACCTGGCCGAGGACAGCCTGGCCGCCGCCCTGGCCTTGGCCGAGCGTCTGGCCGCCATGCCGACCCGGGCCTTGCTGGCCACGCGCCAGCTGCTGCAGGGCGCTGCCACGCGCAGCCTGGAGCAGCAGCTCGACGCCGAGCGCGACCTGCAGTCGGCCCTGGGCCGCACGCACGACTACATCGAGGGCGTGACGGCTTTTCTCGAGAAGCGCGCCCCGCAGTTCAAGGGCGAATGAGCATGACCTCGGCACACCACCCCACGCCCGAGCAGGCGCGCGAGCTCGCGCGCCAGGTCGGCGAAGCCATGTTCGCGGTCGACACCGCCTCCAAGGACACCATGGGCATGGAGCTGCTGAGCTGCGAGCCCGGCCGCGCCGTGATGCGCATGCGGGTGCGCCCGCTGCACCTGAACGGCCACCAGATCTGTCACGGCGGCTTCATCTTCACGCTGGCCGACTCGACCTTCGCCTTTGCCTGCAACAGCCGCAACCGCAACACGGTGGCGGCGGGCTGCAGCATCGAGTTCCTCAAGCCCGGCCAGCAGGGCGACCTGTTGACCTGCGAGGGCGTGGAGCAGACGCTCAGCGGCCGGCACGGCATCTACGACATGAAGGTCACCAACCAGCGCGGCGAGGTCGTCGCCCTGTTCCGTGGCAAGAGCGCACAGATTCCCGGCACGGTGATCCCTGCCTGAGCCCTCGATTTTCCTTATCGCCCCCCAGCCCGCCAGACGACGCCAGACCCGGAGACTTTCAGTGAGCCACACCGCCTTCGCCCTCGAACCCATAGAAACCGCCAGCATCGACGAGCTGCGCGCACTGCAGCTCAAGCGCCTGCAGGCCACCCTGCGCCACGCCTACGCCAACTCGCCGGTCTACCGCGCCAAGTTCGACGCCGCGGGTGTGCATCCCGACGACTGCCGCAGCCTGGCCGACCTCGCGAAGTTCCCCTTCACGACCAAGAAGGACCTGCGCGACAGCTACCCCTTCGGCATGTTCGCCGTGCCGCGCGAGCGCTGCGCGCGCATCCACGCCTCCAGCGGCACCACCGGCAAGCCCACGGTGGTGGGCTACACGCTCAAGGACATAGACACCTGGGCCGGCGTGGTGGCGCGCAGCATACGCGCGGCCGGCGCGCGGCCGGGCGACATGGTGCACGTGAGCTACGGCTACGGCCTGTTCACCGGCGGCATGGGCGCGCACTACGGCGCGGAAAAGCTGGGCCTGACCGTCGTGCCCTTCGGCGGCGGCCAGACCGAGCGCCAGGTGCAGCTGATCCAGGACTTCCGGCCCGACATCATCATGGTCACGCCCAGCTACATGCTGGCCATCGCCGACGAGTTCGAGCGCCTGGGGCTGGACCCCAGGAGCTGCTCGCTGCGCATAGGCATCTTCGGCGCCGAGCCCTGGACCAACGACATGCGCCTGGCCATCGAGCAGCGCATGGGCATCAGCGCGGTCGACATCTACGGCTTGAGCGAGGTCATGGGCCCCGGCGTGGCCAGCGAATGCGCCGAGACCAAGGACGGCCCCACGATCTGGGAAGACCATTTCTACCCCGAGATCATCAACCCCGAGACCGGCGAGCCGGTGGCCGACGGCGAGCCCGGCGAGCTGGTGTTCACCAGCCTGACCAAGGAGGCCCTGCCCATCATCCGCTACCGCACGCGCGACCTCACGCGCCTCTTGCCCGGCACGGCGCGCAGCATGCGGCGCATGGCCAAGATCACCGGCCGCAGCGACGACATGATGATCATCCGCGGCGTCAACGTGTTCCCGACCCAGATCGAGGAGCTGATCCTCAAGCGCTCCGAGCTCGCGCCGCATTACCAGTGCATCCTCACGCGCGAGGGTCCGATGGACAGCCTCAAGGTGGCAGTGGAGACGCGCCACGGCGTGGCCCCCGACAGCCTGGAGGCGCGCGCCGCGGCCAAGCTGCTGCAGCACGAGATCAAGGTCTACGTGGGCAGCAGCGTGGACATCGAGCTGCGCCCCGAGGGCGGGGTCGAGCGCAGCGTGGGCAAGGCCAAGCGGGTGGTCGACCTGCGTGGCTGAAGGCGCTTAAGGCGCGGGCCAGCTGCGCGGCTGACTTGCCTCGCGCAGCGCGAGACGCCAGGTCGTGGCGGCGGCAGGCAGCGTGAGCGGCAGGCGCAGCAGGCGCTGGTCGCGTGCCACCAGGGCCGTGAGGCGGCGATGCTCGCCGGCGTAGAGCGCGAGGTCGTCGAGCTTGCTCAGGCGCCAGCTGCCGCCGATGGCCTTGGGGCCGACCTCCACCCCCAGCCATTCGTCGCCCGCGGCCAGGCCGGCGCGCTCGGCCGCGCCGCCGCGCAGCACGGTCTTGATCTGCAGGCCTGGGCCTTCGCTCACGCGCAGGCCCAGGCGCTGCGCCATCTGCGAGGGCTCCTCGAGCACCGCGATGCCCTGCTGCTGCAGCAGGGTCTTGAGCGGCAGCTCGCCCGTGCCGTGCACCCAGGCCCCGAGTTCCTTGGCGAAGGAGCGCCCGCCCAGTTCGGCCAGCACGGCGGCCAGGTCGGCCTCGCCCATGGGGCCGCCGGCGCAGCGCGACCACAGCGCGCGCATCACCTCGTCCAGCGTGGTCCGCCCTTCGTGGCGCAGCGTGAGGTCCAGGCACAGCGCCACCAGCGCGCCCTTGCTGTAGTAGCTCACGGTGGCGTTGGGCGTGTTCTCGTCGGGGCGGTAGAACTTCACCCAGGCGTCGAAGCTGGCCTGGGCCACCGACTGCAGGGCGCGCCCCGGCGCCTGCAGCACCTGGTTGATGCCCTTGTTCAGCAGCTTGAGGTAGGCCGCGTCGTCGAGCAGGCCGGCGCGGCGCAGCAGCAGGTCGTCGTAGTAGCTGGTGAAGCCCTCGAAGAACCAGAGCAGCTGGGTGTAGTTCTCCTGAGCGTAGTCGTAGCGCGCGAACTCGGCCGGGCGCAGGCGCTTGACGTTCCAGGTGTGGAAGTACTCGTGGCTGATCAGGCCCAGCAGCGTGGTGTAGCCCTCGCCGCGCTTGGCCTCGCCCTGGCGCGGCAGGTCGCGCCGGCCGCAGATCAGCGCCGTCGAGTGGCGGTGCTCCAGGCCGCCATAGCCCTCGTCGACCACGTTGAGCAGGAACACATAGCGCGGCATCGGCGGCTTCTTGCTGCCGTGCCAGAAGCGGATCGCCGTCTCGCAGATCTTCTGCGTGTCGGCCAGCAGGCGCTCGCCGTCGAACGAGGCTGGCGCGCCAGCCACCACCAGCCGGTGCGGCACGCCGCCGGCCTGGAATTCGCGCTGCCAGAACTCGCCCATCTCCACCGGGCTGTCGACCAGCTCGTCGTAGTCGGCGGCCTGGTAGCGGCCGAAGCCGCGCCGGGTGGTCTCGACCGGCGCCAGCGCCGTGGCCACCGACCAGTGCGCCGTGGCCGGCGTGGCCTGCAGCGTCAGCGCATGCGGCAGCTGCTCGTGGCCATGCGCGCGCAGGCACAGGCTGGTGCCGTTGAAGAAGGCGCGCGCAGTGTCCAGCCAGGCGGCGCGCACCGAGCTCTCGAAGGCGTAGGCCTCGTAGACCAGGGTCAGCGGCTTCGCGGGGTCGCACAGCACCTCCCAGCTGCATTTGTCGAGCTGCTGCAGCGGTACGGCGCGCCGGCCCTGGCGCGCCTGCAGGCCCTGCAGGTGGCGCGAGAACTCGCGCACCAGGTAGCTGCCCGGAATCCATACCGGCAGCGACAGGCGCTGCACGGCGGCGGGCTGGGCGATCTGCAGCGTGACGCGGAACAGGTGGGCGTGCAGCTCGGCCGGCTCCACCAGGTAGTGGATGGCGGCCGGGGCGGGAGAGGGGGCTTTGCGGCTTGCGGGCATGGTGGCCCGAGAATACCCGAGCCGTTCGCTGCGCCGGTTCAGGTCCCTGCGGCGCCCAGCAGGCAGCTCAGGGTGGCTACGGCGGTGAGCCTGAGGCGCAGCGGCAACCACTCGGCCAGGCCGGCGGCGGGCCAGGACCTGCGGTCCGCCAGGTAGCAGACCACCAGGATCAGCCCCAGCAGCGGCAGGCCCGCGTAGGCCGGCATCACGATGGCCAGCCAGGCCAGCAGCGCGGGCACGGCGCCCCAGGCCAGGTGAAAGCGCGCCGCGCTCGCGCCGGCGTCGCGCAGCGCGATGCCCCAGTGGACGCCGCCCAGGAACGAGACGATGGCCGCGCCCCAGGCGGCCAGCGCCAGGGCCACGAAGGGATGGAGCGAGGCGTCGACCAGCCAGATCAGCAGCGCCAGCAGCACGAAGGGGGCCAGGCCCGCATGGCCCAGGCGCTGGACCAGCCTGGCGGTGGCGTCTTGGTCGCGGCTCAGCGGCGCGGCGGGCAGGGTGGGGCTGCTCATTTGGCGGCGCTGGCGAGTTGTTTCTCGATTTCCTGGGTGCCGATGGCGCCGGGCACGCGCGTGCCGTCGGCGAAGATCAGCGTGGGCGTGCCGGTGATGCGGTGCTTGCGGCCGAACTCGACGTTGCTGGCCAGGGCCGCCGCGTCGCAGTTGGCGGCGGGGGGCAGCTGCTCGCGCAGCATCCAGTCGGTCCAGGCCTTGGCCTTGTCCTTGGCGCACCAGATGTGGCGCGACTTTTCCTGCGAATCGGGCCCCAGGATGGGGTAGAGGAACAGGTGGATGGTCACGTTGTCGACCTTCTGCAGGTCGCGCTCGAAGCGCTTGCAGTAGGTGCAGTTGGGGTCCTCGAACACGGCCAGGCGGCGCTTGCCGTTGCCGCGCACGATGGTGAAGGCGTTCTTCAGCGGCAGGGCGTCGAAGGCCACGGCCGTGAGCTTGTCGACGCGCTCCTCGGTCAGGTTGCGGCGCTGGCGCGTGTCCATCAGCTGGCCCTGGATCAGGAAGTTGCCCTCGGCGTCGGTGTAGAACAGCTCGCTGCCGTTGATGCGCACCTCGTAGAGGCCGGCCATGGGCGTCTTGCTGACCTCGTCGATCTTGGGCAGGTTGGGCAGGCGCTCGGCCAGGTTCTTGCGGATCGCGGCTTCCTGGGCCGACGCGCCGAAGGCGAGCCACAGGGCCAGGGCGGCCAAGGCGGTCTTGACGGGTTTCATGGTGCTTGGCTTCTTTCCTGTGTTCAATTGAGGCCCATGGCGCGGCGCGCCACCCAGGCCTTGAGGGGCCCGCTGCGCTCGAAGCCGCTCATGCCCCAGTTGCGCAGCGCGGCCCAGGGGTCGCCGGCGAGCGAGAACAGCTGCTGCAGCCCGTCGGTGGCCAGGCCCATGCCGAGCACTTCGGCCTGGCGCGCGCGCTCGTAGCGGCGCAGCAGCTTGAGGTCGCCTACGCTGCGCCAGTATTCGCGCCCGCGCAGCACCTCGGCCAGCGCCGCGGCGTCGCCCAGCCCCAGATTCAGGCCCTGGCCGGCCAGCGGGTGCACCGCATGGGCCGCGTCGCCGGCCAGCGCCCAGGCCTGAGCTTCGGCGCTGCGGCCGACCCAGCGCGTCGCGCGCGCCAGCTGCAGCGGCCAGGCGGCGCGCTCGGCGATCAGTTTCAGGGCACCCAGGCTGTGCTGGCTGGCGGTTTCGAGCTGCATGGCAAATTCTTCGGGCGCGAGCGCCATCAACTCGGGCACGCGCTCCTGCAGGACAGACCAGACCACGGCCACGGAGTTCCCGGCCGGCCCGCCCAGCGGCAGCAAGGCCAGGATCTCGCCACGCTCGCTGAACCATTGCCGGGCCACTTGGCCGTGCGGGCGCTCGCAGGCCAGGCGCGTGGCGATCGCGTGCTGCGGGTAAGGCGTGATCTCGAAGTCCACGCCGAGCTCGGCGCGCGTGCGGCTGGCGCGGCCCTCGCAGACCACGGTCAGCGCCGCAGGAACGGGCGCGTCCAGGCTCTCGATCAGCGGCTGGTAGCGCACGGCCTCGGCCAGCCGCGCCTCCAGCGCCGGCACGTCGACGATCCAGGCCAGGGCTTCCACGCCCTGGGCGGCGGCGCTGAACGCGACCTGGCCGCCGCGGTCGCCGTGCACCTGCATCTCGAGCACGGGCGTGGCGGCATCGCCTTCGGGCCAGCAGCGCAGCGCCTGGAGCAGGGCGCGCGCGCTGGCGTTGAGCGCGTAGGCGCGCACGTCGCCGTGGCCCTCGGCCGTGGGCTGGCCGGCGCCGAGCAGGCCCACGTGCAGGCGCTCGCGCGCGAGCAGCAGGGCCAGGGCCCGGCCCACGATGCCGGCCCCGCGAATACAGATGTCATGGTGGTGTGCCATGCGGGGGATTGTAGGAGGCGGGCACAATCGGGCCTCGGCGGCTCCGTGCTGCGTCACGCCGGCCCGCTGTCCGTTCCGACCCATGCAAAGGACTGCCACCGTGAGTTCCACAGCCATCCCCGCCGCGGCCGAAGTCCAGGCCACCCTGTCGCGCCTGTTCGTCTACCCCGTCAAGTCCTGCGCCGGCGTGGAGCTGCACGAGGCCGTGCTGACCGACGCCGGCCTGGACCTGGACCGCGCCTGGATGGTGGTCGACGCCCAGGGCCGCTTCGTCAGCCAGCGCGAGCTGCCGCGCATGGCGCTGATACGCCCCCAGCTCAAGACCCTGGAGATCGTGCTGCGCGCGCCCGGCATGCTGGCGCTGCACCTGGCCATAGACGCCGTCGAGCAGCCTGCCCGTGCGCGGGTGTGGGACGACGAGGTCGCCGCCTACGACATGGGCGAGGTGGCCGCGCAGTGGTTCAGCGATTTCCTCGGTCAGAAGCTGCGCCTGGTGCGCTTCGATCCCGAGCACCGCCGCCTGTCCAGCTTGAAATGGACCGGCGGCCTGGAGGCGCCGAACCAGTTCAGCGACGGCTTCCCCCTGCTGGTGGCCAGCGAGGCCTCGCTGGAGGGCCTCAACCAGCGCCTGGCCGCCGCCGGGGAAGCCCCGGTCGGCATAGAGCGCTTCAGGCCCAACCTGGTGCTGGCCGGCGTCGAGGCGCACGACGAGGACCGCGTGGACCTGCTGCGCATCGCCACCGAGGCGGGCGAGGCGCGGCTCAAGCCCGTCAAGCCCTGCGCGCGCTGCCCCATTCCCAACATCGACCCGGCCACGGCGCTTTCCAACCCGGCCGTGGGCGACGCGCTGCAGGCCTACCGCCAGGACCCGCGCCTCGATGGCGCCATCAGCTTCGGCATGAACGCCATCGTGCTGCAGGGCGACGGCCAGTTGCTGCGCGTGGGCCAGGCCGTGGCGGCGGACTTCCGCTTCGACTGACGGTTCGGCGCCCAGCGTGGGCGCCAGTAAAATGACCGGTTACCCTCAGATTTCCTGAAAGCCCCGCCATGAGCCTCCAATGCGGCATCGTGGGCCTGCCCAACGTCGGCAAGTCCACCCTCTTCAACGCCCTGACCAAGGCCGGCATCGCCGCCGAGAACTACCCGTTCTGCACCATCGAGCCCAACGTCGGCGTGGTCGAGGTGCCCGACCCGCGCCTGGGCAAGCTGGCCGAGATCATCCACCCCGAGCGCATCGTGCCGGCCATCGTGGAGTTCGTCGACATCGCCGGCCTGGTGGCGGGCGCCAGCCAGGGCGAGGGCCTGGGCAACCAGTTCCTGGCCCATATCCGCGAGACCGACGCCATCGTCAACGTGGTGCGCTGCTTCGAGGATGAGAACGTGATCCACGTGGCCGGCAAGGTGGACCCGATTGCCGACATCGAGGTGATCCAGACCGAGCTCTGCCTGGCCGACCTGGCCACCGTTGAAAAGAGCCTGCAGCGCTACACCAAGGCCGCCAAGTCGGGCAACGACAAGGAGGCCGCCAAGCTGGTGCAGGTGCTGGGCAAGGTACAGGCCGCGCTCGACCAGGGCAGGCCGGTGCGCACCGTGGAGCTGTCCAAGGAAGAACAGGTGCTGCTCAAGCCCCTGTGTCTGATCACGGCCAAGCCGGCCATGTTCGTCGGCAACGTCAGCGAAGACGGCTTCGAGAACAACCCCTTCCTCGACCGCCTGAAGGAGTACGCCGCCACGCAGAACGCGCCCGTGGTCGCGATCTGCGCCAAGATCGAGGCCGACATGGCCGACATGAGCGACGAGGACCGCGCCCTGTTCCTGGCCGAGATGGGCCAGGACGAGCCCGGCCTGAACCGCCTGATCCGCGCCGCCTTCAAGCTGCTGGGCCTGCAGACCTACTTCACCGCCGGCGTCAAGGAAGTGCGCGCCTGGACCATCCACATCGGCGACACCGCGCCGCAGGCGGCCGGCGTGATCCACGGCGACTTCGAGCGCGGCTTCATCCGCGCCCAGACCATCGCCTACGATGACTTCATCGCCTGCAAGGGCGAGCAGGGCGCCAAGGACGCCGGCAAGATGCGCAGCGAAGGCAAGGAGTACGTCGTCAAGGACGGCGACGTGATGAACTTCCTGTTCAACGTGTGACGCCCGAAATGGGCGTGAATGGACATGGGATTGGGCTCGATGACCCAGTCCTGCATCCCAGGGTGAGGTGAGGGCTTTCTACCTGTGTATATCAATCTATAAAAAGAATTGGATATACATGGGTATAAATGACTAGAATTCGCCCGTGGACCAGATCAAGAACCCTTTCTCGCCCGGTGCCGGGTCGCCCCCGCCCGAACTCGTGGGGCGTGAGCCGGTGCTTGACCAGGCACGCGTACTGCTTGGCCGCATCAAGATAGGACGGTCGGAGAAAAGCATGCTGCTGACCGGACTGCGCGGCGTCGGCAAGACGGTGCTGCTGAACGAGATCGAGCGTCTCGCCGATGCCGGAGGCTACCGCACGATTGCCGTCGAGGCGCATGAAGACAAGCGGCTGGGACCGCTGCTTGCGCCCTATCTGCGACGGCTGCTGTTCGATCTCGATCGGGCCGCCGGGGCGGGCGACAAGGTCAAGCGGGGCTTGGCTGTTTTGCGCAGCTTCATCGGCTCGATCAAGCTGAGCTTTGGTGATGTCGACATCGGGCTGGATATCGAGCCGGAAAAAGGGGCGGCCGACAGCGGCGATCTCGAAATCGACCTTCCCAATCTGTTCGTCGCAGTGGCCGAGGCGGCGGCGGAGCGCAACAGTTCGGTGGCGCTGCTGATCGATGAAATCCAGTACTTCAACCACAAGGAACTGGGCGCCTTGATCATGGCCATGCACAAGGTGCAGCAGCGTCAGCTCCCGATGGTGCTGGTGGGCGCCGGCCTGCCGATTCTCCCGGGACTGGCGGGCGAGTCGAAGTCCTACGCCGAGCGACTGTTCAGCTTCCCCGACATCGGCGCGCTTTCAGAAGCGGATGCGGCGAAGGCCCTGCAGGATCCCGCCCGCGACGCCGGCGTCAGCTTCGAGGAAGATGCGCTGCACGAAATATTCCGGTTGACCAAGGGATACCCCTACTTCCTGCAAGAGTGGGGCTATCAGGCGTGGAATATGGCGCCATCCAGCCCGATCACACTGGACATCGTGAACACCGCGACCGCCACCGTCATCCGCCGGCTCGATGCGAATTTCTTTCGTGTCCGCTATGAGCGGTTGACGCCAAGCGAAAAAAACTTCCTGCGCGCGATGGCCGAACTGGGGCCGTGCGACCATCGCACCGGCGATATCGCGGAAACCCTGGGCGTCAAGGTGAACAGCCTTGGGCCGGTACGGGCAAAGCTGATCAAGAAGGGAATGATCTACAGCCCTGCGCACGGCGACATGGCATTCACGGTCCCGCTGTTCGACGCATTCATGGTTCGCGCGATACCTCAGTTCTACCGTTGAAGGACTGTCAGCCAAGGCGCCTGACCCATGAAAAAGCGCGCGACGGCCATCGACCCACTGGCCAGCAGCCAGTGCCTGATCGAGCGCCTGCAGCGCAGCCCGCAGGCCTTCCCCCATCCCGCGTCCGATGTGCAACGCATCGAGACCCATATCTCCTGGGTGCTGCTGGCTGGCGACTACGCCTACAAGCTCAAGAAGCCGCTCAAGCTCGACTTCCTCGACTACAGCACGCAGGCCCTGCGCCGCGCGGCCTGCGAGGAGGAGCTGCGCATCAACCGCCGCGCCGCGCCCGGACTCTACCTCGGCGTGGTGCCGGTCACCGGCCAGGCCCGGGCGCCGCGCATGGGTGGCGATGGGCCGGTGCTGGACTGGGCGGTGCAGATGCGGCGCTTCGACCAGGAAGCGCTGCTGAGCCGGCTGATCGAGCAGGGCCGCCTGCGGCCGGAGCAGGTCGACCGGCTGGCCAGGCAGCTCGCGCACTTTCATGCCGCGGCGGCCGTGGCGCCGGCCGATGGCGAGTTCGGCAAGCCCGAGACGGTGCGCAGCGTGGTCCGGCAGGTCGTGGCCCCGCTCGGCGAGCCGGTCCATCAACTGGCGGACCCGGCGCTCGCGGCCACGCTGGACCAGGTGGCGCGCTGGACCGAGGCCCAGGGCCAGGCCCTGGAGGGGCTGTTCGCGCAGCGCCTGGCGCAGGGCCGGGTGCGCGAATGCCATGGCGACCTGCACTTGGGCAACCTGGTGCTGGTCGACGGCGAGCCGCAGCTGTTCGACGCGATCGAGTTCAACCCGCGCTTTCGCTGGATCGACGTGATGGCCGACCTGGCCTTCGTGCTGATGGACCTGCAGGCGCGCGGCCGCGCGGATCTGGCCTGGCGCCTGCTCAACGCCTGGCTCGAGCAGACCGGCGACTACGCGGGCCTGCGCCTGCTGCCCTACTACCTGGTCTACCGCGCCCTGGTGCGCGCACGGGTGGCGGGCTTGCG
The DNA here is from genome assembly GCA_005503335.1 of Comamonadaceae bacterium 2FH. Classification (GTDB taxonomy): domain Bacteria; phylum Pseudomonadota; class Gammaproteobacteria; order Burkholderiales; family Burkholderiaceae_C; genus SCMQ01. Next base: position 17,565 of record SCMQ01000034.1, read on the forward strand.
TCTGGCGCAGCTGACTGGCCAGGCGCGCCAGGCGGCGGCGCAGGAGCTTGGGGCTTACCTGGGCCTGGCCGCGCAGTTCACGCGCGAACGCGAGCCGCGGCTGTGGCTGACCTGCGGCGTCTCGGGCTCGGGCAAGAGCAGCCAGAGCCAGGCCCTGGTCGAGTCACGCGGCCTGGTGCGCCTGCGTGCCGACGTGGAGCGCAAGCGCCTGTTCGGCCTGCCGCCCGAGGCCTCTAGCGCCGGCCTGGCCGGGCCGGGCATCTACACCGCCGAGGCCTCGCGCCGCACCTACGCGCGCCTGGCGCTGCTTGCGCGCGAATTGCTGGCCGCCGGCTGGCCGGTGCTGGTGGACGCGAGCTTCCTGCACCGCGCGCAGCGTTCCGCGTTCCGGGCCCAGGCCCGCGAGCTCGGAGTGTCCTGCCTGATCCTGGCCTTCGAGGCGCCCGAGGCGCTGCTGCGCGAGCGCGTGCGCAGCCGCGCCCTGGCGGGTGGCGATGCCTCCGAGGCCGACGAGGCCGTGCTGCAGTCGCAGCTGGCCCATCGCGAGCCGTTGGACGAGGAAGAGCGCGCGCAGGCCGTGTTCGTGGACACGCGCGAGGCGGTGGACTGGGCGGCCCTGCTGCCGCCGGAGAAGACTGGTTGAGGCGGCTTCAGCCGCCGTGGCCTATGACGCCGGGAAAGGCCCACAGCAGGCCGGCCGTCATGACCAGGTAGCGCATGAACTTGCCGATGGCCATGTAGACCATGCAGGGCCAGAACGGCAGCTTGAGCCAGCCGGCCACGGCGCACAGCGGATCGCCGACCGCGGGCAGCCAGGACAGCAGGCAGGCCTTGGGGCCCAGCCGCTCCAGCCAGTCCAGCGCCCTCAGGTGGGTGGGCGAATGGCGCACGCGGTCCACCATGCGGTGCGCGCCCAAGCCCATCCACCAGCTCACGGCCCCGCCCAGGGTGTTGCCGGCGGTGGCGACCAGAACGCCGGGCCAGAACAGCTCAGGGTTGAGCTTGACCAGGCCGAACAGCGCCGGCTCCGAGCCCATGGGCAGCAGCGTGGCCGAGACGAAGGCGACCAGGAACAGGGTGCTCAGGCCATACTGGGGCAGGGCCAGGAGAGAGAGCAGGGGCTGCAGCCAAGTGTCCATGGATGCAACAAGTGTAGCGGCAGGCCCCGTCAGCCAGGGCTTGCGACGCTTTTCTTGCACCAGGCTTGCAAGCCCCCTCCGGTTTTCCCCTTGTGCCGCCAGGGCAACGTCTTTCATTTGCTGAAATTTTGAGCAGGTACAATCGCAACCCTTCTGTCCCGGCGTCGCGCCAAACCAAGCCACCCCGTTCCCCAGCTTCATGCAGATCGGCCCCTATTCACTGCCGAACGCCTTGTTCGTCGCGCCCATGGCCGGCGTGACCGACCGGCCGTTTCGCCAGCTGTGCCGCCAGTTCGGCGCGGGCTACGCGGTGAGCGAGATGGTGACCTCGCGGCGCGATCTGTGGAACAGCCTCAAGACCTCGCGCCGTGCCAACCACGAGGGCGAGCCGGGGCCGATCGCGGTGCAGATCGCCGGCACCGACGCGCCCATGATGGCCGAGGCCGCGGCCTACAACATGGACCGCGGCGCGCAGATCATCGACATCAACATGGGCTGCCCGGCCAAGAAGGTCTGCAACAAATGGGCCGGCTCGGCGCTGATGCAGGACGAGGCGCTGGCGCTGTCCATCGTCGAGGCCGTGGTGGCGGCCTGCGCGCCGCGCGGCGTGCCGGTCACCTTGAAGATGCGCACCGGCTGGTGCCAGGCACAGCGCAATGCCGTGGCGCTGGCGCGTGCGGCCGAGAGCGCCGGCGTGCAGATGATCACGGTGCACGGCCGCACGCGCGAGCAGGGCTATCGTGGCCAGGCCGAGTACGAGACCATCGCCGCGGTCAAGGCCGCGGTGCGCGTGCCGGTGGTGGCCAATGGCGACATAGACTCGCCGCACAAGGCGCGCGAGGTGCTGGCGGCGACCGGGGCCGACGCGCTGATGGTTGGCCGCGCGGCCCAGGGCCGGCCCTGGATCTTCCGCGAGATCGGCCATTTCCTGGCCACCGGCGAGCTGCTGGCACCGCCGCTGGTGGCCGAGCTGCGCCGCGCCCTGCTCGATCACCTGCAGGACCATTACCGCCTGTACGGCGAGTTCACCGGCGTGCGCTCGGCGCGCAAGCACATTGGCTGGTACCTGCGCGAGCTGCCCGGCGGCGAGGCCTTCCGCACGCGCATGAATGCGCTGGACGAAGCCGGCCAGCAGCTGCAGGCGGTGGCCGACTACCTGGACGGCCTGGCGCAGCTGATGGACCGCCTGCCCGCGAGCCCCTGCACGAACACAGAACAAGAACCTATGGATGCGACCGTATGAGCAAGAAGCACATTGAAGAATGCGTGCGCCACAGCCTGGAGGGCTATTTCAAGGACCTGCGGGGAACCGAGCCCGACGGCATGTACGAGATGCTGGTCAAGGTGGTCGAGAAGCCGCTGCTTGAAGTGGTCATGTCTCAGGCCGACCACAACCAGTCCAAGGCCGCCGAATGGCTGGGCCTGAACCGCAACACCCTGCGCAAGAAACTCCTGGAACACAAACTCCTCAAGTGACCGTCAGAGGTCACCTCTTTTCATGAACGCACTGATCTCCGTCTCCGACAAAACCGGCATCGTTGAATTCGCGCAGGCGCTGCACGCCCTGGGCATCAAGCTGATCTCCACCGGCGGCACCGCCAAACTGCTGGCCGAACAGGGCCTGCCCGTGACCGAGGTGGCCGAAGTCACGGCCTTCCCCGAGATGCTGGACGGCCGCGTCAAGACCCTGCATCCCAAGGTGCACGGCGGCCTGCTGGCGCGCCGCGAGCTGCCCGAGCACATGGCGGCGCTGAAGGCGCACGGCATTGACACCATCGACCTGCTGGTGGTCAACCTCTACCCCTTCGAGGCCACGGTGGCCAAGCCCGGCTGCACGCTGGAGGACGCGATCGAGAACATCGACATCGGCGGCCCGGCCATGGTGCGCAGCGCGGCCAAGAACTGGAAGGACGTGGGCGTGCTGACCGACGCCTCGCAGTACCCGGCCGTGCTGGCCGAGCTCAAGGCAACGCATGCGACCGGTTCTTGCAAGCTGTCCGACAAGCTGCGCTTCGCGCTCTCGGTGGCCGCCTTCAACCGCATCAGCCAGTACGACGGCGCGATCAGCGACTACCTGTCGGCGATCGACTTCGAGGCCAGCCAGGGCCAGCCGGCGCCGCTGCGCTCGCTGTTCCCGGCGCAGAGCAACGGCCGTTTCGTCAAGCTGCAGGACCTGCGCTACGGCGAGAACCCGCACCAGCAGGCCGCCTTCTACCGCGACCTCTATCCGGCGCCCGGTTCGCTGGTGACGGCGCAGCAGTTGCAGGGCAAGGAGCTGTCCTACAACAACATCGCCGACGCCGACGCGGCCTGGGAATGCGTCAAGAGCTTCGACACGGGAGCGAATGGCGACCCTTCCCAGGCCGCGGCCTGCGTCATCGTCAAGCACGCCAACCCCTGCGGCGTGGCGGTGGGCAAGGACCCGCTCGAGGCCTACGGCAAGGCCTTCCAGACCGACCCGACCTCGGCCTTCGGCGGCATCATCGCCTTCAACCGCCCGCTCGACGGCGCGGCCGCGCAGCAGGTCAGCAAGCAGTTCGTCGAGGTGCTGATGGCGCCCGACTTCACGGCCGAGGCGCTCGAGGTGTTCAAGGGCAAGGTCAACGTGCGCCTGCTCAAGATCGCGCTGCCCGCTACCGCAGGGGCATCCGGCGCTGGCGCAGGGGCATCCGGCGTGGGCGGCAGGACCGACTGGGAGAACGGCCGCAACGCCATGGACGCCAAGCGCGTCGGCTCGGGCCTGCTGCTGCAGACGGCCGACAACCGCGAGCTGACCATGGCCGAGCTCAAGGTCGTGACCCGCAAGCAGCCCACGCCCGAGCAGCTGCAGGACCTGCTGTTCGCCTGGAAGGTGGCCAAGTACGTCAAGAGCAACGCCATCGTGTTCTGCAAGAACGGCATGACCATGGGCGTGGGCGCCGGCCAGATGAGCCGCCTCGACTCGGCGCGCATCGCCAGCATCAAGGCCGAGCACGCCAGGCTGTCGCTGGCGGGCACGGCGGTGGCGAGCGACGCCTTCTTCCCGTTCCGCGACGGCCTGGACGTGGTGGTCGACGCTGGCGCGAGCTGCGTGATCCAGCCCGGCGGCTCGATGCGCGACCAGGAGGTCATCGACGCGGCCGACGAGCGCGGCGTGGCCATGGTGTTCAGCGGCGTGCGGCATTTCCGCCACTGAGCGCCCGCGCGCGCCTCAGGCCGGGTTCGGGCTGCCGGCCATGCGCCGCAGATAGGCCTCGAAGGCCTGGGGCGGCAGCGGCGGACTGATGTGGTAGCCCTGGGCCTCGTCGCAGCCCTGGCGGCGCAGGAAGTCGAGCTGCTCGGCGCTTTCCACGCCCTCGGCCACGGTGCGCAGGCCCAGGCCGCGCGCCAGGTTGACGATGGCGCAGACGACGGCCCTTGCGTCCGGGTTGTCGCCGACGCCACGCACGAAGGACGGGGCGATCTTCAGACTGTCCAGCCGCAGCCGCTTGAGCTCGCCCACCGACGAATAACCGGTGCCGAAGTCGTCGATCGCGACGCGGATGCCGTGCTCGGCCAGCCGCTCCATGCGTTTGATCGCCGCCTGCGCGTCGGCCAGCAGGGCCGACTCGGTGATCTCGAGCGTCAGGCAGGCCGCCGGCAGACCGGACTTGGCGAGCAGGCGCGCCGCGAGTTCGGGCAGCTCCGGGTGGGCGAACTGAGCCGCCGACAGGTTGACCGAGACCTGCGCCGGGCACAGGCCCAGGCCGATCCAGTGCTGTGCCTGCGCGATCGCCTGGCGCAGCACCGATTCGGCGAGCTCGAGCATCAGGCCGCTGGCTTCGGCGACCGCGACGAGCTCGAGCGGCCCGATCGCACCGAGCTCGGGGTGGTCCCAGCGCAGCAGGGCCTCGGCTCCGCACACGTGCTGGTCGACCAGCGACAGCTGCGGCAGATAGTGCAGCGCGAGCTGCCGGCCTTGCAGGGCCGGGCGCAAGGCGTTCGCCAGCCGCAGCGTGCGCGCCGAGCGTGCCTGAAGCTCGAGCGTGAAGAAGCGCAGTCCATTGCGCCCGGCATGCTTGACCTGGTACATCGCCGCATCGGCATGGCGGGACAGGGTGTCCATGTCGGTGCCGTCCTGCGGGTACATGGCGATGCCGATCGATGCGGACTCGCTGATTTCGTGCGGCCCGATCGCGTAGGGCCGGGCGACGGCCTCTAGCAGCTTGCTCGCGGTGCGCGCGGCGCCGTCGGCATCGGTGTTCGGCAGCACCATGACGAACTCGTCGCCGCCGACGCGCACCGCCGAATCCTCGGCGCGCAGCTGTCCTTGCAGGCGGTGGCCGACTTCGCGCAGCAGCTGGTCGCCGACCTCGTGGCCGAAACTGTTGTTGATGTTCCTGAAATCGTCGAGGTCGAGGAACATCACGGCCAGCGGTTCGCCATGGCGCTGTGCGCGGCTGAGCGCCTGGCGAAAGCGGTCCTGGTACAGCGTGCGGTTGGGCAGGCCGGTCAGCGGGTCGAAATGGGCGAGCTGGCGAATGCGCTGCTCGGCCTGGTGGCGGTCGGTCACGTCGCGCGAGAGCACGATGAAGCGCGGCGCATGGCCGGCCTCGACGGGCTTCTTCGTGACCGAGAGCTCGAACCAGGCCGGCCCCGGCGCGAGAGGCAACTCGACCTGCCGGCCGGCCGAATGGCCGGTCTCGTTGGCCTCGCGCAGCGCCTCGAGGCAGGTGTTGGCCGCCTCCTCGGGCAGCACCTCGCGCATGGTGCGGCCCAGCAGGGTCTCGGCGGGCGCGGCCAGATGCTCGGGGCGCGTCGCGCGCACGTCGAGGTAGCGCCCCTCGAGGTCGACCTCGAACAGCAGGTCGGGCACGGCGTTCAGCGTGGCCTCCAGCTGGCGGTTCACCGCCTGGAGCTCGCGCGTCTTGGTGCGGACCTGGCGCCGCAGCAACAGCACGCCGCCGGCCAGCAACAGGCCCAGCACGGCCAGGGCCGCCAGGGCGTTGCGCAGCCCGGCCGGCACCAGGGCCTGCGGCGCCTGCGTGCCCCAGCGCTTGAGCGTGGCGTAGTAGGGCGAGCCGGCATCCTGTTGCCAGGCCGAGAGATGGGCGTCGATGCGCGCCAGCAGGTCCGGGTTGCTCCCCGGCGCGGTGACGTAGAACAGGCGCGAGGGCTGGAACACGATGGCGGTCTCGACCAGCTGGTGGGCCGCCGCCCGGAAGGCGCCGAAATGGTAGTTTGCGACGGCCGCGTCCGCCTGGCCCGAGGCGGCGAGCTGGAACGCGGCATCCAGCGAAGCCACGGGCACGACCTCGAAGGAAATGTCGAAGCCCAGCAGCATGGCCCGCAGGCTCTGCTCTTGCACGCTGCCGGCCAGCAGGGCGATGCGCTTGCCCCGCAGGTCGAGGATGGAGTCGATCGGCACGCCCGCGCGGTGGTAGATCTGCGACCAGCTGTGCAGCGCGGGGGTGCGGTGGAAGTCGTAGCGCCGGCTGCGCTCCTCGGTGTAGGCCAGGTCCGGCATCAGGTCGATGCGGCCCTGGCTCAGCTGCTCCAGGCAGGCCTGCCATTCGCAGCGCACGAAGACCAGCTCCCAGGACTCGCGCGTGGCCATCTCGCGCAGCAGGTCGACCAGGATGCCGGCCGGCCGCTGGCGCTCGTCGCTGAAGATCTTGGGCGGGTTCTGATAGACGCCGACACGCACCTCGCGCGCCGCGCCCGTGCCGGCCAGACTGGCCAGCAGGCAGAACGCGGCCAGGCCTGGCCAGCGCGGCCGCCGCCCAGGCCGCGTCGACCGATCGCGCCGCCGAACCCCGTATGCGTCGTTCAGACTCATCCCCGCCCCCGTCTGCGCCCAGCCTGGATCGGACGCCGGTGTCCCGAAATCCCTGCTGACGGCGGACATGCTGCCACGGCCGCAGGGGCCCCTTGGCAGCGTTCAGCCCCTCAGCGTCTGGAACACCTCGCGCGCCGCCGCCACCGTGGCTGCGATGTCCTCCTCGCTGTGCGCCGCGCTGACGAAGCCGGCCTCGTAGAGCGCTGGCGCGATGTAGACGCCGCGTGCCAGCAGGCCGTGGAACAGGGTGTTGAACCTCGCGCCCTCGGTCTTCATCACCTGGGCGTAGTTCTGCGGCAGCTCGGGCAGCAGGAAGAAGCCGAACATGCCGCCCTCGCAGTCGCCGCTGAAGGCCACGCCCTCGGCCGCGGCGGCGGCGGCCAGGCCGTCGACCAGCGAACGGGTCTTGCGCGACAAGGCCTCGAAGAAGCCGGGCCGGCCGATCTCGCGCAGCGTCGCCAGGCCGCAGGCCGTAGCCACCGGGTTGCCCGACAGGGTGCCGGCCTGGTAGACGGGCCCCAGCGGCGCGAGCTGCTCCATCACGGCGCGCCGGCCGCCGAAGGCCGCCAGCGGCATGCCGCCGCCTATCACCTTGCCCAGCACCGTGAGGTCGGGCGCGAAGCCGGGCAGGTCCCGGGCGTAGACGCTTTGCGCGCTGCCCAGCGCGACGCGGCAGCCGGTCATGACCTCGTCGAACACCAGCAGCGCGCCGTGCTGCGTGCACAGCTCGCGGCAGCGCTGCATGAAGGGCAGGCTGGCGCGCACGAAGTTCATGTTGCCGGCGATCGGCTCGATCATCAGGCCCGCGATGTCGGCGCCGTGCAGCGCGAAGGCTTGCTCGAGCTGGGCGATGTTGTTGTATTCGAGCACCAGGGTGTGCTGCACCACCTCGGCCGGCACGCCGGCGCTGGTCGGGTTGCCGAAGGTCGCCAGGCCCGAGCCGGCCTTAACCAGCAGGGCGTCGGCGTGGCCGTGGTAGCAGCCCTCGAACTTGACGATCTTGTTGCGCCCGGTGGCGCCGCGCGCCAGGCGTATCGCGCTCATGCCGGCCTCGGTGCCCGAGCTGACCAGGCGCACCATGTCCATGGACGGCACCAGCGCGAGGATGGCCTCGGCCAGCTCGATCTCGCGCTCGGTCGGCGCGCCGAAGGAGAAACCGTCGACCGCCGCTTTCTGCACCGCCTCGAGCACGGCCGGATGGCCGTGGCCCAGGATCATCGGGCCCCAGGAGCCGATGTAGTCGATGAAGCGCTGGTCGTTGGCGTCCCAGAAGTAGGCGCCCTGGGCGCGTCGCACGAAGCGCGGGGTGCCGCCGACGGCGCGGAAGGCGCGCACGGGGGAGTTCACGCCGCCGGGGATCACGCGGCGTGCGCGCTCGAACAGGGCTTCGTTCAGGTCAGTGTTTGGTTTCATTGAAAGGCGGGGGAAACAGGTCGGGCACCGGCGGCTCGTCGGGGGCGTCCTCGTCGGCCTCGGGCAGGGCCCAGAACAGGCGGTCCGGCAAGGCGTGGCCCATGCCGGGGCGAAAGCCCGCGTCCAGGCAGCGGTCCATGTAGTGCAGGGCTTCGCCGCTGGCCGCCGTCAGGTCGTTGCCGGTGGCGATCAGGGCGGCGAGGGCGGCCGACAAGGTGTCGCCGGCGCCGGTGAAGGTGGCCTCGATGCGCTCGAACTTCTCGCTGCCCAGCACCGTCTGCGGCGTGGCCAGCACGTTGTCCACATGCTGGTCGGGCAGCGGGATGCCGGTCACCAGGGTGTAGGGCACGCCCATCTCGGCCGCGGCCTTGGCCAGGTCGCGCGGGCCGGGGCTTTTCTCGCCGGACCAGTCCGGCAGCAGCCAGCGCCACAGGGTACTGTGGTTTCCGACCAACACCGTGGCCTGCGGCAGCAGCAGTTCGCGGAACGCGTCGAGATACAGGTCGATCTGGTCCTCGGTCCACCAGGACAGGTCGGGCATGTAGGCGATCAGGGGCAGGTCGGCGTAGTCGCTGGCCAGCTCGGCGATGGTGCCCAGGCTCTCCGGGCTGCCGACGAAGCCGACCTTGATCACCTGCACCGGCACGTCCTCGAGGATGGCGCGCGCCTGCTCGGACACGCTGTCTTCCTCGAACACGACGAAATCGAAGATCTCCGCGGTGTCGCGCACGTAGGCGCCCGTGACCACGGGCAGGGCGTGGGCGCCCACCGAGGCGATGGCCAGGGTGTCGGCCGCCAGGCCGCCGGCGCCGCTAGGGTCGGACGCGTTGAACACCAGCACGCAGGGCGGGTTGGCCTCGCCGGGGTCGGCATCCCCGGCTACGTCGGCATCCTGTGTGGCAAGCTTGGGGTTTGTCATAGGCCAGTCAGAGACATCGGTTGGGGCATGATGACGGCCTCAGGTCCTGCGCCTTGGCTACCTCGTGCGCTTGCCCGTTCAGCGCGTGACACACCCTGGATACAATCGCTGCATTCTATGCGAAGGTCTTTTTAGCTGTGACTGCTGTGACTGAAACGAAAACCTGGATGTGCCTGATCTGCGGCTGGATTTACGATGAGGCCGAAGGCGCACCAGACCATGGCATCGAACCCGGAACGCCCTGGGTCCAGGTGCCGATGAACTGGACCTGCCCCGAGTGCGGCGCGCGCAAGGAAGATTTCGAGATGGTCCAAATCTGACGCCAGAGCAGATGGCCCGAACAGAATAAGCAAACAGAACGCCGGCCGGGCCTGGCCCGCTGGCGTAGAACAGGGAGTGGCGGCAAGTGGATGCTACGGGATCGGATTTGAGGGTGCTGGTCGTCGACGACAGCAACACCATCCGGCGCAGCGCCGAGATCTTCCTCAAGCAGGGGGGGTACCAGGTGTTCCTGGCCGAGGACGGCTTCGACGCCCTGGCCAAGGTCAACGACTGCAAGCCGCATCTGATCTTCTGCGACATCCTGATGCCGCGTCTGGACGGTTACCAGACCTGCGCCATCATCAAGCGCAACGCCTCCTTCGCCGCGGTGCCCGTGATCATGCTGTCCTCCAAGGACGGTGTTTTCGACAAGGCGCGCGGCCGCATGGTCGGCTCCGAGCACTACCTGACCAAGCCGTTTACCAAGGACCAGCTGCTGCAGGCCGTGCGGCAGTTCGGTGCCAAGCATGATGCCCAGGAAGGAGGGGTCTGATGCCGATCCACAAGGTGTTGGTCGTGGATGATTCCAAGACCGAGTTGATGTTCCTGTCCGGCGCGCTGCAAAAGCACGGACTGTCGGTCAGGACGGCGGAGAACGCCGAGGACGCGATGCGCCGCATCGTCGACGAGAAGCCGGACCTGATCCTGATGGACGTGGTGATGCCGGGGCAGAACGGCTTTCAGCTCACGCGCACGCTCTCGCGCGACCCGCAGTACGCCGACGTGCCCATCATCATGTGCACCAGCAAGAACCAGGAGACCGACCGCGTCTGGGCCATGCGCCAGGGCGCGCGGGACTACATCACCAAGCCGGTCGACGTGGCCGAGCTGATGGCCAAGATCAAAGCCCTGGGATAGGCCTCAGGCCATGTCCAGCCGCGACACGCTACGCGCCTTCCAGAGCCATCTGGCGAGCCGTCTGCAGGAGGCACGGGTCTCGGGCCAGGCCGCGTCGTGGCTGGGGGTCGAGGTGGGCGGCGGGCCGCTGCTGTTCCCCCTGAGCCACGCCGGCGAGATCTTCGCCTGGACGCCGCCGCAGCGCGTGCCCTATACCCAGCCCTGGTTCCTGGGGGTTGCCAACCTGCGCGGCGCGCTCAGCGGGGTGATCGACCTCGGCGCCTTCGTGCGCCAGGGCGCCGCGTCGCCGCGTGGCGAGGCCGCGCTGGCCCAGTGCCGGCTGATCGCGCTCAACCCCGTGCTGGGCCTGAACTGTGCGCTGCTGGTCGACCGCCTGGTCGGCCTGCGCGGCGTCGGCGCCTTCAGCGCCTCCGGGGAGCCGCCGGCCGGCTCGCCGACCTATTTCGGCCACGGCTACACCGACACCGGTGGCCTGCACTGGCAGGAGATCAACCTGCAGACGCTGTCCCGCGATCCGTTGTTCCTGAACATCGGTTCCTGACTTTCCGGAAAGAGCTGTCCCATGTCCGTCGTCGCTCCTCTCAAGAAACTGTTCCGTCAACGGCCGCGCGCGGCGGGCTCGCCGGGGCGTCCGGCACGCGGCCGCGCCGCCGACACGCAGGCGCGCACCGATCTGCTGCTGTCTTCCGAGCAGGGCGGCGAGGCCGCCAAGCGCCCTGGCGCCGCCCCCGAGGCCCCCGAGGCGCCCGAGTTCGAGCAGCGCCTGAACCTGCCCTGGCTGGGCAGCCGCACCGTGGCCCAACACCAGCGCATCCTCGCGGTGATGCTGGGCGTGGCGCTGCTGGTGCTGGCGGCGGTGACCCTCGTGGTGCTCAACCGCTCCAACCAGGTGGCCCAGCAGGTGGCCGCGACCGGCCAGTCGCTGATGCAGTCCCAACGCCTGGCCAAGTCGGTGTCGCAGGCCCTGATCGGCAGCCCCCAGGCCTTCCCCGAGGTGCGCGAGAGCGCCGACGTGCTGGCGCGCACGGTGCGCGGCCTGCAGGGCGGCAGCGCGGATCTGGGCCTCAAGCCCGTGCCGGCCGCGGACCAGGAGGAGCTGGCCCGCATCGCGCCGCTGGTCGAGCGGGCCGAGAAGAACGCCAACGCTGTGATGGCCCAGCAGAAGATCCTGACCCAGGTCGGCACCGCGCTGCGCACCATCAACCGCCAGTCCTCCGACCTGCTCGAGATCGCCGAGACCGTGGCCGCGCTCAAGCTCCAGCAGGGCGCCGCCCCGGCCGACATCTCGGCCGCCGGCCAGCTGGTGATGCTGACCCAGCGCATCGGCAAGTCCGCCAACGAGTTCCTGACCATGGAGGGCGTGAGCCCCGAGGCCGTGTTCCTGCTCGGCAAGGACCTGAACACCTTCAAGGAGATCGCCCTGGGCCTGAAGGAGGGCAGCGCCGAGCTGCGCCTGGCGCCCACGCGCGAGCCCCAGGCGCGCGAGCGGCTGGACGCACTGATCAAGCTGTACGAGGACACGCGCAGCCAGGCCGGCGCCATCCTGGGCAACCTGCAGGGCCTGGTCTCGGCGCGCGAGGCCCAGTCGGCCATCATTGCCGACAGCGAGCCGCTACGCCGCCAGCTGCAGGAACTGCAGGGCCGCCTGTCCTCGCAGACCGGCCTGGGCCCGGTGGGGCTGGCCGCGCTGCTGCTGTCGGCCCTGTTCGCGCTGCTGTGCGCGGCCGGCGTGGCCTATGTACAGCTGCAGGACAGCCGCCAGCGCCAGGGCGTCGCCGAACAGCAGCGCCAGGAGGCCGAGCGCCAGGAGCAGGAGGCCAAGCGCGTGAACGACGCCAACCAGGCCGCCATCCTGCGCCTGATGAACGAGCTGCAGACCGTGGCCGAGGGCGACCTCACGCACCAGGCCACGGTGACGGAGGACATCACCGGCGCCATCGCCGACTCGGTCAACTACACGGTGGAGGAGCTGCGCTCCCTGGTCGGCAACGTGCAGAACACTGCGACCCGCGTGGCCCAGACCACGGCCCAGGTGGAGAGCACCTCGACCGAGCTGCTGGCCGTGTCCACCGAGCAGCTGCGCGAGATCCGCGAGACCGGCCAGTCGGTGCTGGACATGGCCTCGCGCATCAACGGCGTGTCCTCCCAGGCCCAGGAGTCGGCACGCGTGGCGCGCCAGTCGCTGCAGGCCGCCGAGTCGGGCCTGCATGCGGTGCAGAACGCGATCGGCGGCATGAACGCGATCCGCGACCAGATCCAGGAGACCTCCAAGCGCATCAAGCGCCTGGGCGAGTCCTCGCAGGAGATCGGCGAGATCACCGACCTGATCTCCGACATCACCGAGCAGACCAACGTGCTGGCGCTGAACGCGGCCATCCAGGCCGCCTCGGCCGGCGAGGCCGGGCGCGGCTTTTCCGTGGTGGCCGAAGAGGTGCAGCGCCTGGCCGAACGCTCGGCCGACGCCACGCGCCAGATCTCGGCCCTGGTGAAGGCGATCCAGACCGACACCCAGGACGCCGTGGCCGCCATGGAGCGCTCGACCCAGGGCGTGGTCGAGGGCGCCAGGCTGTCCGACAACGCCGGCACGGCGCTGTCCGAGATCGACAGCGTGTCGCGCCGTCTGGCCGAGCTGATCGAGCAGATCTCCAGGGCCGCCCTGCAGGAGGCGGACTCGGCCAACGTGGTGGCCGGCAACATCCAGCACATCTTCGCCGTGACCGAGCAGACCGGGGAGGGCACGCGCTCGACCGCGGAGCAGGTGCGTGCGCTGTCGCGCATGGCCGAGGAGCTGCGCCAGTCGGTGGCGCGCTTCAAGATCGCCTAGCCGCCCCTTCACCGCGGAGCCCTACGGTCATGTCCGTCCAAGCCCTCGCCGAAACCGCCGAATCCCCTGCCGCCAGCGACCTCGGGCCCCTGGCCTGGGTGCTGGACGAGCTGCGCAAGTCGCTCGAGGGCGCCACCAAGTCCCTGCGGCGCTTCGTGCGCGACACCACGGACGCCGCCGGCGCCGACCTGATGGAAGTCGACGCCGGCCCCCTGCGTCTGGCGCGCCAGCAACTGCACCAGGCCGCCGGCGCCCTGGAGATGGCCGACCAGGCCGTGCCGGCCCGGCTGCTGCGCGCCATGGAGGCCGCAGCCCAGCGCTTCGTCCAGCAGCCCGCCCAGTGCAGCGAGGCCGCCGCCGGCCGCGTCGAGCGGGCGGGCTTTGCCCTGATCGAGTACCTGGAAGGCGTGTTGGCCGGCAAGCCGGTGGCGCCCGTGGGCCTGTTCCCGCCCTACCGCGAGGTGCAGGAGCTGGCCGGCGCCGAACGCATCCACCCGGCCGACCTCTGGCCCCTGGCCTGGCGCTGGACCGATCCGGCCCTGCCGCTGTCCGAGCCGGCCCTGGCCAGCGCACCGGCGCTGCGCGCGCGCCTGGACCAGGGCATCCTGAAGCTCATGAAGAGCGGCGACCTGCAGGCCGCGGCCGAGCTGGGCCAGATCAGCCTGGGCCTGGCGCGCGGCCAGCAGGCGCTGCAGCCGCGCGTGTTCTGGCAGATCTGCGCCGGCTTCTTCGAGGCCCTGAGCCGCGGCGCCCTGCGCGCCGACGCCTATGTCAAGCGCTCGGCCTCGCGCATCCTGCTGCAGTATGCGACCCTGGCCCAGGGCGATCCGGTGGTCTCGGACCGGCTGGCGCAGGACCTGCTGTTCTTCTGCGCCCAGGCCCTGCCTGCGCCGGACTCCGCCCTGCTGCCGGCCCTGGACCGCGCCTGGGCCCTGGGCCGCTGCCTGCCCGGCGACTACGAGCAGCGGCGCTACGGCCAATACGACCCCGCGCTGCGCGTGCAGGCGCGCAAACGCGTCGACGCGCTCAAGGACCTCTGGTCGGCACTGGCCGGCGGCGACCTCGCACGCCTGCAGCAGGCGGTGGACCAGCTCGGCCTGGTGGCCGATTCGCTGCAGCGCCTGGTGCCGGGCGGCGCCGGGCTGGCCCGGGCCCTGAACCAGGCCGGCGCGACCACGCTGCGCTCGGGCCGGCCGCCTTCGGCCGAGCTCGGCATGGAGGTCGCCACCTCGGTGCTCTACCTCGAGGCCATGCTGGCCGACCTGGATCCGAGCGACGCCGAGCTGGCCGAGCGTTGCAATCGGCTCGCGGCGCGGCTGGACCGCGTCTGCGAAGGCGGCGGCGCGCCGCCGCTCGAGCCCTGGATGGAGGCGCTGTACCGCCAGGTCAGCGACCGCCAGACCATGGGCACGGTGGTGGGCGAACTGCACCTGACGCTGGGCGAGGCGGAGAAACTGCTCGACCAGTACTTCCGCCAGCCGGCCGAGGCCCAGCCGCTGCACGCGGTGCCGGGCCTGCTGTCGCAGATGCGCGGCGTGCTGTCCGTGCTGGGGCTGGAGCAGGCCTCACAGGCCGTGCTGCGCATGCGCGACAGCGTCGAGCAGCTGCTGATGGGGGTCGAGCCGGCGGCCGGCGAGCCGCCGGCGGCACTCTACGAACGCCTGGGCAACAGCCTGGGCGCGCTGGGCTTCCTGATCGATATGCTGGGCTACCAGCCCGCGCTGGCCAAGAAGCTGTTCGTTTACGACGCCCAGCGCGGCGAGCTGCGCCCGCTGATGGGGCGCCAGGCGCAGCCATCCCCGGCCGCCGCACCGACGGTGGCCGAGCTGGCACCCGTCCCCCAGGCCGCGCCGGTTGCGCCCGAACCGGCGCCGGCGCGCTTCGAGCCGCCCGCGGCCGACGACGAGCTGCGCGAGATCTTCCTGGACGAGGCGCGCGAGGTGGTCAGCGCCGGGCTGGACGCGGTGCAGGCGCTGGCCCAGGCGCCGGGCGACCTGGAGCAGCAGACCACGCTCAGGCGCGCCTTCCACACCCTCAAGGGCAGCTCGCGCATGGTCGGCCTGGCCGCCTTCGGCGAAGCCGCCTGGTCGCTCGAGCAGCTGCTCAACGCCTGGCTGGCCGAGCAGAAGCCGGTCAGCCCCGAGCTCGGCGGCCTGTGCGAGGAGGCGCTGCAGGGCTTCGGCCGCTGGGTCGAGGACATTGCCGACGGGCGCGACGCGGCCTGGCAGCCCGCCATGTTCAGCCGCGCCGCCGACTTGTTCCGCCTGGAGCGCAAGCGCGTGCCGCTGGACCTGCCGGCCGGCGCGCCGGTGCCGACGGCGCCGGCCGCGGCCCAGCCCCTGGTCGAAGAAGACGAGGAGGAGGCCCTGGGCTGGGCGGACACGCAGCTGCCCGAACCGGACGAGGAGACGCTGGACTTCGCGCTGGCGCCCCAGCCCATCGAGCCGCTGCTGGCCGAGACCCTGGTGTGGCCCCCGTCGCCCGCGCCGCAGGAGGCCGCCCCGGCGGTGCCCGAACCGAGCGCGTTCGAGCTCCCGCCTCTGGAGCTCGGCCTGCCCGAGCCGGCAGCGCCCCCGGCCGAGCCGGCCCCGCAGCCCGAGGCGGTGGAGACGGCGCCGGCCGCTTCGCTGGAAGTCTCGGACATCGACTTCGAGGCCTTTGTTCAGGCGACCCAGCCGCCCGTGCCCGAGGCGCTGCCCATGCCCGAGCCGGCAGCGGCCGAACTGCCGCCCGATCTGGAGGGCGTCGAGCTGGTGTTCGAGGCGCCCGCAGCGGCCGAGCCGGTGGCTTCGGCGCTGCCGGACTTCTCGCTGGACCTGGGTGACTCCGACACCGCCGCGGGCGGCGAGGCCCTGGTGCCGGAAGCCGAGTCGGACGAGCAGTACAAGCGCATAGGCGCGCTGCGCATCGGCATCCCGCTCTACAACGTCTACCTCAACGAGGCCGACGAATGGTCGCGCCGGCTGTCGACCGAGCTCAGCGAATGGAGCATGGAGCCGCACCGGCCGGCGCCCGAGTCGGCCGTTGCACTGGCGCATTCGCTGGCTGGCAGCTCCGCCACCGTGGGTTTCGAGGCGCTGTCGGGCCTGGCGCGCCGGCTCGAGCATGCGCTCGAGCGGCTGCAGGGCCAGGCCGGCGGCAGCCCGGCGCCGGCGCTGCTGTTCCTCGACGTGGCGGAGGACCTGCGGCGCCTGCTGCACCAGTTCGCCGCGGGCTTCCTCAAGGAGCCCAACCCGGCCCTGATCGAGGCCCTGGAGCGCTTCGAGGCCACCGGCGAGCTGCCGGCGGCGGCCGAAGCCGCGCCCGTCGAGCCGGCATTCCAGGCGGCGCCGGTCGAGCCATCGCCGGCGGCGGTGACCCTGGTCGACGAGGAGGACTTCGACCTGGTCGACGCCGTCGATCCCGAGCTGCTGGCCATCTTCGAGGAAGAGGCGGGCGAGCTGATGCCGCAGCTGGGCAGCGCCCTGCGCCAGTGGGTGGCGCGGCCCGACAACAGCGGCGCGCGCGCCGAGGTGCTGCGCGCCCTGCACACGCTCAAGGGCAGCGCCCGCCTGGCCGGCGCCTTCCGCCTGGGCGAGCAGGCCCACCGCATGGAGTCCGCGATCGAGGCCCTGGGCAGCCAGGCGCTGACCAGCGAGCAGATCGAGCCGCTGCTGGGCCGCTTCGACGCCATGGAGGCCAGCGTCGAGCAGCTGCGCCATGCGGTGCCCGCGCCGGTCGCGGCCCCCGAGCCGGCGCCGCAGGCCGCCGTGCCCTTGCCTGCCGCGCCGGCGGCCTTGGCTGCCTCGGCGGTGGCGCTGCCGGCGGCCCTGCAGCCGGTACCGGCCTCGGTCGCCGCCGGCCAGGCGGTGCGCGTGCGCGCCCAGCTGCTGGACCGCCTGGTGGTGCAGGCCGGCGAGGTCATGATCACGCGCTCGCGGCTGGAGGCCGAGCTGGGCCAGCTGCGCGGCTCGCTGCAGGATCTGACCGGCAACCTCGAGCGCCTGCGCCAGCAACTGCGCGACGTCGAGCTGCAGGCCGAGACCCAGATGCAGTCGCGCCTGGCCCAGGCGCAGGGCGAGCAGCAGAATTTCGACCCGCTGGAGTTCGACCGCTTCACCCGCGTGCAGGAGCTCACGCGCATGATGGCCGAGTCGGTCAACGACGTGGCCACCGTGCAGCGCGCCCTGCAGCGCACCGTGCAGGCCACCGAGGACGACCTGCAGGCCCAGGCGCGCCAGACGCGCGAACTGCAGCGCGGCCTGCTGCGCACCCGCATGGTCGAGTTCGAGGGCATCTCGGAGCGCCTGTACCGTGTGGTGCGCCAGGCCGCCAAGGACACCGGCAAGCAGGTCAAGCTCGACATCACGGGCGGGGCGATCGAGATGGACCGCGGCGTGCTGGAGCGCATGACGCCGGCCTTCGAGCACCTGCTGCGCAACTGCGTGGCGCACGGCATCGAGTCGCCCGAAGCGCGCCAGGCGGCCGGCAAGGCGCCGGCCGGCACCGTGACGATAGCGCTGCACCAGGAGGGCAACGACGTGGCGGTGGTGTTCCGCGACGATGGCGCCGGCCTGGACCTCGGCCGCATCCGTGCCAAGGCCCAGCTGCTGGGCCTGATCACCGCCGACCAGGAACTGGGCGAGGCCGAGACCACCGAGCTGATCTACCGGCCCGGCTTCTCGACCGCCGATGCGCTGAGCGAGCTGGCGGGGCGCGGCATAGGCATGGACGTGGTGCGCGCCGAGGTGCAGGGTCTGGGCGGGCGCATCGAGACGCATTCCCAGCCCGGCCAGGGCACGGCCTTCAGGCTGGTGCTGCCGCTGACCACGGCCGTGACCCAGGTGCTGCTGGTGCGCGCCGGCGAGCTGACCGTGGGCCTGCCGGCCAACGTGGTCGAACTGGTGCGCCGCAGCTCGCTGCGCGAGCTGCAGCAGGCCTACAACAGCGGCCAGCTGGCGCACGACGGCGAGTCGCTGCCCTTCTTCTGGGCCGGTGCGCTGCTGCAGTCCTCGGTGCGCAGCCACGAGGCGCAGACCAAGTCGCCGCCGGTGGTGGTCCTGCGCAGCGCGGCGCAGCGCCTGGCCATGCACGTGGACCAGGTGATAGGCAACCAGGAAGTGGTGGTCAAGAACCTCGGCCCGCAGCTGTCACGCCTGCCGGGCCTGGCCGGCATGACGGTGCTGCCCTCGGGCACCGTGGCGCTGATCTACAACCCGGTGGCCCTGGCCTCGGTGTACGGCGAGCAGGTGCGAGCGCTCAGCGCCGACCAGGCCCAGCCCGAGGTGCTGGAGCAGCTCGGCGCAGCGCCCGCCGTGGCGGCCGAGGCGCGCGCGCAGGCGCCGCTGGTGCTGGTGGTCGACGACTCGATCACGGTGCGCCGCGTGATGCAGCGCATGCTGCAGCGCGAGGGCTGGCGCGTGGCGCTGGCGGTGGACGGGCTGCAGGCGCTGGAGCGGCTGCAGGAGGAGCGCCCGGCCGTGGTGCTGTCCGATATCGAGATGCCGCGCATGGATGGCTTCGACCTGGTGCGCAACATCCGCCACGATCCGCGCCTGGCCGAGCTGCCGGTGATCATGATCACTTCGCGCATCGCGGCCAAGCACCGCGAGCACGCCCGCGAGCTCGGCGTCGACCACTACCTCGGCAAGCCCTATTCCGAGGAGGAGCTGCTGGGCCTGGTGCGCCGCTACGCCCCGCTGGAGACCGATCGCCTGACCACGGCGTAGCGCGCCAGCGTGCGCTCGCGCGCCGCCTCGTGCTGCACCAGCGGCTGTGGATAGTCGCGGCCCAGCACCAGCCCGGCGGCGGCCAGGTCCACCGGCCGCGCGGTCCAGGGCGCGTGCAGGGCAGCGTCTGGCAGCTTGGCCAGCTGCGGCAGGTAGCGCCGGATGAAGCGGCCCTGGGCGTCGAACTTCTGGCTCTGCGTGACCGGGTTGAAGATGCGGAACCAGGGCTGGGCGTCGCAGCCGCTGGAGCTGGCCCACTGCCAGCCGCCGTTGTTGGACGCGAGCTCGTAGTCGTTGAGATGCTGGGCGAAATAGCGCTCGCCCCAGCGCCAGTCTAGCCCCAGGTCCTTGACCAGGAAGCTCGCCACCACCATGCGCAGCCGGTTGTGCATGTAGCCGCTCTGGTTGATCTGCGCCATGGCCGCGTCGACCAGCGGATAGCCGGTGCGGCCCTCGCACCAGGCCTGGAACAGCTGCTGCGCGTGCGCGCCTTGCTCCCAGTGGATCGCGTCGTACTCGGGCTTGAAGCTGGCCGTGACCACATGGGGGAAGTTGGCCAGGATCTGGGCGTAGAAGTCGCGCCAGATCAGCTCGCTGAGCCAGGTGCCGGCCCCGGCGCAGCCCTCGGCCATGCGCCCGTGCGCCTGGGCCGCCAGCTCGCGTATCGACAGGGTGCCGAAGCGCAGGTGCGTGCTGAGGTAGCTGGGCCCCTTGAGGGCCGGGAAGTCGCGCGTGGCCTGGTAGCGGGCGATGCGCGTGAGGAAGTCGGCCAGCAGGGCCCGGCCGCCCTGGGTGCCGGCCGGCAGGCGCAGCGCGGCCAGGTTGCTCGTCTGGAAGCCGAATTCGGCCAGCGTGGGCACGGGCTGGCGCAGGGCCTCGGGCCGCGCGGCCAGGGCCTCGGCATGGCGCTCGACCGGGTAGGCGCGCAGGTAGAAGGCGTCGAGCTTTCTGAGCCAGGCGTTCTTGTAGGGCGTGAACACCGCATAGGGCCGGCCGCCCTGGGTCAGCAGCTCCTGGCGCTCGAACACCACATGGTCCTTGCCGGTGTGCAGGGCGATGCCGGCCTCGGCCAGGGCGCCGCGCACCTGGGCGTCGCGTGCCAGGGCCTGGGGCTCGTCGTCATGGTTGGCGAACACCGCCTGTGCGCCCAGCTGGCGGGCCAGGGCCGGGACGGCCTCGCGCGCCAGGGCATGGCGAACGATCAGGCCGGCGCCGGCCTGGCCCGACAGGCGGCGCAGCGCCTGGTCGAGCTCGACCAGGCTCTCGCGTATGAATTCGACGCGGCGGTCGGCGCGCGGCAGCGCGTCCAGGATCTCGCGGTCCAGCACGAACACGCAATGAACCTGGCGGCAGGCCTTGAGCGCGTGGTAGAGCGCGGCGTTGTCGTGGGCGCGCAGGTCGCGCCGGAACCACATCAGTCCGGTGGAGAAGGGCTTGTCCATGTTCGCCGTTAAAATCAAAAAATGCCTTCTGCCCCCGATTCTCCACTCACCAACCTCACGCATCATTTCCTGATCGCGATGCCGGGGCTGGAGGACGAGGCGTTTGCCCGCAGCGTGGTCTACCTGTGCGAGCACAGCGAGCGCGGCGCGCTCGGGCTGATCATCAACAAGCCCAGCGACATCAGCCTCAAGAACCTGTTCGACAAGGTCGACCTGCCGTTGCGCCGCAGCGACCTGATCGACGCGCCGGTGTTCCAGGGCGGGCCGGTGCAGACCGAGCGCGGCTTCGTGCTGCACGAGCCCATGACGGCCAGCGGCGCGCCGGCCGACGAATCCGTGTACGCCTCCACCATGGCCATTCCGGGCGGGCTGGAGATGACCACCTCCAAGGACGTGCTGGAGGCCCTGTCCACCGGCGCCGGCCCGCGCCGCGTGCTGGTCTCGCTCGGCTACTCGGCCTGGGGCGAGGGCCAGCTCGAGTCCGAGCTCGCGGAGAACAGCTGGCTGACCGTGGGCGCCGACCCGGCGGTCATCTTCGACACGCCGGTCGAGCAGCGCTACGAGCGCGCGCTGGGCCTGCTCGGATTGCAGTCCTGGATGCTGTCGCCGGGCGCGGGGCACGCATGAACCAGCCGGTTGCTGCGCCCGAAGTACCGCCCCAGTTCCAGACCTTTCTCGCGTTCGACTTCGGCCTCAAGCGCACCGGCGTGGCGGTGGGCAACCGGCTGATGCGCAGCGCCACGCCGCAGGGCACGATCAGGGCCGAGGGCGACGCGCGCTTCGTGCAGATCGCCGCGCGCATCCGCGAATGGCAGCCCGACGCGCTGGTGGTCGGCGTGCCCTTCCATCCCGACGGCGCGCCGCACGAGAATACCCGCCTGGCACAGCGCTTCGCGCGCCAGCTGCACGGCCGCTTCGGCCTGACGGTGTACCCCGTGGACGAGCGCTACAGCACCACCGAGGCGCTGCAGGGCGGCGCGCGCGACGCCGACGCGGCGGCGGCCTGCATCATTCTTGAACAGTTTCTGAGGAGCCTCCCATGACGAATCCGATGAGCGCCGCCGGGCCGTCCCAAGGCGCGAAGGCCCCCTCGGGGGGCAGCGAAGGACACGCAGTGCCGAGCGTGGGGGCCTTGTTGCTCGATGCCGAGGCCCTGTACCGCGAACTGCTGCGCGGCGTGCGCAGCCTCTGCGGCCCGCAGACCCGGCTGGTCGGCATCACCTCGGGCGGGGCCTGGCTGGCCGAGCGGCTGCAGCAGGACCTGGGCCTGGCCGGCGCGCCCGGCGTGATCTCCTCGGCCATGCACCGCGACGACTTCGCCCAGCGCGGCCTGGCCGCCGGCGGCCAGACCCAGCTGCCGTTCGAAGTCAACGGCGCCGAGATCGTGCTGCTCGACGACGTGCTCTACACCGGCCGCACCATACGCGCCGTGATCAACGAGCTGTTCGACTACGGCCGTCCGGCCAGCGTGCGGCTGGCCGTTCTGGTGGACCGCGGCGGGCGCGAGCTGCCGGTGCAGCCCGACTTCGCCGCCGCGCGCGTGGCGCTGCCGGCCGCGCAGTCGCTGGAGCTCGCGCGCGACGCGGCCGGCCGGTTCAGCTTCCACGTGGAAGGGCAGTAAATGAGCCCCCACGTTTGCGGCTGCGCCGCTGCTCTGCCCCCCGAGGGGGCCCAGGCCTCCCTAGGGGCGGCCCGTCGAGAGGCCTGACCCCATGCTTTACAAACGCAATCCCCAACTCAACAAGCACGGCGAGCTGATTCACCTGCTGTCCACCGAGGGCTTGTCGCGCGAGATCCTCACCCACATCCTGGACACGGCGGCCAACTTCGTCAGCGTCAGCGACCGCGAGGTCAAGAAGGTGCCACTCTTGCGCGGCAAGAGCGTGTTCAACCTGTTCTTCGAGAACAGCACGCGCACGCGCACCACCTTCGAGATCGCTGCCACGCGCCTGTCGGCCGACGTGATCAACCTGGACATCGCGCGCTCCTCGGCGTCCAAGGGCGAGTCGCTGCTCGACACCATCGCCAACCTCAGCGCCATGGCAGCCGACCTCTTCGTGGTGCGCCACAGCGAGTCGGGCGCGCCCTACCTGATCGCCCAGCATGTGGCCCCGCATGTGCACGTGGTCAACGCCGGCGACGGCCGCCACGCCCACCCGACCCAGGGCCTGCTGGACATGTACACCATCCGGCACTACAAGAAGGACTTCTCCAACCTCACGGTGGCCATCGTCGGCGACGTGCTGCACTCGCGCGTGGCGCGCTCGGACATCCACGCCCTGACCACCCTGGGCTGCGCCGAGGTGCGCGTGGTCGGCCCCAAGACCCTGGTGCCTGGCGACATGGCGCAGATGGGCGTGCGCGTCTGCCACAAGCTGGAGGAGGGCATCAAGGGCTGCGACGTGGTGATCATGCTGCGCCTGCAGAACGAGCGCATGAGCGGCGCCCTGCTGCCCTCGAGCCAGGAATTCTTCAAGAGCTACGGCCTCACGCCCGAGAAGCTGCAGTTGGCCAAGCCCGACGCCATCGTCATGCACCCGGGCCCGATCAACCGCGGCGTGGAGATCGACTCGGCCGTGGTCGACGGCCGCCAGAGCGTGATCCTGCCGCAGGTGACCTTCGGCATTGCCGTGCGCATGGCGGTGATGAGCATCGTGGCCGGCAACGAAGCCTGAGGAAGACAAGAACAATGAAGATCCTGATCAAGGGCGGCCGCGTCATCGACCCCGCCTCCAAGCTCGACGAAGTCTGCGACCTGGCCATCGCGGCCGGCCGCATCATCGCCGTCAAGCGCGTGGCCGCCGACTTCGTGCCCAACCGCGTGATCGACGCCAGCGGCTGCATCGTCGCGCCGGGCCTGGTGGACCTGGCCGTGCGCCTGCGCGAGCCCGGCCACGAGCACGAGGGCATGCTGGACAGCGAGATGGCGGCCGCCGTGGCCGGCGGCGTGACCAGCGTGGTCTGCCCGCCCGACACCGAGCCGGTGCTCGACGAGCCGGGCCTGGTGGAAATGCTCAAGTTTCGCGCCGAGAAGCTGCACCGCTCGCGCGTGTTTCCGCTCGGGGCGCTCACGCGCAACCTGCAGGGCGAGGTGCTGACCGAGATGGTCCAGCTGACCGAGGCCGGCTGCGTGGGCTTCAGCCAGGCCGAGGTGGCGCTGGCCAACACCCAGGTGCTGCAGCGCGCCCTCCAGTACGCCAGCACCTTGGGCTACCCGGTCTGGCTGCGACCGCAGGAGCTGTACCTGGGCAAGGGCGTGGCGGCCAGCGGGCCGCTGGCCACGCGCATGGGCCTGTCCGGCGTGCCGGTGGCGGCCGAGACCATCGCCCTGCACAGCATCTTCGAGCTGATGCGCGCCACCGGCGCGCGCGTGCACCTGTGCCGCCTCAGCAGCGCGGCCGGCGTGGCCCTGGTGCGCCGTGCCAAGGAAGAGGGCCTGGCCGTCAGCTGCGATGTGAGCATCAACTCGCTGCACCTGACCGACACCGACATCGGTTACTTCGACAGCCGCGCGCGCCTGAACCCACCGCTGCGCCAGCAGAAGGACCGCGACGCGCTGCGCGCGGCGCTGGCCGACGGCACCATAGACGCCCTGGTGTCGGACCACACCCCGGTCGACGAGGATGCCAAGACCCTGCCCTTCGCCGAAAGCGAGCCCGGCGCGACCGGCCTGGAGCTGCTCTTGAGCCTGGCGCTCAAGTGGGGCCAAGACAGCGGCGCCGGCCTGACGCGCGCCATCGAGGTACTGACCCAGGCGCCGGCGCGCGTGCTGGGCCAGGCCCTGGGCACGCTGCAGGCGAGTGCCGGCCAGCTGGTCGAGGGCGGCGTGGCCGATGTCTGCGTGTTCGACCCCGAGGCGCACTGGCAGGTGCTGCCCGAGGCGCTGCGCAGCCAGGGCAAGCACACGCCGTTCTCGGGCTACGAGCTGCCCGGCCGCGTGCGCTGCACCCTGGTGGGTGGCCACGTGGCCTACGAGGCCTGAGCCCCATGCGCTGCGCATGAAGCTGTTCGGAGCCCTGGCCAAACTGTGGCGCGGCCTGCTGCACATCGCGGTCGGCCTGTGGACCATCTACGCGCATTTCCCGCAGCTGGCGCCCACGCACCGCGAGGCGCGCGTGCAGGCCTGGGCGCAGCGCCTGCTGGCCCTGTGGGGCATCGAGCTGGTGGTGCGCGGCCAGCCGCCGCATGGCGGGCCCGTGCTGCTGGTGGCCAACCACATCTCCTGGCTGGACATCGTGGTCATGCATGCCGCGCGCCACTGCCGCTTCGTCTCCAAGTCCGACGTCAAGCACTGGCCCCTGGTCGGCACCCTGGCCGGGGCCGCCGGCACGCTCTACCTGGAGCGCAGCTCGCGCCGCGATGCCATGCGCGTGGTGCAACACATGGCCGAGGCCTTGCGCGAGGGTGACGTGCTGGCGGTGTTTCCAGAAGGTACGACCAGCGACGGCCTCACGCTGCTGCCGTTCCATGCCAACCTGATCCAGGCCGCGATCGCGGCCGAGGTGCCGGCGCAGCCGGTGGCGCTGCAGTTCGTCGACCGCGCCACGGGCCAGCTCAGCCTGGCGCCCTGCTACATCGGCGACGACACCCTGGTCGGTTCGATCTGGCGCACCCTGACCACGCACGGCATCCAGGCCGTGGTGAGCTTCGGCGAGCCGCAGCGGGCCGATGGGCGCGACCGGCGTGCCTGGGCCAACGCCTTGCGCCATCGCATCGCTGAGCTGCGCGAGCCTGCGCAGCGCAAGGTCTAAACGGGGGGAAGGGCAGGGCAGCGCTCGTCCACCACGCGTTCGCAGGGCATCTGGCACATCCGGCGCTCGTCCAGCGGGCAGGCGCGGTCGAAGGTGACCACGTGGTCGACCTGCGGCCTGATGCCTATCCACTCGCCGATCTTGTGGTCGTGGTGGCTGGGCACATGGGCCAGCACGGTCTCGCCGGTTTTCAGGCGCAGGGTGTAGAGGAACTCGGAGCCGCGGAAGGCCTTGCGCAGGATCTCGGCCTTCACCGGCGCGTCGTCGTCGTGCACGATGTCGTCGGCGCGCAGCAGCACGTCGCACTTGCCGTCCACGAACGCGCCGGGCAGGGGGCATTCCGCCATGTCGGTCAGCTCGCCCAGCGGCGTCTGCACCACCACCTGGTTGCCGACCGAGCGCAGCGTGGCCGGCGTGAACACCCCGTGGCCGATGAAATCGGCGACGAAGCGCGTGGCCGGGCGGTGGTAGAGCGTGTAGGCGTCGTCCCACTGGTGCAGTTGGCCCTCGCACATCACGCCGATCACGTCGCCGATGGCGAAGGCCTCGAGCTGGTCGTGCGTGACGAACAGGGCCGTGGCCTGCGCCGCCTTGAGGATGGCGCGCACCTCGTGCGCCAGGCGCTCGCGCAGGTCCACGTCGAGGTTGGAGAAGGGCTCGTCGAGCAGCAGCAGGCGCGGGCGCGGTGCTAGAGCCCGCGCCAGGGCCACGCGCTGCTGCTGGCCGCCCGAGAGCTCGTGCGGAAAGCGCCGCTCGGCGCCCGCAAGGCCGACCAGGGCCAGCACCTCGGCCACGCGCGCGGCACGCTCGGCGCGCGGCAGCGTGTGGATGCCGAAGCCCACGTTCTGGCCCACGTCCAGGTGCGGAAACAGGGCGTAGTCCTGGAACACCATGCCGATGCGCCGCGCCTCGGGCGCCACTTGGTGGGCGCTGCTGCTCACGAGCTCGCCGCCCAGGCGGATCTCGCCGCCGCTCACGGGCTCGAGGCCGGCCACGGCGCGCAGCAATGTGGTCTTGCCGCAGCCCGAGGGGCCGATCAGCACGCCGATCTCGCCGGCATGCAGGCCGAAGGACACGCCCTGCACCGCCGCCTGGGCGTGGCCGGCGTAACTGACATCGAGCTGGGAGACCTCCAGGAACATGGTGTGGATTGTAGATGCTTACAATTCTCATTCCTTTTGCCCATCCTTGTCGCGCCCCCTTTCCATGCCGTCGCACCGGCTCCGCCAATTCCTGCTGCTCATGCTGGCCTTCTGGCTCTGCGTGCCGGTGCTGGCCGTGCTGGGTTCCTGGCTGCAGTGGGACGAGGCCACGGCGGCGATCCTGCGCGAGATGGCGCAGACCGTGTTGCCGGACTACGTGGGCACCTCGGTGGGCCTGTGCCTGCTGGTGGCGCTGGGGGTGGTGCTCGTGGGCCTGAGCAGCGCCGCGGCCGTGACCCTGTTCGAGTTTCCGGGGCGCAGGCTGTTCGAGTGGGCCCTGCTGCTGCCGCTGGCCATGCCGGCCTACGTGGTGGCCTATGCCTACACCGATTTCCTGCAGTTCAGCGGGCCGCTGCAGACCTGGCTGCGCGCCGCCTTCGGCCTCGAGGGCCGGGTCCTGCCCGAGGTGCGCAGCCTGGGCGGCGCGGCCTGGGTCTTCACCTTCTCGCTCTACCCCTATGTCTACCTGCTGGCGCGCACCGCCCTGAGCGAGCGCGGCGCCCAGCTCATGGAGGCGGCGCGCCTGCTCGGCGCGCCGCTGCCCCGCCGCATCCGCGAGGTGGCCCTGCCGCTGGCGCGTCCGGCCGTGGCGGCCGGCGTGGCCCTGGCGCTGATGGAGACCCTGGCCGACTTCGGCGTGTCCAGCTATTTCGGCATCCAGACCTTCACCGCCGGCATCTACAAGGCCTGGCTGGCCATGGACAACCGCATCGCCGCGGCGCAGCTGGCCACCGTGCTGCTGGCCTTCGTGGTGCTGCTGCTGCAGCTGGAGCACCGCGCGCAGCGGCGCATGCGCTTTGCGGCCGGGCGCGGCGCGCGCGCCGGCTCGGCCGAGGCGCAGCCCGTGCGGCTGGCCGGGGGGCGGCGCGTGGCGGCCTGGGCGGTCTGCGGCCTGCCCGTGCTGCTGGGCTTCGTGCTGCCCGTGCTGTTCATGCTGCGGCCGTTGACGGCCGACTGGTCGGTGCTGCCCTGGGACCGCTTCGTCGCCTGGTCCTTCAACAGCGTGCGGCTGGGCGCGCTGACGGCGGCCCTGGCCGTGCTGCTGGCCCTGGCCCTGGCGTTCAGCCTGCGCCGCTCGCCGCGCGGGCTCACGCGCGGCGTGGTCCAGCTCACGGGCCTGGGCTATGCGATCCCGGGTGCCGTGATCGTGGTCGGCCTGCTGCTGCCCGTGGGCTGGCTGCAGGCGCTGGCGCCGCAGACGCGCGTGGGCTATCTGGTGACGGCCACGGTGCTCGGCTTGGTCTGGGCCTACCTGGTCCGTTTTTGCGCCGTGGCCCTGCAGTCGGTGCAAAGCGGCTATGCGCGCATCCCGCCCAGCCTCGACGACTCTGCGCGCATGCTGGGCGCGGGCGGCTGGCGCCTGATGTGGGGCGTGCACTGGCCGCTGCTCAGGCGCTCCACCGCGGCGGCGGCCCTGCTGGTGTTCGTCGACGTGATGAAGGAGTTGCCCGCCACCATGGTGTTGCGCCCCTTCGATACCGACACCCTGGCGGTGGTGGCCTACCAGCTGGCGCGCGACGAGCGCCTGGGCGAAGCGGCGCTGCCCTCGCTGGCCCTGGTGCTGGTGGGCCTGGTGCCGGTGATTTTGCTCAGCCGCACGCTGCGCGCCAGCCCGCGCTGAGGCGCCGCCGCCTGCGCGCGGCCGTTCTTACATTTGTTGACATCCGCGGAGATTCGGGAGGATGATGTTCGCAAGCTGAATGGGAAAAAATAAAAACTTTGGTTAACAGTTTTTGGCCGTTCGTCGTCCGAGGAGGGATGTCATGAAATTTCAGCTGTTCGAACCGCGCAGCGACGCGCACATCCGCAAGGCACGCGAGTACCTGAACGAGGCCCATCTGGCGCGCATCGAGCACCAGGTCGCGGCCGAGCACCACCTGGCGCTGGCGCGCATGTACTCCGAACGGGTGGCGCGCCTGGAGGTCGAAATCAGCAACGCCCTGCAGCCCCTGCCGTTCAACGCGCCACGCCCCCCGGAAGAAGCGCGCGCGAGCGCCGAGCCGGCGCTGTTTCCGGTGCCTGCGGCCCGGGCGGCGCGCAGCTGAGCGGGCCGGCCGCGCGCGGGCAGCGCGCTGGTCTCCGCCGAGTCCGTGAGAGCGATTTGGATGATGTGCATCAACTCGCCAGTGCAAGCTCTCGCCTACAGTGAACCAGCGGCAGCCCGTCCGTCCTGGAGCATCAAATGAGCGATTCCAATCGATTGCACTGTGGTGTGCTGGACATCGAGGTCCGCGCCGACCAGTCCCTGACGCGCTGCATCATCGAAAACCAGTGCTTCAGCGACGATCCCTGTCCCTTGCAGACGCATTTCAACGCTCGGCGGGTCAAGAGCCTCTTGTTCGCGGGTGGATCCGGGGTTGCCTATCCAGGCCGCTCCTGCATGAAGTCGCCAGGGGCCGCGGGCCCGGCGGGCCTGAAGAAGGCTTGACAGGCGATTCGAGCCGGCCGGCTGGCTGCGACGATCAGCCTGAGCTCCGCATAAGTCGTCTTTGCGGTTTTGTTCAGCCGGGCACCGCTATTCCCAACGCTCATGTCCCAGGGTGCCGGCATTCAGCCTGTCCCGGCGGCTTCGCCAGTCCGGCAGATGCCGATCCATCAGCGCCGTGAACCGTTCCGAGTGATGGCGCTCCAGCAGGTGCACCAGCTCATGCACGACGATGTACTCCAGGCATGGCGCGGGCTTCTTGGCGAGCTCCAGGTTCAGCCAGATCCGACCGGCCGATGGGGTACAGCTTCCCCACTTGGTCTTCATCTTCTTCACGCCCCAGGCGCTCACCCGAACGCCGACGACTGCCTGCCACTTGTCCAATAGCGGCGGAATGAGTGCCTTGAGTTGCTCCCGGTACCAGTTCAGTAGCACGGTTTCCCGTGCTTCGGTCGGGCTGCCGGGGCGCACGAACAGATCGAGACTGGCCACGCCGCGCAGCGCCACCCGGGCCGGCGCCTCCTGCTCGTGCACGCGCAGGCGATAGCGCCGGCCAAGGAAGTAGTGACTTTCTCCGTTGACCATCTCGCGCTCGGATTGGCGCGGCTGCGCGGCGAACCGGGCGCGCTGGCGCTTGATCCATGACAGCTTGTCGATCACGGCCAGCCGAACCGCCTCGTCGCTCACCACCAAGGGCGCCGCCACGCGCACGCGTCCGTTGGGCGGATAAACACCCAGGTGCAGGTTCTTGATGTCCTTGCGCACCACCTCCACCGCAATGCCGCTGACGCTCAGGTGCCGCTGGCTAGTAGTCATTCTGGTTCTTCACCAAGTCCAGGATGCGGTCGGTCTCGGACTCCAGCCCGGCCGGTGCTGCTGCGGCCCCTGTTTCCTGCGCCGCCAGGCCGCGGTCTTCAGGGATCGCCTTGGCCAGCACGAAGCGGATGTCCGCCACGATCTTCTTCAGCCGGTCCTGGCTCGACAGCACCCGCTGCATCGTGCCCCACTTCTGCTTGAGCTGGGCCTTGGCCAGGTCGTTCAGGCCCTTGGTCTTGGCGTCAAACCATTCGTCGATCTTCTTCTGGGAGGTGATCGACTGGTCGATGTCGCGCGCCTCGTAACGCAGGTCGAGCACCACACCCTCGCGCACCGCCTGGTCGAACTTGTAGGTGTGGATGTAGCGGCCGAAGACCTCGATGCTCTTTTGCTTGTCGGCCTTGAGCAGCGGCGTGCCCGTGAAGCCGATCAGTAGGGCGTTCGGCATCAGCGCCTTCATCGCCTTGTGCAGATCGCCGCTCTGGGTACGGTGGCATTCGTCCACGAACACGTACAGATCGCCCTTGGGCGAGAAGTCCGGTGGCAGGTTCCGCAGGGACTGGATGAATTCCCGGGTGCCTTCCCCGTTGTCATCCTCGTCCCCACCCTTGCCGCCGAACTTGTGCACCAGCGAGCAGAGCAGGGAGATGTCCGCGTGGTTCAGCTTTTCGATCAGGTCTGCGCCGCTCCTGGTGCGGTAGATGCTTTCCTGGACGCCGACGAAGACCTTCTCGATCTGCTCGTCCAGCTCCGTGCGGTCGGTGATGATCAGCACCCGCGACCCGGTGCGGTTGGCCAGGATCCACTTGGCCAGCCAGACCATGGTCAGGCTCTTGCCGCTGCCCTGGGTGTGCCAGAGGATACCGCCCTCGCGCCGGCGAATGAAGTCCTGCGCCGCCTTGACGCCGAAATACTGGTTCTGCCGGCAAACCTTCTTGGTGCCCGCGTCGAACACCACGAAGTTGTGGATCAGTTCCAGCAGCCGGGCCGGGCGGCAGACCTGCAGCAGGTGGCGGTCCAGCAGGTTCGCCTCGGCTGCATCGGGCCCGGTGTCCTCGACCCACTGCAGGTAGTACTTTTCCGGGGTTTCGATGGTGCCGTAGCGAAGGCCCTCGCTGTCATTGCCGGCCATCACCCATTGCAGGGTCGAGAAGAACGGCTGGATGAATTCTTTCTTCTGATTGTCCAGGTTCTGGCGGATGCCCTCCGACACGGACACCGTGGAACGCTTGAGCTCCAGCACGCCCAGCGCGATGCCGTTCACGTAGAGCACGACGTCCGGCCGCTTGCCGGCCGCCTTGGCATCGGCACCCTTGACGGTCACCTCCTCGGCCACCGCGAAGTCGTTCGCCGCGGGGTGCTGCCAGTCGATCAGCCAGACGGTGACGGTGTTCTCGCCGATCTCGGGCCGCAGCTTCACCCCATAGCGCAGCAGCGTGTAGACCGCCTTGTTGCGGTCGTACAGGCTCTTGCTCATGTCTTCCGCCGTCTTCTGCAGCTCGTGCAGGGCGCGCTTGATCAGGCCGTCCGGCACGCCGCGCTGGTGCAGCCAGGGCCGCAGCACATTAGCTTCGATGTTCCGGTTGTCCGGGCGGTCGAGCCAGTTGCCGAGCGGGCGGTAGCCCAGCCGCTCGCGCAGCAGGGCCAGCACGCGGGCCTGGGTTGTCTTTTCGATCTGTCCAACGCCGCTCATGCTTCTCCCTGGGGTGCCTGGTGCGGGGGCGCCGCGCCCGCCAGCGGCGCGGAAATAAAGCCCTCGCGCGACAGCGCGTGTATCACGCCGCGCATCAGGTAGTTGTTGTCAAAGCCTAGCGTGTACTGCCGCGCGTTCGGCTGTACCGGCTGCAGCATCCTGCGCTCGACCAGCTTGCGCAGCTGGTAGGTGCGCTGCGTCGCGTTGAGGCCGGGCATGGCCGGCGCCAAGTCGCCTGCTTTGGCCACGCCAGCGTCCACGGTGGCCTTCAGCACGGCCTCTTCCTGCGGCGTGATCAGGCCGCGCGCGCGGGCGTAAGCCAGGGCCGGCACCAGAATCCTGCCGCTCAGGTAGTCGTAGCGGGTGAGCTGGTCCACCTTCTTCAGTTCCACCAGCACCCCCTGCAGCACGTAGGTGCACCAGCGTTCCAGTTGGTCGGGCCGGCCGCTGTCGGCGCAGGACAGCATCTCGTAGTACTTTTCCCGGTCGTTGCAGAACACCGCCGTGGGGTTCAGCACCCGGCCGCCGGCCGTCACCTTGAAGCCGTACTTGATCAGCAGCGCATAGGTCAGCAACCGCACCACGCGCCCGTTGCCATTGCCAAAGGGGTGAACCCAGCCAAAGCGGTGGTGGGCCAGTGCCACCTTGATCAGGTCGTATTTCGGCGCGTCATCCTGGTTGATGAAGGCCACCAGCTCCTGCATGTAGGCGGGCACCTGCACCGCCTCGGGCGGCTGGTGGTCCGACTGGGCGATCGACACGGCACCTCTGCGGTAGGCGCCGGGGGTCTTGTCGCCTTCGCGTTGCAGGTCGTTCACCGTCATCGCGTGCAGCTCGCGGATGAAGTGCTCAGACAAGGTGGCGCCGGGCTGCATGGCCTCTTCCACGTAGGCCATGGCCTGCTCGATGTTGGCGATCTCGCGCAGCGGGTCGGCGCCCGGGCCGCCGCCGCCCACGGCACTCTCCACATAGTCGGCCAGCGTGGTGTGGTTGCCCTCGATGCGGGCCGAGCCCAGGCTCTCCAGCATGTGGAAGACATGCTTGAGCTGATAGAACACCGGCGCCGGCGTGGTGCCCGCCAGCTGCAGGCGGCGCAGGTGTTCCAGTTCGGTCAGCACGTCCACCAGCGGCGAGTCGAACGCCGGGTTCAGCAGCTTCAGATCGAAGTGGACAAATGCAGCCATGCGGACAGGATATCTTGAAACTCTGTCCTGGCGAAGTTCAATCGCCATGAAAAATGCAAACAAGAACAATGGCTTGCGGACGCCAGTCGCCGATGACAACTGGAATCATGCGGTTTGCCGATCTGCAAGCACCGGCCCGTGCATCTGCAGGCAGTGCCGCATCGGGCACCCGTCGCCCGGCCGATCGCCGGCTGGGGGCGCCCGGCGCGTTCCGCGCTCAGACCAGCCGGATGCGGCCGGTCAGCAGCGCCTGCATCATGCCCTGCTTGAGCGCGTGGGTCTTGTCGCGGCGGGCTTCGAGGGCGGCGATCTCGGCGTCCATGTCGGACAGGACGGTGGCGATGGCGGTTTGTTCTGCAATTGGCGGAAAGGGTACTGATATTGATCTAATTATTCTTAGATTCAGTCCGCCTCGACCACCGTCGCCTGTAGACAAAGACCGCAACTCGTCGTATCGGGCGTCCAGGTTGTAATAAAGATAAGTTGGGTCGAATGACGCATTCGGAAATATGGCTGCAATCGACTGATTGGTGCAAAGCTCGACGTAGTTAATCGCCACTGTTCCTCTCGTCTTTCCTTGGCCGGCTAAACCGACCAAGACGCAGTACGATGGGATAATTTTCGTGCTTGAGTTTTTCAGTCCCTGCTCCGAAATTCGTCCTGCAACATCATTTACACGCTTCATGTTCAACTCACCGGAGCTCATCCAGCGAATGGAGCCGCCCCAGTATGCCGCGACGGTCGTGCTCGGTGTTCCGCCCGCTGTGCAATCTGTGAACTCTCCGATGCACTTCGATTCCCATGGCTCATCAAACCCCGGCAGCCGGGTCTGGCCGGTGAGAAGTTGCTGCATGGCGGCCTGCTTGAGGTCGCGCTTCTTGGCGATGAGTTGGTCGAGCTTGGCGAGCAGGGCGTCCACGTCCGAAAGTGCGGAGGCGATGGCGCGTTGTTCGGGTTCTGGCGCGATAGGAACTCTGACACCGCTCAGAACAGCCTGATTAAGCGATGCCATCGTAGTTCCAACAGCATTTTGAAGAAGCCATGACTGCACCTGATGTCGGCGGAATTGCCAGGCCAAGTAGGGGGCGTGACATGATTGGCTGGGGCGCAGACTGATCCCGTCAGAGCCGAGAAACCAGCCGTCTTGAGGGGCGTCGACCAAGACCGACCGATCAACTGCCCCTTTTCTTCCAAAAACTATGTCGCCGACTCGCAGCACATATTGCGGGAGCCGGTTCACGACAACCTCGGGGACGAGTGGCGTCTTGTTCGTGATCCGAAATGTGCCGTGTCCAATCTCTCCCACGGAGATGAGCGGGACCCCATTCGATCCCGAATATTCCTCTGCTTTGAGCAACGTGCCGAATGGGCCTGTTCTGATTTGACCAAGGTCGCCGACGGCTTTGATCTCCCAATCCTCCGGAATCACGCCCACATCGGTTTTCTTGTAGGCAGGCCTCAGTTCCATGCGAACCCCATGCTCTTCAGGTGCTCGTCCACCCGCGCCGCCAGCGTCTCCACCTCGTCCAGCAGCGCCGGCAGCGGCGTGGCGTAGCGCTCGGCCAGCTGGCGGATGCGCGCGGTCAGCGCCTGGCTCACGCGGTCCAGCTCGCCTTGCACGGCGGCGGTGAGGGCGGCCAGCCATTTGTCGTCCACCACCAGGGTCTGGATCTCTGTGGGGGTGAGCTCGGCGTAGCGCACGGCCACCCGGGCGTCGAGCGCCTTCTGCGCGTCCTTCACCTTTCGGCCGGCGGCGGCTTCCTGGTCGATCAGGGTCAGACATTGCCGTAGCAAAGCGATCTCACCAGGCTCTGCAACGTCGATGCCACCTTCTTCAGCAGCCTGAAGGCGTGTCTTGACGCTGGCTTTCGTGAGTTTGCCCTTCTCGGTTCTCGCCTCAAACAGCAGGCTGTCCTCACCGCTGTGTTCCTCGTCCAGCTCCTCGATCTGGCGGGCGAGGGCGTCGCGGGCGGCCTCCAGCGTTTCGATGGCCTGCTGTTCGGCGCTGAAGTAGCGCGCCACGATCAGGCGCGGCGGGATCAAGTCGGTGTTGGGCTGGCCCTTGTCGTCCACGGCGCGCCAGCCGTCCAGCGCGATCTGCCAGGCGTCGTCCTGCATCGTGTCGGCCCAGTAGTCCATCAGGTGCTGGTAGACGTCGTAGGCGTCGATCAGCGGGGCGGCCTGGAAGGCGGCGAGCAGGCGCTCGGACAGGGTCTCGATCAGGACCTTGGGCCGGTCGCCGGTCTGGATGCCGGCCAGCAGCGGGCGATGCTGCTGCTTCCAGGCATCGAAGCGCTGGCGGGCCTGCTGCTGGAAGGCAGTGAACTCGGGATGGCCGAAGATGCCGGCCTTGATCTGGCCGGGCTCGACGCGCAGGCGGCTGTAGCCGGGGCGGTCGGCGTCGGCGAAAAGGGCGGCGCGCAC
The DNA here is from genome assembly GCA_005503335.1 of Comamonadaceae bacterium 2FH. Lineage (GTDB taxonomy): Bacteria > Pseudomonadota > Gammaproteobacteria > Burkholderiales > Burkholderiaceae_C > SCMQ01. Next base: position 52,481 of record SCMQ01000034.1, read on the forward strand.
CGAGGGCAGCACCTGCCAGTAGGCGGCGAGGCCGTCCAGATCGCGGTGGGGGATGCCGCCTTTCAGGTGGGCCGCTATGTCCTGCAGGTCCTCGGGTTCGCTGCTGTCGATGTAGCGCGGCAGGTTGAGGTTGAAGTCGTTGGCCTCGATCTCGGCCAGCGGCACCAGGCGCGCGTAGCGCGGGTCGTCGTCCAGCTGCCGTGTGAAGGTGTCGACGATCTTGTGGATGTCCTGCGCGCGCAGGCGGTTCTTGTTGCCGTCCTTGATGAAGCCCCGGCTGGCATCGATCATGAAGATGCCCTTGCGGCCGGCGGCGCCTTCCTTGTCGAGCACGACGATGCAGGCCGGGATGCCGGTGCCGTAGAACAGGTTGGCCGGCAGGCCGATGATGGCCTGGATGAAGCCGCGCTGGACGATGTTGCGGCGTATGCCGCCCTCGGCGCCGCCGCGGAACAGCACGCCATGCGGCAGGATGACCGCGCCCTTGCCTGTGCTCTTGAGGCTCTTGAGGATGTGCAGCAGGAAGGCGTAGTCGCCGTTCTTGGCCGGCGGCACGCCGTACTCGAAGCGGCTGAACAGGTCGTTGACCGGGTCGATGCCGTTGCTCCAGGCCTTGGTGGAGAACGGCGGGTTGGCGACCACGTAGTCGAACGTCTGCAGCGCGCCCATGTGGAGGAAGTGCGGGCTGGACAGGGTGTTGGCCTGCCAGATCTCGGCGGTGGGGCAGTCGTGCAGCACCATGTTCATGCGTGCCAGGGCGCTGGTGGCGTTGTCCATTTCCTGGCCATACAGGGCCAGGTCCAGGCCGGTGCGGCTTTTCGCTTCGTCGTGCGCCTTGAGCAGCAGCGAGCCCGACCCGCATGTCGGGTCGTAAATGCTCTGGCTGGCGTGGTGAGCCTGGCCCAGGCCGATGACCTGCGCCATGACCCGCGAGACTTCGGCCGGGGTGTAGAACTGGCCCTTGCTCTTGCCGGACTCGGTGGCGAAGTGGCGCATCAGGTATTCGTACGCGTCGCCCAGCAGGTCGTCGCCCTCCGCGCGGTTGCGGCCGAAGTCCAGGCTTTCGAAGATGGCGACCAGTCGGGTGAGCCGGTCCACCATCTCCTTGCCTTTGCCGAGCTTTTCCTCGTCGTTGAAGTCGGCCACGTTGATGGCGCCCTTGAGCGACTCGTTGGCATCGGCCAGCCGGCCGATCAGCTTGTTGATCCTGTCGCCGATCTCCTTGTCGTTCTTGAGCTTCACCATGTCGGCAAAGCTGCCGCCGGGCGGCACCTCGATCAGGGCATTCGGGTCGCCGGCGTACTTGTCGGAGACGTATTTGACGAACAGCAGGACCAGTACGTAGTCCTTGTACTGGCTGGCGTCCATGCCGCCGCGCAGCTCGTCGCAGGACTTCCAGAGGGAGGAATAGAGTTCGGATTTCTTGAGGGCCATCGGTGATTTCAGTGCGCCGGTCGGTCGAATTTCGTGGGTACGGCCCGCCCTGGAAGTCCCTCCACCTGGCCAGCGGCACGCATGGCTGGGTACCGGTCCATGGCGCGGCTGTTTGGCGGCAGCTCATGGGACGAGGGCACGGCGCCAGACCACAAAAAAACCCGCCACGCCGGGAAACGTGCGGGTTTCTGATATGCCATGAGACTGGAGGATGCGAGTCTGTGGCGCCCCCAGCAGGAATCGAACCTGCATCTAGCGCTTAGGAGGCGCTCGTTCTATCCATTGAACTATGGCGGCGTGCCCTGGATTGTAATGGCCGCGCCGCTTTCCTTTTCCTGGATCAAGCAAGCGTCTTGCGGCGCGCCGCACAATGGGGCTTTTCGAGGATGAACATGGGATCTTCAGCGTCGTTGCCGGGCTTCGAGGCGCCGGCGGTCGGGTTCGAGCAGCCGTTCGAGATGCTGCAGGCTTGCCACGAGCGGGTGCAGCGCAGCCTGGGACTGCTCGAGCGCCTGATGGCGCACATCGAGGCCCAGGGGCATGACGGCGCGTCGCGCTCGGCCGCGGCCGACGTGCTGCGCTATTTCGATATCGCCGCGCCGCTGCACCACGAGGACGAGGAGAAGCATGTGTTCCCGGCCTTGTGGGACAGCACCGACGAGGACCTGCTGGCGGCGATTGCGACGCTGCAGCGCGATCACGAGCGCATGGCGGCGCTCTGGCAACGCCTGCGCGAAGTGCTGCTGCAGTGGCGCGATGCGGCGCAGCCGCCGGCCATCGATGCGGCCGCGCGCGCCCTGGCGCGTGAATTCATGGCCTGCTACGACGCCCACATCGCGACCGAGGAGCAGCGCGTCTATCCCGCGGCCCGGCTGCGCTACGACGCCGCGGGCCTGGCGCGCATAGGCGCCGAGATGCAGGCGCGCCGGCGCGGCGGCTGAACGCCCGGCCTCTTCGGCGCCTACTTGCTCAGCATGCGCATGGCTTCTTCCAGCCCCCTGAGCGTGAGCGGGTACATGCGCTGGCCCATCAGCTGCTGGACGATGGCGATGCTCTGGCGGTACTGCCAGATGCCGGGCGGCTCGGGGTTGATCCAGGCGAAGCGCGGGAAGGCGTGAGTCAGGCGCTGCAGCCATTCGGCGCCGGCCTCCTCGTTGTTGTATTCCACGCTGCCGCCGGGCTGCAGGATCTCGTACGGACTCATGGTCGCGTCGCCGATGAAGACCAGCTTGTAGTCCTTGTTGTACTTGCGGATGATGTCCCAGGTCGGGAATTTCTCCGCGTAGCGGCGGCGGTTGTGCTTCCACATGAAGTCGTAGACGCAGTTGTGGAAGTAGTAGAACTCCAGGTGCTTGAACTCGTTCTTCACTGCCGAGAACAGCTCCTCCACGCGCTGCACATGCTCGTCCATGGTGCCGCCCACGTCCATCAGCAGCAGCACCTTCACGTTGTTGTGCCGCTCGGGCACCATCTTGATGTCCAGGTAGCCGGCGTTCGCTGCCGTGGCGCGTATGGTGTCGGGCAGGTCGAGTTCCAGCTCGTGGCCCTCGCGCGCGAACTTGCGCAGCCGGCGCAGCGCGACCTTGATGTTGCGCGTGCCGAGCTCCTGGCTGTCGTCGTAGTCCTGGTAGCTGCGCTGCTCCCAGACCTTGACCGCGCTCTTGTTGCCGCCCTTGCCGCCTATGCGCACGCCCTGCGGGTTGTAGCCGCTGTGGCCGAAGGGCGAGGTGCCGCCCGTGCCTATCCACTTGCTGCCGCCCTCGTGGCGCTCCTTCTGCTCCTCGAAGCGCTTCTTGAGCGTCTCCATGAGCTCGTCCCAGCCCATCTTCTCTATCCTGGCCTTCTCCTCGGGGCTGAGCTCGCGCTCCAGCCCCTTGCGCAGCCACTCGAGCGGCACCTCCTTGGTGAAATCGGCCAGCATCTCCACGCCCTTGAAGTAGGCGGCAAAGGCGCGGTCGAACTTGTCGAAGTGCTTCTCGTCCTTGACCAGCGCCGTGCGCGCCAGGTAGTAGAAGTCGTCCATGGACCAGGCGTCTTCCGAGCCCGGTCCGACCACATGGGCCTGCAACGCTTCGAGCAGGGTCAGGTATTCCTTGACCGACACTGGCAGCTTGGCTGCGCGCAGGGTGTAGAAGAAGTCGATCAGCATGGGCGATCTCCTGGGGCGGATGCGGCGCGCGGCCGCTCGAGCTGATGCGCCAGGTGCCGGCGGACCGCGGGCCACTCGCTGGCGACGATGCTGTAGACGCAGGTGTCGCGCAGGCTGCCGTCGGCCATGATCTGGTGCTGGCGCAGCACGCCGTCGAGCTTGGCACCCAGGCGCTCGATGGCGCGGCGGCTCGCATGGTTGAAGAAATGCGTGCGGAACTCCACGGCGATGCAGTCCAGCGCCTCGAACGCGTGGGCCAGCAGCAGGCGCTTGCACTCGGTGTTGAGGGCGCTGCGCTGCACGCTGCCGCGCAACCAGGTCGAGCCGATCTCCAGGCGGCGGTTCTCGGAGTCGATGTTCATGTAGGTGGTCATGCCCACCGCGCGCCCGCTCGCGGCATCGAGCACTGCGAAGGGCAGCATGCGGCCCTGGGCCTGCAGGGACAGGCGGCGCGCTATCTCGGCCGCCATGCCATCGGGCGCGGGAATGGCGGTGTACCAGAGCGTCCACAGTTCGCCGTCGTGCACGGCCTCGACCAGATCGCCGTGGTGGCCAGCGGCCAGCGGCACCAGCATGGCGTGCCGGCCGGACAAGGTCACGGGGGTGGTGAAGGCCATCTCGGTCCGTCCTCTGCAGCGGCGCCGGCGCGCTGCGCTCAGCGGTTGCGCTGGTTCATGAACACCAGCTTCTCGAACAGGGTCACGTCCTGCTCGTTCTTGAGCAGGGCGCCGACCAGCGGCGGCACGCTGACCTTGTTGTCGGCGCTTTGCAGCGCCTCGAGCGGAATGTCCTCGGCCATCAGCAGCTTGAGCCAGTCCAGCAGTTCGGAGGTGCTGGGCTTCTTCTTGAGTCCGGGCAGGTTGCGCACGTCGTAGAAGGTGCGCATGGCCGAGCCCAGCAGCTCCTGCTTGAGGCCGGGGAAATGCACGTCGACGATCTGGCGCATGGTGTCGGCGTCGGGGAACCTGATGTAGTGGAAGAAGCAGCGGCGCAGGAAGGCGTCGGGCAACTCCTTCTCGTTGTTCGAGGTGATGAACACCAGCGGGCGGTGCTTGGCGCGCACCAGCTCGCGCGTCTCGTAGCAGTAGAACTCCATGCGGTCGAGCTCGCGCAGCAGGTCGTTCGGGAACTCGATGTCGGCCTTGTCGATCTCGTCGATCAGCAGGGCCACCGGCTGGTCGGCCGTGAAGGCCTGCCACAGCACGCCCTTGACGATGTAGTTGTGGATATCCTTGACCTTCTCGTCGCCGAGCTGCGAGTCGCGCAGCCGGCTGACGGCGTCGTACTCGTACAGCCCCTGCTGGGCCTTGGTGGTGGACTTGATGTGCCACTGCAGCAGCGGCAGGTTCAGCGCCTGGGACACCTCCTCGGCCAGCATGGTCTTGCCGGTGCCGGGCTCGCCCTTGACGAGCAGGGGGCGCTTGAGCGTGATGGCGGCGTTGACGGCCAGCATCAGGTCCTGGGTGGCGACGTAGGTGGAGGAGCCTTGGAATTTCATGGTGCGATGGAGGTGAAAGGCACGCTGCCGGGGCGTAGCTGGGGGCCGATATAATGCTCGATTGATCCAACTCAATCAACGAATGATTGTGCGCGCAAAATGAACAAGTTGTTGACCACGGTGTTTGCCTTTGCTGTCGCTTCCGTGACGGCGCTTTCCGCCCAGGCCCAGGAAGTCAAGGGTGACGTCAAGGCCGGCGAAGGCAAGATCGCCATGTGCATAGGCTGCCATGGCATCCAGGGCTACCAGGCCAGCTTTCCCGAGGTGCACAAGGTGCCCATGATCTCGGGCCAGGGCGCCAAGTACATCGTGGCCGCGCTCAACGCCTACAAGAAGGGCGAACGCAAGCATCCCACCATGCGCGGCATCGCCGACACGCTGAGCGACCAGGACATGGCCGACGTGGCCGCCTACTACGAGCAGCACGGCAAGGCCGAGGGCGCCGGGGCCAAGGCGGCGCGCGAGCCCAGCGCCCAGGTGGCCGAGCTGCTGAAGAAGGGCGCTTGCGTGTCCTGCCACGGCGACAACTTCTCCAAGCCCATCGACCCGAGCTACCCCAAGGTCGCCGGCCAGCACGCCGACTACCTGTTCGTCGCGCTCAAGTCCTACAAGAGCGAGAAGAGCGCCCAGGTCGGCCGCGCCAACGGCGTGATGGGCGGCGTAGCCAAGCAGTTCTCCAACGCCGAGCTCAAGGCGCTGTCCGGTTACCTGGGCTCGCTAGAGGGCGATCTCAAGACCCTGCCGCAGTCCAAGTTCCGCTGAAGCCCGGCACCGACCCATGAAAAAGCCCGCGACCGCGGGCTTTTTTGCGGTGCGCCCGGCAGGGCGCACCCACTCGGAGGTGAAAGTCCTCTACTCGCCCGGCAAGGGGAAGAGTTAGCCGAAGGCAAGGGTTTCGCGGGCGACTGCGAGTCTGAA
>SCMQ01000035.1 GCA_005503335.1 Comamonadaceae bacterium 2FH
CTCCATCACGAGCTTGCGATTGCGTATCGGCGCTCTGCTGGCTCGTGACCTGCCCCGATGTCCCTGTTGTCTTCGGCATCAACGAGCACAAAATATATAACACAGTAAAACTAGTTCTCGGTCGGGATCGGAAGCAGAGCATCTGCTCTGTAAGATCGCGCACTGCCGAGTTGAGTGTCGGCAAAGGGCAGCAGCGCCAGTTTGGTCCCCTGACCAGCAGACATACGGTCAGCCCCTGATGCCGGCAGGCATTGCAGTGCGATGACCGACTGGTTCGGAGAAGTCGTCACCGCGCTCGGGCACCGAGTTACGTCTGCTGTTCCTTGGAACCGGTCGTTGGCGACACGATTTTCCTGGTGGGCGAGCGACCGGAAATGGCCGTTCCCGCGCATAGGCGAACAGCCGGTCTTCTTGACAGCGAGCGGCAGCACCAGGGGCTCGCCCATTGAAGATCCGATCTTCACCGCAACGTCATCCATCGCTTTCTGGCCGGGCGCGAACATCGAACGCCTTCCGCAGCGGCCCACCGTCATTCGCTTGGCTGAACGGGTTTGCGACGGCGCACCCTCGATACGTCCGGAGCGCAACGGCCTATCTCCCAATGGGCAGGCTCCGCAAGATCATGAGACCGGGCCCGCTGCGCGATCGTCGTTGCCTGGTCGAAGCGGCCCGTGGCGCCGCGATGGCCGCCGTTCCTGCGCACGCTCACGAACGCAGTGCCTACGCGCCGGATCAGGCCGTTTCGGCGGCGTCGAAGTCGAGCTCGATGCGGGCGCCGTTAGGGTCGTGGCAGAACAGCTGCCAGGGGCCGTCTTCGGACTGGCGCCTGAGCGTGAAGGGCACGGCGGCGGCCTCCAGGCGCGCCTTCAGTGCGGCCAGGCCGCGCGCCGTGAAGGCCACATGGTCGATCACGCCGGCGCGCCCGGGCGGCAGCGCCCGGCCCGCGACGATGTGCAGCACGGGCCGGCCGCCGGCGTAGAGCCAGGCCCCGGCCACGCCGAGTTCGGGCCGCGGGCCCGGGTGCAGTTCCAGCAGCTCGCCATAGAACGCGAGGGTGCGCTCAAGGTCTTCGGCCAGCACGGTGGCGTGGTTCAGTCCCTCGATCAAGATCAGTCCTTGAGGTGTAGGGCGAAGAAGGCCAGGGTGCGCTCCCAGGCCAGCTTGGCGGCCGCGGCGTCGTAGCGCGGCGTGGTGTCGTTGTGGAAGCCGTGCTGGACGCCGGGGTACTGGTAGGCCTGGTAGCGCACGTGGGCGGCCTTGAGCGCGGCCTCGTAGGCCGGCCAGGCGGCGTTGATGCGCTCGTCCATGCCGGCGAAATGGATCAGCAGCGGCGCCTTGACCTTGGCCGCGTCCTGCGCCGGCGGATGGTCGCCGTAGAAGGGCACGGCGGCCTCCAGGTCGGGCAGGCGGGTGGCCAGCCGGTGGGCAATGCCGCCGCCCCAGCAGAAGCCGACCACGCCGACCTCGCCCGTGCTCTCGGCACGCACCTTCAGCCACTGGGCGGCGGCAACGAAGTCTTCGGCGGTCTTGGCCTGGTCGAGTTGGGCGAACAGCCCGCGCGCCTTGTCCTCGTCGCCCGGGTAGCCGCCCAGCGGCGTGAGCGCGTCGGGCGCGAAGGCGAGGTAGCCTTCCAGCGCGAGGCGGCGGCAGATGTCCTCGATGTGGGGGTTCAGGCCGCGGTTCTCGTGCACCACCAGCACGGCCGGCAGCTTGGCCCTAGCCTTGGCCGGCCGGCACAGGTAGCCCTGGACCCGGCCGTAACCGGCAGGCGAGGGGTAGTCGAGGCGCTGGGTCTTGAGGCGGCGGTCGTCGGCCGGCACCACGGTGGCGTCGGCGAAGTCGGGGCTCAGCGCGGCCAGCAGGCCGGCCGCCGTGAGGCCGCCCACGGCGAACTTGCGCGCCCCCTCGAGGAAGCCGCGGCGGTCGATGTCGCCGTGCACGTAGGCATCAAAAAGGATCAGCAGTTCCTGGTCGAAATCGGCAGCGGTCAGGCGCGGCACGGCGGTCTCCCCGGCAAAAAAGCGCAGGATAGCCGAAAGCCGGCGCGCCTGCAGCGCGGCGCGTCAGCCGCCTGCGCCGGCCGCCGTCATCGCCAGGGCCACCTCCTGGGCGCCCTGGGCCGAGCCGCTGTGCGGCACGCTTTCGCCCTGGCGGTCGCAGACCTCGGCCAGGCGTTCGGCCAGGCGCTCGGGCGTGTCGGGCGCCAGCCCCAGGTGCAGGCCCCGGGTCAGCGTCACATGGGCGGCCTCGAAGCTGCCGGCGCCCGCGCAGAGGATGGTGCGATTGGGCGCGTCCTGGCTGGCCATCACCAGCATGGCCGGCACCACGGCTTCGGGCCTGAGCGCGCGCAGCACCTCGTCGGGCATCAGGCCCTCGGTCATGCGCGTGGCGGCCGTGGGCGCCAGGCAGTTGACGCGGATGTCGTGCTTGGTGCCTTCCAGGCTCAAGGTCTGCATCAGGCCCGCCAGGGCCATCTTGGCGGCGCCGTAGTTGCTCTGTCCGAAGTTGCCGTACAGGCCACTGGACGAGGTGGTCATCACGATGCGGCCGTACTTCTGCGCAATCATCAGCGCCCAGACGGCCTTGGTGCAATGCACGGCGCCCATGACATGGACTTCCATCACGCCGCGGAAGTCCTCGACGTCCATCTTGGCGAAGGTCTTGTCGCGCAGGATGCCGGCGTTGTTGACCAGGATGTCGACCCGGCCCCAGGCGTCCACCGCCTGCTGCACCATGGCCTGCACGGCACCGAAGTCGGTCACCGAGGCCGTGCTGGCGATGGCCTCGCCGCCCGCCTTGCGGATCTGGTCCGCCACGGCCTGCGCCGCGCCGCCGTCGCCCCCGGTGCCGCTGACGCTGCCGCCCAGGTCGTTGACCACCACCTTGGCGCCGCGCGCGGCCAGGGCCAGCGCGTGCTGACGGCCCAGGCCGCCGCCGGCACCCGTCACGATGGCCACGCGGCCTTTGAAGTCGATGCTCATCTTGGTTTCCTCTGCGGGGCGCGGATCGGCCGGGTTGGCGAACTCTGCTAGCCTGTCACTTTAATCGACGGCCGCCGCGCGGGCTGTGCCGCACCGGACAGGAAGAACACCATGGAACTCAATACCGAAGTCGTGACCACGCCGCCCAGACCGGCCGCCACGGTGGTCCTGCTGCGCGACGGCGCCCAGGGCCTGGAGGCCTTCCTGCTGCGCCGGCACGGCGCCTCCGACGTGCTGGGCGGCGTCTACGTGTTTCCCGGCGGCAAGCTCGACGCCGCCGACAGCGGGCCGGCGCTGGCGGCGCGGCTGGACCAGGAGCCAGAGGCCCTGCATGCCGCGCTCGGCGAGCCGGACACGGATGCCGGCATGGCGGCGGGCCTGTTCGTGGCCGCGCTGCGCGAGGCCTTCGAGGAATGCGGCGTGCTGTTCGCCGAGAGCGCGGCCGGCCACGCGGTCGACACCGCGCGCGCCGCGGCCCTGCTGCGCGAGGGCCTGTCCTTCGGCGAGCTGCTGGCGGGCCTGGCCCTGCGCCTGCAGACCCGCGCCCTGCTGCCCTGGTCGCGCTGGATCACGCCGCGCCAGCCCTCGATCACCAACAAGCGCTTCGACACGCGCTTCTTCGTCGCCGCCCTGCCGCCCGGACAGACCGCGCAGCACGACGACCACGAGACCACGGACAGCGTCTGGCTGGCGCCGCGCGCCGCGCTCGAGCAGTACCGCGACGGCCAGATCGACATGATCGCGCCGCAGATCATGAGCCTGGCCCACCTGGCACGCCATGCCAGCGTGGCCAGCGTGCTCGAGGCCGCGCGCCTGCGCCCGCCGCCGCTGATCGAGCCCCAGCCTTTCGAGGAGGACGGCATGCGCGTGATCTGCTATCCCGGCGACCCGCGCCACCCGGTGCGCGAGCGCGCCCTGCCCGGCCCCACGCGGCTGTGCTTTCGCAACAAGCGCTTCGAGCCCATGCAGGGCTTCGACGAATTGCTGGGCTGAGCGCCCGGAACGCTGCGCAAGCCTCAGGCTGCGGCCAGCGCCGCCGGCGCGGCGGCCAGCCCCTGGCCGCCGAGCTTCAGCGTCTCGGAAGGCAGCTCGTCGAACATCAGCTTGTAGTGCCGCGTGAAATGGCTGGCGCTGCTGAAGCCCAGCATGGAGGCGACACCGGTGATGGGCTGGTCGGCATGCAGCTTGAGCGCGCGCCGCGCCTCGTTCAGGCGCAGGGCCCGCAGGTAGGCCTGAGGCGTGGTGTACAGGAATTCCTCGAAGCAGTACTGCAGCGTGCGGCGGCTGGCGAAGGCGGCGGCGCAGATCTCGGGCACGCCGATGTCGTTGTGCAGGTTGGCCTGCATGAAATCGATCGCGCGCTTGACGATGCGCTGGCGGTTGCTGGCGCGCCGGGGGATGGTCGAGGCATGCTCGCTTCGGTTGCCGGACATGGCCAGCAGCACGGCCTGGGTCAGCGTGGACGACAGCAGCTCGGCCTCGTGTTCGCGGTCGGGGATCAGGTCCAGCCGACGCGTGGTTTCGCTGTTGACGGCCAGCAGCATATGGCGGATCGCCGCCGCCACCTCGGGCACGAGCTCCAGGCTGCGCTGGCGCTCGGCGCGCTCCAGCCACTCGATCTTGGCGGGCGCGAGCCGCGCCTCGAGCATGGCGCGGTGCACCGAAACGCCGATCAGGTCGAGCTCGCCGGCCGACATCACGTCGTACTCCTCCCGGCCCGACAGCACCATCAGCGACTCGCGCTCCAGGGGCTGGCCCGCGAACACCGAGCCGGGTTCCACCGCCAGGGGAATGGCCAGGACCAGGTGGTCCGCGGGCGGCTTGATCTGCTCGCGCAGCTGACGGTTGGTGTGCTCGCGCAGCAGCACGCCGTCGGACATCACCATCTGCCAGACCGAGCCCTGGAAGCGCCCACAGCCCAGCTGATCGTAGCGCTGGGTCCAGCCCGCCAGGGCATAGGCCTGGTCATCGACATCCTCGGTTCGGTACTGGCGCAGCATGGCCATCGGTTCGTCCTCGTCACCTTGTTTTCGATACGAACCATACGCCCAAGCACTGGCCGCGGCAATCCGTACTTTCTCTGCAAACGCGCTTCCATCGCGCTCACGCCGGGTCGAGCCTGACGATGCGCACGCCGGTGGCGCTGGCCACGGCCAGCGCGCCCGAAGGCAGGAACACCGCGCCGGTCAGCGTGGCGCGGTCGGCGAGCTGGCGCAGCGCCAGCGTCGCGCCGCCATCCCGGCTCGTCACCAGCGTGCCGTCGACGCCGACCAGCGCGAGGGTGGCCGCGCCGCCTTGCGCGATCGCCGTCAGCGAGCCGGCGCCGGCAATCGCCTGGTGCGTCCAGCTGCGTCCGTCGTCGCTGCTGCGCACGATGTTGCCGCGCATGCCGCAGGCGAGCAGCGCGCCGCCGGGCAAGGCCGCGCCATGCCACAGCGATCCCGCGTACGGCGTTTTGACCGCCTGCCAATGCTCGCCGCGGTCGTCGCTGCGCAGCACATGCCCGCCTTCGGCGGCGATCAGCCAGGTCGACGCGCCCGAGGTGAAGATGCGGTTGAGGTGGCGCTCGCCTTCTTCGCCGGCGATCAGTTCGCGGCGCTGCCAGCTCGCGCCGCCGTCCGCGGTGGCGAGCGCAAGGCCGAAGCCGCCCACCGCGAGCCCGCGGCCGTCGGCGCCGACATGGATGGACAGCAGCACGTCCTTGCCGTCGGCCTGGCCGAAGACGGGCTGCCAGCTCTCGCCGCCGTCCTTGGACCCGAGGATGACGCCGCCGTGGCCGACCGCCCACAGCTGGCGCTCGCCGAGCGCCAGCACGGCGGTGAGCGTGGCGCGGGTGGGCACCGACCGGGCCTGGCGCCACTGCCGGCCCTGATCATCGGACAGCAGCACATGGCCGCGCTCGCCGACCGCGACCAGGCGGTCGCCGGCCCGCGCGATGTCGAGGCAGGCGCTCCTGGCCGCGAGCGCTCGCGTGCGTGCGGCGCCGTCACGGGCCGCCTGGCCGTGCCCGAGCGAGGGGATGGCGCAGGCCGCCGGCCAAAGCAGGGCGTGCCGGCGCGTGATGCGATGGAGGGACATCTCTGGTATCTCCTGCTCAGTGCGCCATGAACGGCCGGTGCACCGGACCGCGACGCGGAATCAGCGTATCGATGAACACCGCCAGTGCGGGCAGCAGGGTGATCGCCATCACCATGTTGAGCATGAACATGAAGGCCAGCAGCAGGCCCATGTCGGCCTGGAACTTCAGGGGCGAGAAGACCCAGGTCGCAACGCCGACCGAGAGCGTCAGCGCGGTGAACACGGTGGCGATGCCGGTCTCGGACAGGGCGCGGCGGAACGCCGGCACGATGGCGATGCCCTCGGCCAGGTACAGCTGCAGACGGTTGTAGATGTAGAACGCGTAGTCGACGCCTATGCCCACCGCGAGCACCATCACCGGCAGCGTCGCCACGGTGAGGCCGATGTCCAGCGCCTTCATGAACCAGTAGCCGACGAAGGTGGCCAGCGTCAGCGGCAGGCAGCAGGCGACGACGGCGCGCCAGTCGCGGTAGGTCAGGAACACCAGCACGACGATGGTGCCGTAGACATACAGCATCATCGGCAGCTCGGTGGCTTCCAGGACTTCGTTGGTCGCGGCCTGCACACCGGCGTTGCCGCTGGCCAGGCGGACCGTGACGCCGTCGAGCGCCTCCCCGGCCCGGTAGGCCTTGACCACGCCGACCGCGCGCTTGATCGTCTCCGCCTTGTGGTCGCTCAGGTAGGCGTTGATCGGCAGCACCGTGCAGCGCGGGTCGTACAGCCCCGAGCCCTCGCCGACCAGGCCGATCAAGCTGGCCATGGCGCGCGCATCGCGCGGCATGTCGCCCCACTTCGGGTTGCCCTCGCTGAAGCCCGCCGCGCCGAGCTTGACCAGCCCCGGCAGCGCCGCCGTGCCGATCACGCCGGGGGTGTTCGCCAGCTCCCACGCGAGCTCGTCCAGGTAGGCCATCTTGCGCCAGTCGTAGCAGCCCTCGGGCGGGGTCTCGCTGACCACGGTCAGCACGTCCAGCCCGACCGAGAACTTCTCGGCAATGCCGACCGCATCGCGGTTGTAGCGCGCGCTGTCGCGCAGCTCGGGCGCGCCGGGCTGCACGTAGCCGATGTGGCGGTCGCGGCTCTGCCACACCGCCAGCGCGAACAGCGCCGCGCCGCCGATCACCAGCCACCGGGCGACCTGCGGGTCGGCAACCCGGGCGAGCGCAGCGATGCTCGCTTCGCGCCGTTCGCGCATCGCCTGCATGCGCCCTGCGTAACCTGGTCCCAGCCGCACGTAGGACACCACCACCGGCAGCATCACGAGGTTGGTGACGATCTTGTAGGCGACGCCGAGCGAGGCCGTGATCGCCAGCTCGCGGATCATAGGGATCGGGATCAGCAGCAGCGTCGCGAAGCCAACGAAGGCCGTCACCAGCGCCATGGTGCCCGGCACCAGCAGGCCGCCGAAGCTCGCGCGCGCCGCGTCGGACACCGGCCGCCCGGCGCTGACCTCGCGCGAGATGTAGTTGATCTGCTGCACGCCGTGCGACACGCCGATCGCGAACACCAGGAACGGCACCAGCACCGCCAGCGGGTCCAGCCCGTAGCCGAACAGCTGCAGCGTGCCGAACTGCCATACCAGCGACACCAGGGAGCACAGCAGCGTGGCCGCGGTGAAGGCCCAGGAGCGGCAGTACCAGTACACCGCGAGCGCGGTCAGCACGAAGGCCAGCGCGAAGAACAGCAGCACACCCTTGGCACCCTCGGCGATGTCGCTGATCTGCTTGGCGAAGCCGATGATGCGGATCTCGATGTCGGCGTCCTCGAACCTGGCGCGCAGCTCGCGCTCGATCTTGGGGCCGAGCGCGATGTAGTCCGTGGCTTCGCGCGTTCTCGGATCGGCGTCGAGCAGGTCGGCGGTGACCATCGCGCCCGAGAAATCGCTGGCGACCAGGCTGCCCACGTAGCCGCCCTGGATGACGTTGTCGCGGATCCTGGCCACCGTGCCCGCGTCGAGCTTCTCGGGCGTCACGTCGCCGCCGATCACGTCGCGCGCCTCGTAGCCCTCCTCGGTGACCTGCATCACGCGCGTGTTGGGCGTCCACAGCGAGGTGACCGTGCGGCGGTCCACGCCCGGCAGGTACAGCAGGGCCTGCGTCACGTCGTTCAGGCGGCGCAGCGTCTCGGGCCGCCAGATGTCGCCCTGGCGCGCATGGACGACGACGATCAGGCGGTTCGCGCCGAACAGCACGTCCTTGTACTTGACGAAGGTGTCCGTGTACTCGTGGCCCAGGGGCAGCTGCTTGCCGAAGCCCGCCGTCATCTGCAGCCGGGCACCGAAGAATGCCATCACCGCGGTGATGGCCGCGAGCGCGATCAGGACCGCGGCACGGTGGCCGAAGACCAGGCGCTCGATCGCGCGTACCAGTTTGGAAAGCATCGAAATCCTTGCGAAAGGCCGGGAAGCGCTGGCTTCAGAAGCTGTAGGACAGGCTGACCGAGAGGTTGTCGCGGTCGCGCACGATGTTGCTCAGGCCGCCGCCGAAGAACTTGGCGTAGCCGACCTGGGCTTTCCAGACCGAGCTGTTGTCGAAGTTCAGCCCGAGGTACAGCGACTTGCGGCCCTGGACGAAGGGCAGCGTGTTGGGCGAGACGCCCATCGCGTCGTGCGTGAAGACCGTGACCTGGGTCATGTTCCAGTCACTGCCACCCACCCGCGGGTAGCTCAGGTCGAGCTCGAGCGCGTAGCCGGCCGAGGTTTTGGTCGGCGACTTGTACGAGGGGAAGATCAGGTACGGGACCTCGCCGACCCTGAGGTTCGGGTAATGGGTCACCGCCACCTCGGCCAGCAGCGTCGCCTCGGCGGCGCCGAGCGCCTTCATGAGCGCACCCATGGGCGAGTTGACTTCGACGAAGTACAGCGCGGTCAGGTGGGCCTGGAGCTTCTTCTCCTCGGTGAAGCCGCGCACCGTGATGCGGCCGTTGGCATCGGCGTTGGCCGGGTCGAAGATGCTGTGCTTGCCTGCGAAGGGCACGCTGCCGTCGATCGCGACCGAATCGCGCGGCCGGTACGACAGCTCGCCGCCGACCGCGACCGGACCGGCCTTGGTGTTGAACGAGGCACCGAACAGGTTCTTGTCCTTGCCGTACTCGTTGTAGTAGCCGATGCCGGCGACGTTCTGCGCCAGAAAGGCCGGATCGGTGAACAGCGTCGTGAATGGCAGCTTGTCGTGGTAGCGCTGGTAGTAGAGCGCGTATTCGGTGTCGGCGCCGCGCGGCTTGAAACGGGCCGCCAGGCCGAACTGCCGGCCCTTGGGCGGCTTGCGGTCGGCTTCGAAGCCGACCACGTTGACACCGGGCTGGATGCGGTCGCCGAAGTCGCCGCAGGGCGTAGGCGGCGTGCACAGGCCGAACCCGCTCAGCGACGAGCTCGGGATGTAGGCCGCGCGCTGGCCGGCGCCGACGACATCGGCCCCGGAGAAGAAGGTGCCGACCGGATCGAAGCGGAACGCGTTCCAGCGGAACTGGTAGTAGGCTTCGGCGCTGAGGCTGTCGGTCAGTCCGGTGTTGACGCTCAGCATCGGCGCCGGGCGCAGGATCTCCTTGACCTGCGTGCCGGGCGTGTGCAGCTTGCGCAGGTCGAAGGCGTTGATCTGGTTGATGCCGCCTATGATGAAGATGTCCTCGCCCCAGCTCAGCACCTGGTTGCCCAGGCGCACGGTGGCCGTGCGGTTGTCCAGCCACTTGAGGTCCTTGGAGAGCCAGGCGTCGAGCAGGGTGAGGTTGCGCGTCGCGATGTCCTTGGCGTCGTCCGACAGCGGCGTGCGCCGCGTGTGGCCGGCGCGGGCGTCGCCGACCCAGGTCGCGCGCGCCAGCGCGCGCCAGCCGTCGGTCGTCTTCAGGCCCAGCTCGTGCGTGCCCTTGAGCGCCGCCGAGACGAGGTCGCCGCGGTGGTAGTTGAGATTGCCGTCGTCGCCATTGAGCAGGTTGAAGTCGGGATTGGCCGCGCCGTCGTTGCCCGGCCCGTTGATCAGGGATCCCAGCGCCGCCCCGGTCGGCACCAGGCCGCCGTTGTCGTTGCCGATCGCCGTGCGCGAGGGCTTCTCGGTACGCCATTGCAGGCCGTAGGAGATGGTCGAGCCGAAGTCGATTTCGGTGCCGTTCTCGGTGGTCGTGCGCACCGCGTGGGCCGGCGCGCCGGCCAGTGCCAGCGCGACGGCCGCCGCCGCCGCGCCGTGAAAGCGCAAGGAGGAACCCGTGTTGGTTTTCATGTTGTCCTGCTTCGACGGGCGTCAGCGCGATCCGGCCCGACGCAGCTCGTCGGGGTTGAACTTGTTGGCGTCGATGCGGCCCTCGCGGCCGGCCAGCCAGTCGGTCTTGCCTTCCTGCGGCATGTTGTCGGCCATGTAGCGGCCGACGTTGAGGTCGTAGACCGTGTAGCCCTGGTACACGCAGGCCGGCAGCTCCCAGGCGGTGTAGGGGTAGGACTCCTGTACCCGCCACACCTTGCCCTGGGCGTCGTACAGGTCGGCCGCGACCATCATCCAGGTGTCCTCGTCGAGGTAGATCACGCGCCTGGGGAACTGATGGCGCTGTCCCTGCTTGACGCTGGCCTCGATCTTCCAGACGCGGTGCGCCTCGTAGCGGATCAGCTCGCGCCTGGGCGACTCGGGTCCGAAGACCTCGGCCAGCTTCTTGCTCTGGTCGTTGAAGCGGAAGGTGTTGTAGGGGATGAACATCTCCTGCTTGCCGACCAGCTTCCAGTCGTAGCGGTCGAGCCGCCCGCCGAACATGGGGTACTGGTCCACCGCGAGCAGGTTCTCGTAGCCGGGCACCGGGTTGTCGTAGGAGAAGGTCGGTGCGCGGCGCACGCGGCGCTGGCCCGGGAAGTACAGCCAGGCGTCGTTGTCCTTGTTCAGCGAATAGTGGATCAGGATGATCTCGCCGGTGCGCGCCGCGGGCGTCACGACCTCGTTGACCAGCCGGTACTCGAGGCCGTCGGCGGCCTGCATGGGCTTGCCGGCCAGGTTGCCGTTGGCGGTCTCGGTCAGCTGGTCCTGCACCAGCGGCACGAACCTGCCGTCCCCGGGTTGCGAGAACACGGTCGAATAGCGCTCGATCCGGCCCTCGCCGACCCAGCGCAGCTTGTGGTTCCACATGGCCTCGGCGCCATTGGCCGGGATCGGGAAGGGGATGCCGCCGGTGACGGCCTTGTCCAGGTCGTGGCCATTGGCCGCGAGCTTGGCACCGGTCGCGTTCTTGCGCGTGTTCTCGTACAGCGCCTCGGGATAGCCGCAGGAGCGCCGCGTCGGGTAGATGTCCATCCGATAGCCCTTGACCGTCTTCAGCAGCGCAAGCTGGCCTTCGCTCAGGCGGTCCCTGTATTTCTCGGCGTTGCCCGCGTCGATGGAGAACAGCAGCTTGTCGGCCGCGTAGGGGTCGGGGCGGGCCTGGCCCGGCTTCCAGCCGGCAGGGGGCTTCATGTCGCCGCCGCTCCAGGCGGGGATGGCGCCGTCCTTGCTCGCGGCGCGTTCGGCGCCGACCGGCGTCAGCTCCTTGCCCAGCGCCTGGGCCTGGGCGTCGCTCGCGGCGTATCCCGTGCCCGCCAGGCCGGCCAGCGCGAGCGCGGCGCAGCCTCTCGTCAATCGGTTCATCTTTGTCTCCTCGCCCCTCATGGGCTTGTGTTGTGTACGAAGATCAGTCGAGCGCGATGCCCTGGGCGCGCGCCCGCTCGACCAGGCCGGCGCGGGTGGCGGCCACGTCGAGCAGCGGCGCGGCGCGCGCGCGCCGGACTTCATCGGCGGTGTAGGCCTGGTGGGCCGGTGGCACCGATCCGGCGGCCAGGGTCGCCAGCACCCAGTTGGTGACCTCGGCGACCTGCTGGTCGCTCAGGCCCGAGCCCATCACGCCCGGCACCTTGATCACGAACTCGCGGCCGCCCTCGATGCGCAGAAAGCGGCCGAGCTGGCGCATGTCGGGCACGTTGCCGACCACCGAGCCCGAGGCGTCCAGGCCGTGGCAGCCGGCGCAGGCCAGCACGTACTGGCTGCGCACGCTGCTGGTCCTGGCCACGGACTCGGCGGACACGGAACCGCGCGCCTGCTTGCCGACCACCGTGGCCTGGGCTGCCGCGGCCTGGGCCCCACAGGCCAGGGCCAGCGCCGCCACCATGTTGAGCGCGTGCATGGCCTCAGTTCCCCAGCAGCTTCAGCCGGCGCTGGCGCGACTGCGGCGGGCTGCCCGCCGCCTGGCGCACCGCCCTGGCCTCTTCGCTCGCGTAGGCCGGCTCGCCGGCGGCACCCTGCAGGCCGCGCACATGGGTGGCCAGCGCCGCCAGGGCCGCGTCGTCGAGCTGGCTGCCGAAGGCCGGCATGCTGCCGACGAAGGTTTGGCCGCCGACCTGGATGGCCCCGGACAGGCCGTGGACCAGCACCGTGAGCAGGTAGGCCCGGTCCGCGCCCAGGCGCGTCCAGTGCTGGCCCTTGAGCGCGGGCGCCAGGCCCACGGTGCCCGCGCCGTCGGCCTGGTGGCAGCTCGCGCAATGCTGGGCGTAGAGCGCCGGGCCGTCGGCCGCGGCCCGGCTGGCGGGCGCGGCGGCCAGCGCGGCCACCAGCAGCGCGGCGCTACAGGCGGCCCTCATGCGACCCCCACGATGATGGAGGTGGTGCAGTGGAACATCGGGCTGCTGTTGGCCATGCACCAGTTGATGTCGTTGTGCACGCCGAGCCGGTAGCCGGGCCGCTCGCGCTCGTTGTTGTTGCACAGGCACTCGCCGCAGGCGCCCTTGCCGCAGCAGTCGTTGTAGGACACCAGGTAGTGGCGTCCGTCCTTGGGATTGAGGCAGGTGCCGACCCAGCTGACCTTGGACGCCTCGGTGCCCGGCGGGCATTGGGTCAGCGAGCCGCCGCAGCAGGTGCAGAGGAAGCCGTCGAAAGCGCAGTAGCGCCAGTACTCGCACTGCGTCGGGTCCTCGCGCGGGTCGGCCCGGCCGGCCTTGCCCTTGGCGGGCGTGGCGGCGTTGGCGGCCATGAACTGGCCGCTGCGGTCGAAGGGCAGCATGGGCAGCACGGCGCCGCCGACCAGGGCCACGCCCAGCCGCGCGACCAGGCTGCGCCGGCCGTGGCTGTGCGCGACCTGGCGCACGCTGCGCTCGGTCTGCCGGTCGATCAGGTTGAGGAACCACTGCATGAACATTTCTCCATGGATGTCGATGGACCGCGCGCCTTCAGGCCGCGGCCCCTTCGAGGTATTGCTGTATGGTCGGCGTGCCCATCTCGTGGGCGTTGAGCAGGCTGTCGAGCTGCTCGCGCGAATTGACCAGGCCCTTGGCCGCCACCACGCCCTGCGCGTCGAGCAGCACGGCATAGGGCAGGCGCGAGACGCGGAAGCTCATGCCCAGCTCGGTCGACAGCACATAGGGCATGGCCTCCAGGCCGTACTCGCGCACGAAGCCCAGGTGCGAAGCCGCCTCGCCGTCGCTGGCCAGCACCACGCGCAGGCGGCGCCGCTCGTCGCGCAGCAGGGCCTTGAGCACCGGGATCAGCTTCTTGCACACCGGGCAGGTCGGCGCGAGGAAGAACACCAGCGTCGGCAGGGCCTGCGGGCCGCCTATGGCCACCGGCTCGGACTGGATGCCGGTCAGCGCGAAGCTCGGCGAAGGCGCGCCCACCGGCGGGCCGGCGTCGGTGACCAGGGCGCCCATGGGCGCCACGCGTTCGAACAGCACGCCGACCTGGCGCGACAGCGCCCACAGCATCAGGCCGAGCACCAGCACGGCCAGCCACAGCAGGACAAGGGAGACATTGAGTGCGTTCATGGGGGATTTCCTAGGCGTTGGTGGAATGGACGGTGGCGGCCTGGTGGCGCAGGACCTGGTGGAAGGCGGCGTACAGCAGCGCGGCCAGCAGCACGGCAGCCGCCAGCACGGCGAAGTCGCCCAGGCCCAGGGGCCGCTCGCCCAGGGGCCAGGCGGCCAGCAGGGCCAGGGCGGCCAGGCCCAGGTTGCGCGCCACCAGGGCCCAGGACACGGCCAGCGGCTCGCCACCGCAGCCGCAGTCGAGCGCGTGGCGATGCCAGCGGTGGTAGGCCATGGCCGCGGCATAGGCCAGCAGCAGCAGCGCAGCCAGCGCGGCGCCCGCGGCGCGCCAGGGCGTGAGCAGCAGCAGGGCCGCCAGCGCCTCGGCCAGCGGCAGCAGGCGGGTCGCGGCCGGCAGCAGGCGCTGCGGCACGCCATAGACCCACAGGTGCTGCTCGAGCAGGGCCAGGTCGGCGAGCTTGGCGAGCGCCGCATGGGCAAACAGGCAGGCCAGCAGCGCGGCCGCGATCCAGATCGGCAGCGGGTCCAGGGACAGGTCGGTGATCATGGCCGGTCCCTCTCAGTCGTGCGACTCGAGGTGCAGCGAGGCCTCGCCGGCACGCGCCACCGTGGTGATGGGCCGGAGCGGCGCGCCGGGCCGGAACTGCCACACATGCATGGCGCCCTTCTCGCCATCGAGGGCGTGCAGGCGCTGGCCGTTGCGCGAGAAGGTCAGCGAGGCCGTGCCCTGGCCCGGCGCCGTCGCCACCCGCTTGCCCGTGGCCAGGTCGACGATCCACAACTGCCGGGCCGGCCGCTTGTGCGAGCCCTCGGCGCCTTTGTCGTGCATGGCCAGCACCAGCCAGCGGCCGCCGGGATCGACCGCGAAGTTCTGGTAGCCGCCCGGCCGCCAGCCCGCGCGCTGCGCCGCGGCGTCGACCAGGGGCCGGCTGGCCTTGACGGCGGCCACCGGGCCGCCGAGGTCGAGCTCGGTCAGCTGGCCCTTGAAGGAGACGAACCAGTAGCGGTCGCCCAGTTGCTCGGCATGATGGAACCAGGCGTCGGCATCGGCGTCGAACAGCTTCTCGCTGGCCTGGCGCTCGCCGACCTGGCCGTTCTCGTCCAGCGTCACGGTGGCAACCTTGCCGTCGCCGCACAGCATGGAGAAGCGGCTGGCATGGCTGGCCGCGGGCAGGATGCCCCAGCAGCCCGGGGTCTGCACCTCGGCCACCACCTTGCGCTGCGTGAGGTCGACCACCGTGACCGAGGTCGCCGGGGTGGCGTTCTGCACCAGCACGAAGCGGCCGTTGGCGGTGCTGCGCACCAGGCCGCGGTAGTTCAGGGCCTGGGCCCGCTTGGTCGGCAGGATGACCTCGTACTTGAAGGCCAGGCTCGCGGTGTCGTGCACTTCGAGCACGTCGGTGCGCTCGCCGCGCGAGTTGCGGCTGAGGTAGCTGGTCGCGACATAGAGCTCGTCCGCCTTCGCGCTGAGCGTGAAGTTGCCCGCATAGCCGGTCGAGACCATGCCGAGGAACTTGCCGCGGCGCGCGTCGAAGACGCGGATGCGGCCGTCCGAGATGTGGTTGATGGCCACGTCGGCCACGTAGACGCGCTCGCTCGCCGAGGCCGCGATGACCGCGCCCGAGGCCAGGGTCTCGGCCGGCAATTCCTCGGGCGCCGCAGCGGCGGCCCGCGCCGGGGCCTGCAGCGCCAGGCCCATCAGGCCGGCCAGCGCAAGGGCGCGCCGGCCTGAGCCGGGGCGCCTCGGGTTTCTGTGCATGTAGCTCTCCTGCAGGTCGGGTCCGGCGGCGATGCCTGATCGCCAGGGCGGACTGTTGAACATGGGACCGGATTCTTGCGAGCCGCCCCCGCTGCCCGATAGCACGAATCGGCAAAACGCGGCGCCCCGGGCCTGGTCGCGGGAAAACCCTGATCGGCCGCGGCTGCGGGTTTTACCGGGGTCGGCGGCTTCTTGCCGAAATCTGATAGGCGCCGGCGCCGGCCGTCCCCAGAATCCGCCCGAATCGTCAACCCGCGCATTGCGCAGCACAACCCCAAGAGGCAGACCCATGGATCTCTCCGAAGTCAAACACCTGATCTCCGAGCCGGCGGCGGCCTTCCTGAGCCGCCCCACGCACCGCCTGTTCATAGGCGGCCAGTGGACGGACGCGGCCGACGGCCGGAGCTTCGAGACCCTCAACCCGGCCACCGAGGAAGTCATAGGCCGGGTCGCCTCGGCCGGCCCGGCCGACGTGGACCGTGCCGTCAAGGCCGCGCGCGCCGCCTTCGACCAGGGCCCCTGGGGCCGCATGCGCCCGGTCGAGCGCCAGCGCCTCTTGCTCAAGCTGGCCGACCTGGTCGAGGCCCATGCCCAGACGCTGGCCGAGATCGAGTCCATAGACAACGGCAAGTCCGCCGCGATCGCCCGCGCCGTGGACATGGCCATCGTGGTCGACTTCTTCCGCTACATGGCCGGCTGGGCCACCAAGATCGAGGGCAGCACCAGCGAGCATTCCGTGCCCTACGCCCTGCAGGCCGAGTTCGTCACCTACACGCGGCGCGAGGCCGTGGGCGTGGTCGCCGCCATCGTGCCCTGGAACTTCCCCTTGGTGGTGGCGGCCTGGAAGCTGGGGCCGGCCCTGGCCGCCGGCTGCACCGTGGTGCTCAAGCCGGCCGAGCAGACCCCGCTGACGGCCCTGTACCTGGCCGAGCTGATCGCCGAGGCCGGCTTTCCCGCCGGGGTGGTCAACATCCTCACCGGCGACGGCCCGGGCACCGGCGCGCCGCTGGTGCGCCACCCCGGGGTCGACAAGGTCAGCTTCACCGGCTCGACCGAAGTGGGCAAGCTGATCGGCCACGCCTCGGTCGACAACATGACGCGCTTCACGCTGGAGCTGGGCGGCAAGTCGCCGGTGATCGTGCTCGACGACTGCGACCCCGCCGCCGCAGCAGCGGGCGCGGCCAACGCGATCTTCTTCAACCATGGCCAGGTCTGCTGCGCGGGCTCGCGCCTGTTCGTGCAGAAGAAGCTGTTCGACCGCGTGGTCGCCGACGTGGCGCAGATCGCAAGCGCCCTGCCGCTGGGCCATGGCCTGGATCCGGCGGCGCAGATGGGCCCGCTGGTCTCGCGCGAGCAGATGCAGCGCGTGTGCGGCTACATCGACATCGGCCGCGCCCAGGGCGCGCAGGTGGTCGCGGGCGGCGGCCGCCAGGGCGAGCGGGGCTTCTTCGTGCAGCCCACCGTGCTGGCCGACGTCCAGCGCAGCCACCGCGTGGCCCAGGAGGAGATCTTCGGCCCGGTGCTGGTGGCCATGCCCTACGACGACCTCGACCAGGTCGCGGCCTGGGCCAACGACACGCCCTACGGGCTGGGCGCCAGCATCTGGTCGAACGACCTGTCCAAGGTGCACCGGCTGATCCCCAGGATCAAGGCCGGCACGGTCTGGGTCAACTGCCACAGCGCGCTCGACCCCGCCATGCCCTTCGGCGGCTACAAGCAGTCGGGCATAGGCCGCGACCTGGGCAAGGCCTCGCTGGACGCCTACCTCGAGACCAAGTCGGTGTTCATCGCCGTCTGAGTACCATGCAGTCCCAAGGAGCCATCATGACCTCGAACCGCATCCTCCGCCGCGGCTGCGCCGCCCTGCTGCTCGGGCTGGCCGCGCTCGCCGCGCAGGCCCAGGGCTTTCCGAGCCGCCTGATGTCGCTGGTCGTGCCCTACCCGGCCGGCGGCCCCTCGGACTTCGTCGCGCGCCAGATCCAGCCCGAGCTCACGCGGCTGTTGGGCCAGCAGATGATCGTAGACAACGTGGGCGGCGTCGGCGGCGCCCTGGGCATACACAAGACG
This sequence comes from Comamonadaceae bacterium 2FH, assembly GCA_005503335.1. GTDB lineage: Bacteria > Pseudomonadota > Gammaproteobacteria > Burkholderiales > Burkholderiaceae_C > SCMQ01. The sequence continues at coordinate 17,639 of SCMQ01000035.1, forward strand.
CTGGCGGCCGCGCCCGACGGCCACACCATGGTCATGGCCTCGCCCATGGAGCTGGTGCTGGCACCGCTGTCCATGGTGGCGGTCAAGCACAAGCCCGAGGACCTGCGCCTGGCCGCGGTGCTGATCAACACCTCGATGATCATGCTGGGCCGCAAGGACCTGCCGGCCAACAGCGTGGACGAGCTGGTCGAGCTGAGCAAGAAGCCCGGCGCCAAGCAGCTGTCCTATGGCAGCGTGGGCCCGGGCTCGCTCTACCACCTGGTGGCCGAGAGCTTCAGCAAGCAGACCGGCGTCAAGATGCTGCATGTGCCCTACAAGGGCGCCGCGCCGCTCTTGACCGACCTGATGGGCGGGCAGATCGACCTGGTGTTCATGCCCCTGGCCGGCAACGTGCCGGCGCTGATCAAGGAGGGCAAGCTCAAGGCCTACGGCATCGCCGCGCGCCAGCCCCATCCGCTGTTCCCCAGCCTGCCGACGCTGGACGCGAGCAAGGCGCTGGAGGGCTTCGAGTTCGACCTCTGGGCCGGCATCCTGGTGCCCAAGGCCACGCCCGACCCGGCTGTCGAGCGCATCAACAAGGCGGTCAACGAGGCGCTGCAGAACGCCGACATCCGCAAGGCCTACGAGGCCACGGGCAGCCAGGTCGGCAAGCCCGCGAGCCCGGCCGAGCTGCAAAAGCTCTACACGGCCGAGATCGCGCGCTACCAGGGCATCGCCCGCGCGGTGAACGTGCAGCCCCAGTGAGCCGCGCCACGGAAATCCCATGAGCTTCACCGACCCGACCGACCTCGACGCCGACGCGCTGTCGCGCGCCATCCACGCGCGCGAGATCTCCTGCCGCGAGGTGATGCAGGCCTACCTGGCGCGCATCCACCGCCTCAACCCGCGCTTCAACGCCATCGTTAGCCTGGCGCCCGACGACGCCCTGCTGCACCAGGCCGACGAGCGCGACGCCGAGCTCGCGCGCGGCGCCTCGCTCGGCTGGCTGCACGGCATCCCGCAGGCGATCAAGGACACGGGCCAGGCCGCGGGCTTTCCCACCACCTACGGCTGCAGCCTGCTCAAGGACGCGGTCGCCACGCGCGACGGCCTGATGGCCACGCGCATGAAGGCCGCGGGCTGCATCGTGATAGCCAAGACCAACATGCCCGAGTTCGGCCTGGGCTCGCACACATTCAACGAGCTGTTCGGCGCCACCGGCAACGCCTGGGACCCTGCGGTCAGCGCCGGCGGCAGCAGCGGCGGCGCGGCCGTGGCGCTGGCCCAGCGCCTGCTGCCGGTGGCCGATGGCTCCGACTTCATGGGCTCGCTGCGCAACCCCGCGGCCTGGAACCATGTGTTCGGCCTGCGCCCCAGCCAGGGCCGCGTGCCGTTCTGGCCGGCGGCCGACACCTGGGTCGACCAGCTCGGCACCGAGGGGCCGATGGCGCGCAGCGTGCGCGACCTGGGCCGGCTGCTGGCCATCCAGGCCGGCCACGACCCGCGCGTGCCGCTGTCGATCGCCGAAGCCCCGGGCGCCTGGCAGCCGCCCCAGGCGCCGGCCAAGCTGCGCGGCCTGCGCATCGCCTGGCTGGGCGACCTGGGCGGCTACCTGCCCATGGAGCCTGGCATCCTGCCGCTGTGCGAGCAGGCCCTGCAGCGCCTGGCCGCCGAGGGCGCACTGGTCGAGCCGCTGGCGCCGGGCTTCGACCCGGCCATCGTGTGGAAGGCCTGGCGCGTCTGGCGCCACGCCCTGGTCGCGCCCAAGGTGGCCAGGCTGCTGGCACAGCCCGGGGCGCGCGAGCGCATCAAGCCCGAGGCCCTGTGGGAGCACGACGAGGCGCAGCGCCTGAGCTGCCAGGACTTCATGCAGGCCAGCGCCAGGCGCAGCGCCTTCCACGCCCAGCTGCTCGAACTGCTGGGCCGCTACGACCTGCTGGCCCTGCCGGTGACCCAGGTCTGGCCCTTCCCCGTAGCCGAGCGCTGGCCGAAGACCGTGGCCGGTCGCGAGATGGACAGCTACCACCGCTGGATGGAGGTCACGATCTACGCGAGCTTCGCCGGCCTGCCCGCGCTCAGCCTGCCGGCCGGCTTCCACGCCAACGGGCGCTGGCCCATGGGCCTGCAGTTGCTGGGCCGGCCCCAGGGAGAGGCGGCCCTGCTCGGCGTCGCGGCCGCCTACGAAGTGCTGGCGGCCGAGCTGCTGGCGCGGCGGCCGCCCGAACCGGGGAACGGCGGGCCCTGATAGCCTGGCGCCGGTCGCGCAGGAGCTCGCGCAGTCCGCCGCGAGCTTGACCTTGCCCGGTGGATTCGCCGAGACTTGCGATCTCGGTCACGGGAAGGGGAGGCGCCATGGCGCATGGAGACGGCATGTTTCGCCTGTTGCGGACGAATGTCCTGTCCGGTCGGCCCGGGCGCAGGCCGGTCCTGATCGCGGCCCTGGTCCTGGTCGCCGGCATGGCCTTGTCGGCCGCGGCCGGCCAGTGGACGCACCTGGCGCTTGCGAGCGGCGCGCAGTCGCGCTTCGACACGACGGCCAGCCATGCGGCCACGCAGATCGAAAGGCGCTTCGCGTCCTATGCGCAGGTGCTGGTCGGTCTGCGTGCGCTCTTTGCCAGTGGCGAGGTGTCGCGCGACGCGTTCCACCGCTTCACCGAGGCCTTGGCACTGAAGGACCAGTTCCCCGGCTTCCAGGTGCTGAACTTCGCCCCCTATGTCCCGGCAGCCGCGAAGCAGACTTTCGAGAAGGCCTTGCAGCAGGACCCGTCCTGGCCGGCCCCGCATCGTTTTGCCATCCATCCGCCGGGTGCACGCGACGACTACCACCCGTTCACGCTGATCGAGCCGCAGGCCGGCAACACCCATCTGCTGGGCAAAGACATCGCCGCCGCGCCGCATGTGCGCACCGCCCTGGCGGTCGCGCGCGATACCGGCAAGCTCACGACCTCCGGCAAGCTGATCCAGGTTCAAGGCCCACGCAAGCACGTCGGACTCGCTCTGCGCCTGCCCGTGTACCGCCCCGGTGCGGCGACCGACAGCCTGTCGCAGCGGCGCGCCGCCTACATCGGTTCGGTGGGTGCAGGCTTCGAGGTCGCCGAGATGCTTTCCAGCCTGCCCGGCGTGCCGCCCGCCTGGCGCGTGCGCCTGTTCGAGGGCGGGCCGGAGCCCATCGTGGCCCAGGCCGGGGGCGACCCGGCCAACTCGTCCGACAGGCTGGTGTTCGACAGCGCGGCGTCCGGCGCCGGCGGCAGCCCCTTGGCAGCGCAAGGAAGCTTTCGCCGAGTTCAGTCGTTCACGCTCGGCGACCGGGTCTGGGACGTCGAAGTCTCTGCGCCCGCCGCGGAGGTACTCCAGGCTCACGAGCAATGGCTGCCGCAGGCCGTCCTGGCAGCCGGCATCGTCGTCGCCTTGCTGCTGTCGGGCATGGTGCTCTTGCTGGGCATGCTGGTGCAGACGCGCAGCCACCCCTCCGCGTAGCGCGCGGGATCCCGGTTTTTCTTCCTCAAGCCGGCCGGCGCCGCAGCCGCTTGAGCAGGCTGAAGGTGCCGAGCACCAGTGCACCGGCCTTGATGCCGACCAGGGCCTCGAACAGCAGCGGTACCAACTGGGCCAGGCCGGGCAGGTGGGCGACCGCGTCGACCACGAGCTCGAGCGCGTGGTGCAGCGGCGCCAGGCCGTGCACCAGGATGCCGCCGCCGACCAGGAACATGGCGGCCGTGCCGGCCACCGACAGGGCCTTCATCAGCCAGGGCGCAGCGGCCAGCAGGGCGCGCCCCGCGGCCTGCGCCGCGGGCGCGCTGCGCCGGCTCAGGGCCAGGCCTGCGTCGTCGAGCTTGACGATGGCCGCCACCAGGCCGTAGACGCCGATCGTCATGACCACGGCGATCGCGGCCAGCACGCCGAGCCGGGTCACGAAGGGGCTGGCCGCCACAGCGCCCAGCGTGATCGCGACGATCTCGGCCGAGAGGATGAAGTCGGTGCGCACCGCGCCGCGTATCTTGTCGCGCTCCAGCGCCACCAGGTCCACGGCCGGGTTGGCCAGCGCCTGCCTCAACTCCTCGTGGTGCGCCGCGTCCTCGGCCGGGCTGTGCAGAAAGCGGTGGGCCAGCTTCTCCGCGCCTTCGAAGCAGAGGAAGGCGCCGCCCAGCATCAGCAGCGGGGTCACGGCCCAGGGCGCGAAGGCGCTCAGGGCCAGCGCCGCCGGCACCAGGATGGCCTTGTTGAGCAGCGAGCCGCGCGCCACCGCCCAGACCACCGGCAGCTCGCGATCGGCATGCACGCCCGTGACCTGCTGGGCGTTGAGCGCGAGGTCGTCGCCCAGCACGCCGGCGGTCTTCTTGGCCGAGAGCTTGGTCAGCACCGCCACGTCGTCGAGCAAGGTGGCGATGTCGTCGAGCAGGGCAAGCAGGCTGGAAGCCATGGGCGATCAATCCTCCGAGGGGGTGCTGGGGTGCGCAAGCGCGGGTCCCAGTGTGGCACAGAGCCACTGCTGCACCCGGGCCGGGTCGTTCACCAGGCGCAGCGCGTCGAAGGCCTCTTGGGCCTCGGGGTAGCGGCGGCGCAGGTAGTTGAGCCACTGCTTGAGCCGCCCGGCGCGGTGGCGCGCCGCCACGTGCAGGCCGACCTGGCGCCAGAAGTCGGCGACCAGCGGCAGCAGGTCCTGCCAGGCCAGGCCGGCGCGCCCTTCGCTGGTGCCCGGCGCCCCGTCCTGCGCGAGGATGGCCAGGGCCAAGCCGGGGTCGCTGACCATGCCGCGCCCCAGCATCAGGCTGTCGCAGCCCGAGACCTCGCGGCAGCGCAGCGCATCGGCCACGCTCCAGATCTCGCCGTTGGCCACCACCGGCAGGCGCACGCGCGCGCGCAGCTCGGCGATGCGCTCCCAGTAGGCCGGCGGCCGGTAGCCATGGGCCTTGGTGCGCGCGTGCACCACCAGCTCGTCGGCGCCGGCGCCGGCGATCGCTTCGGCGCATTCCTCGGCACGGCGGTCGTCGTCGAAGCCCAGCCGCATCTTGGCCGACACCGGCATGTGCGGCGGCACGGCGCGCCGCACGGCGGCGACGATGCGCGCGATCAGCTCGGGCTCGTCCAGCAGCACGGCGCCGCCGCGGTGCCGGTTCACGGTCTTGGCCGGGCAGCCGAAGTTCAGGTCTATGCCGGCCGGGCCGAGCTCGGCCAGCCGCGCCGCGTTCTCGGCCAGGCAGGCCGGATCCGAGCCCAGCAGCTGGGCGCGCACCGGCACGCCGGCGCGCGTGCGCCCGCCGTTGGCCAGCTCGGGCACCACGCGCACGAAGGCGCGCGCCGGCAGCAGGGTGTCGGTGACGCGGATGAACTCGGAGACGCAGCGGTCCACCCCGCCGACGCGCGTGAGGATGTCGCGCAGCGTGTGATCCAAAAGCCCCTCCATGGGGGCGAGCAGCAGGGCCAAGCCAGGGCTCCGCGCGAGGCCGGTATCAGCCCAGCTTGCGCTTGAGCCGCACTTCCTCGAGGCGTATGCCGCCCACCGGCACGGTCTTGGCGGTGTTCATCTCGCGCTTGAAGCCGGCCAGCTCGAAGAAGCGCAGAGCGCGCTCGTTGCGCAGCGGCACCCAGACCGTGACCTCGGTGCAGTCCTCGCCCTCCAGGCCTTCGCGCGCCGCGTCCCACAGGGCCAGGCCCACGCCGCCGCCCCATTGCCCGGGCGCGGCGTAGATGGCCCAGACCTCGCCGGTGGTGGGCTTGGACTTGGGGTCGCGCGAGCGGTCGAAGCCGACGAAGCCGACGATGGCCTCGCCCTCCAGCGCCACATGGACCTGGGGCTCGCCGTACTCGATGGCCTCGCGCCAGAAGGCCACGCGCTTGGCCATGGGCATATGGCTCAGGTGCTCCTCGGGCACGATGCCCTGGTAGGCCGCATGGCTGGAGGCGGCGTGGAGTTCGGCGACGGCCTGGGCGTCGCGGAGGGTGGCGGGGCGAACCTGGAAAGAAGACATGTCAAAAACGGGTCGGGAATGAAAAAATGCGCCATGGCGGCGCAAAAAGCAAATCGCAAAAGCTGCCATTGTCGCCGCAACCGCCCGCCCACGCTGGCAACAGTTCGCTACCATGGAAGGACCATGACCTCGAAACGCGCTCCGTCCTCCGCCGCACGGCCCTCGCTCAGCGTCGGCTTGCTGACCGGCGGCGGCGACTGCCCCGGCCTGAACGCGGTGATCCGGGCCGTCACCAAGTCGCTGCTGCGCCAGTGCCAGGCGCGCGTGATCGGCATCGAGGACGGCTTCGCCGGCCTCATGGAGGGCGGGCGCACGCGCGAGCTCGACTGGCGTTCGGTCAGCGGCATCCTGTTCTCGGGCGGCACCATGCTGGGCGCCAGCAATCGCGCCAACCCGCTGGCCAGCGAGGCCCAGACCGAGGCCGTGCTGGCGCGCGCGCGCGCCCTGGGACTGGACGTGGTGGTGGCGATCGGCGGCGACGGCACCATGACCATCGCCCATGCCCTGGCGCTGCGCGGCCTGCCCATGGTGGGCGTGCCCAAGACCATAGACAACGACATCGAGGGCTGCGAGCGCAGCTTCGGCTTCGACACGGCGGTGGCCACGGTCGCCGACGCCCTGGAGCGCGTGCAGACCACGGGCCAGAGCCATGGCCGCGTGATGATCGTCGAGACCATGGGGCGCTACGCGGGCTGGATCGCGCTGGAGGCCGGCGTGGCCGGCGCGGCCGACGTGATCCTGCTGCCCGAGATCGACTACGAGCCCGAGGCCGTGCTGGCCTTTTGCCGCGATCGCGAGCAGCGCCAGCATTTCACCGTGATCTGCATAGGCGAAGGCGCCAAGCCGCGCGGCGGCCAGCTGACCATCGCCGGGCTCAGCCCCGAGCGCGCCGAACCGGTGCGCCTGGGCGGCGTGGGCCATGTGCTGCGCGAATGGCTGCAGCCGCGGCTGGCCAGCGAGGTGCGCGCCACCGTGCTCGGCCATGTGCAGCGCGGCGGCCGGCCCACGCCCTTCGACCGCGTGCTGGCCACGCAGTTCGGCAACCAGGCCGCGCAGCTGGTGGCGCGCGGCGAGTTCAACCGCATGGTCACGCTGCAGGGCGGCCTGCTGTCCAGCCTGCCGCTGGACCGCGTGGCCGCGCGCAACCGCCGCGTGCCGCTGGACCATCCGCTGCTGGTCGCGGCGCGGCAGATCGGCGTCTCCCTGGGCGAGCCCTGAAGCCGGGGCGGCTCAGCCGCTCGGCGTGAGCTCGGCCACCAGCTGGCCCAGGCGGGCCACCGCGTCCTCCAGCGCTGCGCTCCAGGGGTGGCCGTAGTTGAGCCGCACGCAGTGGCGCCAGGCACGCCGCGCAGAGAACATCGGCCCCGGCGCCAGGCTGATGCCCTCGGCCAGCGCGCGCTCGAACAGGGCCAGGGTGTCCAGGCCGGGCGCCAGCTCCACCCACAGGAAGTAGCCGCCCGCGGGCCGCGACACGCGCAGGCCCGGCGGGAAATGGCGCGCCAGCGCCTGCCTCAGGCTGGCCTGCTGGCCCTCCAGCGCGTGGCGCAGGCGGCGCAGGTGGCGGTCGTAGCCGCCGTGCTGCAGGTAGTCGGCCAGCGCCACCTGGGCCGGCACGCTGGCCGACAGCGTGGTCGTCAGCTTGAGCCGCTCTATGGCCTCGGCAAAGCGGCCCGGCGCCACCCAGCCCACGCGGTAGCCCGGCGCCAGCGTCTTGGAGAACGAACTGCAGTGCATGACCAGGCCCTGGCGGTCGAAGGCCTTGGCCGGCAGCGGCGCGCGCGGGCCGAAGTAGAGCTCGCCGTAGACGTCATCCTCGATCAGCGGCACCTGGTGGCGCGCCAGCAGCTCGACCAATTCGCGCTTGCGCGCCTCGTCCATGCTGGCGCCCATGGGGTTCTGGAAGCTGGTCATGAACCAGCAGGCCTTGACCGGATGGCGCTCCAGCGCGTCGGACAGCCGGCCCAGGTCGACGCCCTGCTTGGAATCGACCGGGATCTCGAGCGCGCGCATGCCCAGCCGCTCCAGGGCCTGCAGCGCGGCGTAGAAGCCCGGCGACTCGACGGCCACCAGGTCGCCTGGCCGCGCCACCGCGCTCAGGCAGAGGTTGAGCGCCTCGAGCGCGCCGTTGGTCACGATCACGCCCTCGGGCGGCGGCGCCATGCCCAGGCCCAGGTAGCGCTGCGCGATCTGCTGGCGCAGCGCAGGCTGGCCCTGCGGCAGGTCGACCAGGGTGTCGCGCGGCTGCATGCGCCTGGCGCCGCGCGACAGCGACTGGCCCAGGCGCTGCAGCGGAAACAGCTCGGCCGAGGCGAAGGCCGAGCCCAGCGGCACGATCTGCGTGTCCTGGGCCGCACCCAGCACATGGAACACCAGGGAGCTGACGTCGACCCTGGCCGGCGCGCGCGGCGCGGCGCCGCGGCCGGGCTCGGCCAGGCCGGGCGTGGCCGGTCCCGCCACGTAATAGCCCGAGCGCTCGCGCGCCCGCACCAGGCCTTTCTCCTCGAGGCGGTAGTAGGCCTGGAACACGGTGGAGGCGCTGAGGCCATGCTGGGTCTGGAGCTGGCGCACCGAGGGCAGGCGCGCACCGGGCGCCAGGCGACCCGCGCGGATGTCGGTGGCCAGCAGCTCGGCCAAGGTCTCGTAGCGCTTCATGCTTTGGGTGGCATCGCCATCTGATCTCATTAACTGCACGAATTGTGCATCTGATATGGTTTTCCGGTGCGCAGCTGATGCTTTCATCCCGGCCCCGGCTGGGGCATCATGCGGACATCGTGAGACATCCCCTACGCCCCCCGCTGCGCCGGCTGGCCGTCCTGGCCCTGGCGGCTGCCGCCAGCCTCTGCGGCCCGGCCCTGTCGGCGCCGAGCTTCGAAGACTCCATGGCCCAGCGCACCCTGGCCTGCACCGCCTGCCATGGCGCCCAGGGCCGCGCCGGCCCGGACGGCTATTACCCGCGCCTGGCGGGCAAGCCGGCCGGCTACCTCTACAACCAGCTGCTCAACTTCCGCGAGGGCCGGCGTCACTACAGCCTGATGATCCGCCTGCTCGACCCGCTGTCCGACGCCTACATGGCCGAGATGGCCCAGTACTTCGCCGCCCTCGAGCTGCCCTACCCGCCGCCCTCGGCCCGCCCGCCGCGCGTGTCGCCCGAGCTGCTGCAGCGCGGCCAGGCGCTGGTGCGCCAGGGCGACGCGGCGCGCGGCCTGCCGGCCTGTGTCCAGTGCCACGGCCAGGCCCTGACCGGCGTGGCGCCCGGCGTGCCCGGGCTGCTGGGCCTGCCGCAGGACTACCTGAACGCCCAGCTCGGCGCCTGGCGCACCGGCCAGCGCCGCGCCCATGCCCCGGACTGCATGGCCCAGATCGTCGAGCGCATGCGGCCCGAGGACGTGGTTGCCGTGACCAGCTGGCTGGCCACGCAGGCCCTGCCGGCCGACACCCATCCCGCGCCCGCGCCGCCGCCGGTGCCCGCCGGCGCGCCCAACCTGGCTTGCGGCAGCGCCCAGCTGCAGGTGGGGCCGCGATGAAAAGGGCACGCCTGTTTCTGCTGGGCCTGCTGGTCCTGGCGCTGGCCGCGGCAGCCTGGGTCTGGCAGCACAACTACCAGGACGGCGTCGACCTCGCCGCCGCCCCCGCGAAGTCCACGCCCGAGCTGGTGGCGCGCGGCGCCTACCTGGCGCGGGCGGGCAATTGCATGGCCTGCCACACGGCGCGCGGCGGCGCGCCCTACGCCGGTGGACGCGGCATAGAGACGCCCTTCGGCACGGTCTACGCGGGCAACCTTACGCCCGACCCCGAGACCGGCCTGGGCCGCTGGACGGCGGCGCATTTCTGGCGCGCCCTGCACCATGGCCGCTCCATGGACGGCCGCCTGCTCTACCCGGCCTTCCCCTACACCAGCACCACCCAGGTCGCGCGCGAAGACGCCGACGCCCTGTTCGCCTACCTGCAAAGCCTGCCCCCGGTGCGCCAGGCCGCGCCGGCGCACCGGCTGAGCTGGCCCTTCAGCACCCAGGCCGCCCTGGCGGTCTGGCGCGCGCTCTACTTCCGCCCCGCGACCTACCGGCCTGACCCGGCCCAGTCGCCGGAATGGAACCGCGGCGCCTACCTGGTCGGTGGCCTCGGCCATTGCTCGGCCTGCCACAGCGCGCGCAACGTGCTGGGCGCCAGCGGCGACCCGCTGGACCTGTCGGGGGGGCTGATCCCGGTGCAGAGCTGGTACGCGCCGGCACTGAACTCGGCGAGCGAGGCCGGCGTGGCCGACTGGCCGCTGGCCGACATCGTGCGCCTGCTCAAGACCGGCCACACGCCGCGCCGCAGCGTCAGCGGCCCCATGTCCGAGGTGGTACTGCACAGCACCCAGTACCTGAACGAGGCCGACCTGGGCGCCATGGCCCAGTACCTCAAGGCCCTGCCGCCGGCCGCCCCGGCCGGGAACCCGGCGCCGCGCGCCGCCCCCGACGCCCAGGTCGCGGCGCGCGGCGCCAAGCTCTACGAGCGGCATTGCGTGCAATGCCACGGCGAGCGCGGCCAGGGCGTGGCCGGCGCCTATCCGGCCCTGGCCGGCAACCGCGCGGTGAACCTGCCGCATGCCACCAACCTGGTCCAGATGGTGCTGTACGGCGGCTTCCCGCCCGCGACCGCGGGCAACCCCCGCCCCTACGGCATGCCGCCCTTCGTGCTGCAACTGGACGACCGCGACGTGGCGGCCGTGCTGACCCATCTGCGCACCAACTGGGGCAACCAGGCGGGGGAAGTCAGCGAGTTCGAGGTCAACCGCGTGCGGGCCAGGACCGGCCGCTAGCGCAGCAGCCAGGGCCCCGCCGCCTCGCCGGCCGGCTGCAACGGCCCCAGGGGGTTGTGCTGGCGGTCGACGCGGTCGGTGCGCGGCTCGCCGCCTATGCTGCGCAGCAGCACCACGCCGTTGCGCACCACCACCAGGCCCTCGAAGCGCCAGCCGGTGATCGAGACCTGGCGGTCGAAGTTGAAGAAGTCCGACCAGAAGCCGCCCTCGCGCACCCGGCGCTGCTGGCCATAGCGGAACACGTAGGCGCGGCACAGGGTCTGCGCCAGGATGCAGTCGCGCACGCCGGGCTCCAGTTGCTCCAGCGGCACACCCGGGTGCGGCGCCAGCCGCGTGACCACCTCGGGATAGGGGATCACCGTGACGTTGGCGCTGGCCTGCGGGTCGAAGCCCAGGGCCTTGAGCTCGTCGAAGGTGGTCCTGTAAGGGACGACCTTCTCCAGCGCCTCGCGTGCCGACTCGTAGCTGTCGAAAGTCGATGCGGCCACGCTGCTGGCCTTGGGCAGCAGCGGCGTGCAGCCGGCCAGCGCCAAGCCCGCCCCCACCAGCAGCCAGCGCAGGTCCACAGCGGTCTTTTTCATGCGGTCCCCCTCGTCATGGGGCCAGCTTGACACAAATCGGGCGCGGCATCCAGCCCCCGGCCGGCGCCGGGGCCGACAGGGCGGTGCCAGAATGGCGCCATGCCCGCCCAAGCTCCCGAACCGTCCGCCGAATCCCGCCTGGACCAGGCCTTGCGCGCGCTGCTCGCCAGCCGCCGCACCGCCGCCCTGAGCACCCTGCAGGCCGCGGCGCCCGACCGGCCCAGCGTCTCCATGGTGCCCTACGCCCTGCTGCCCGGGGCAGGCAGCCTGGTGCTGCATGTCAGCAGCCTGGCCGGCCATACCCGCAACCTGCTCGCCCAGCCGCGGGTTTCGCTGCTGGTCGCGGCGCCCGAGGCCGAGGGCGAGCCGGTGCACGCCCTGCCCCGCGTCACGCTCGAGGGCCTGGCCCGGCTGCCCGAACCCGGCAGCGCCGACTGGGAAGCGGCGCGCACGGCCTACCTGGCACGCTTTCCCGAGGCCGAGCCCATGACCCAGCTCGGCGACTTCAGCTTCGTGCTGGTGGCGCTGAGCGGCGCACGCCAGGTGGCCGGCTTCGGCGCGGCGCGCAGCCTGGACGCCGAGCGGCTGGCCGGCCTGCTCGAGGCCTGAGGAACAGCGTGCCGCTGCCGACCGAGGTCCCGCTGGTCCATGCCGACGAGCAGCTGCTGGTGCTGGACAAGCCCGCCGGCCTGCTGGCCGTGCCGGGGCGCGGCGCCGACAAGCAGGACTGCCTGAGCGCCCGCGCCCAAGCGCTGTGGCCCGACGCCCTGGTGGTGCACCGGCTGGACATGGCGACCTCGGGCCTGCTGGCGATGGCGCGCGGCGCCGAGGCCCAGCGCAGCCTGAGCATGGCCTTCGCCGCGCGCGCCGTGCACAAGCGCTACGAGGCAGTGGTCCAGGGCCTGCTGGCCGCGCCCGAGAGCGCGGACGGCTGGGGCGAGATAGCCCTGCCGCTGATCCTCGACTGGCCCAACCGGCCGCGCAGCATCGTCGACCCTGGGCGCGGCAAGCCCAGCCTCACGCGCTGGCGCGTCCTGGCCCAGGACCGGGCCGGTGGCACCACCCGCGTGGCGCTGGAGCCGGTCACCGGCCGCTCGCACCAGCTGCGCGTGCACCTGCAGTGCATGGGCCACCCCATCCTGGGCGACGCGCTCTACGCGCCACCGGAAGTGCGGGCGCGTGCCGACCGCCTGCTGCTGCACGCCTGCGCGCTGCGCCTGCCCCACCCGGCAACGGGACAGGCCTGCGATTTCAGCAGCCCGGCCCCGTTCTGAGCCCCAGGCGACGGAACTTGGCCCGCCGCCGGCGCCTCTGACCCTTGGAGCTTTTGGAGATCGCGCCATGCCCTCTACCCGCCACCCGATCCGCCGTCGCCAGGTCTCGGCCGCCTTGCTCGCCGCCCCCTGGGTCTGGCCAGCAGCGCAGGCGCAGGGCGGACGGCCGCTCACCCCCGCGCAGACCGAGGGACCGTTCTACCCCGTGGCAATGCCCGAGGACAGCGATTACGACCTGCTGCGCAACGGCGTGCGGAACTACCGCCTCGGCCAGCCGGCCTGGCTCGAAGGCCAGGTGAGCGACCCCGAGGGCCGGCCGGTGCGCGGCGCCCAGGTCGAGATCTGGCAATGCGACCAGGCCGGCCATTACCACCATCCCGGGGACGGCGGCCGCGCCGACCCGGCCTTCCAGGGCTTTGGCCGCGTCACGGTGGATGACCAGGGCCGCTACCGCTTTCGCACCCTGCGGCCCGCGCCCTACAGCGGGCGCACGCCTCACATCCACCTCAAGGTCAGGCTGGGCCCGCGCGAGCTGCTGACCACCCAGGTCTACGTCGCGGGCGAAGCCGGCAACGCGCGCGACCTGCTGTGGCGCCGGCTCGACGAGGCGGGGCGCGCCGCGCTCACCGTGCCGTTCACACCCGGCGCGGATGGGCTCAGGGCCTTGTTCCCCATTGTGGTCGCGGCCTGAACGACGCGGCCGGGGCCGCGCTACGATGGGCCCATGAACGCCCATCTCACCATACTCACCGGCGCCTCGCGCGGCCTGGGGCTCGCCATGGCGCGGCAGCTGTTGCAGCCCGAGCGCACCCTGCTGTGCCTGTCGCGCCAGCTCAGCGAGGAGCTGGCGCAGGAGGCGCAGCGGCGCGGCGCTCCGCTGATCCAGTGGTCGCAGGACCTGGCCGAGGGCGCCGCAGCCGCCGAGAGCCTGTCGCAATGGCTGGCCGAGCAGCCAGCGCAGCGCTTCGCCACCGCCACGCTGATCAACAACGCCGGCGTCATTGCGCGCATCGCCCCGCTCAGCGAGGCCGACCCGGGGGCGCTGGCGGGCGCCCTGCGCGTGGGCCTGGAAGCGCCCATGCTGCTGGCCGCCGCCTTCCTGCACGCCACCGAACACTGGGCCGGCACGCGCAAGCTGCTCAACGTCTCTTCGGGCCTGGGCCGCCGCCCCATGGCCTCGCAGGCCGGCTACTGCGCGGCCAAGGCTGGCCTGGACCATTTCACGCGCTGCCTGGCGCTGGAGGAGGCGCTCAAGCCCCATGGCGCGCGCGTATGCTCCCTGGCGCCCGGCGTGATCGACACCGACATGCAGGTGCAGCTGCGCGGCGCCGACCCCGCCGCCTTCCCGGACCGGGACCGCTTCACCGGACTCAAGGCGGCCGGCCAGCTCAGCAGCCCCTCCGAAGCCGCCGCACGCGTGCTGGCCTACCTGGCGCGCCCGGATTTCGGCGCCGAACCGGTGGCCGACGTGCGCGACTGAAGACATGCCCCCACGCTTACCGCTTCGCGTGCTGCGCTGGGCTCGCGCAGCGTCCGTGCGCGCAGCTGTGCAGCGTAGCGAGCCCATGCCGGGCCTGCGCTATGCACGTTCCGAGGCATCACGCTTCGACCCGGCCCCGAGGGGGCCCAGGTCGGCTTGGGGCGGCCCGGCGCCGACCTGAGTACGCCCACCGACGGCCCGCGCAGCCGGCTCAATGCAGGGCCAGCACCGGTAGCTTGGTGTGGGCGAGCACGCGCTGGGTCTGGCTGCCGATCAGCAAGCGCTCGACCGCGCCCATGCCATGCGTGCCCATGACGATCAGGTCGGCCCCGGCCGTGTGGGCGGCCTCCAGGATGCCCTGATGAATGGGGTGCTCGCTGGACAGGATGCGGTGGCAGCGCACGCCGGCCTGCTGGGCCAGCTTCTCCGCAGCCTCCAGCCGGACCAGCGCGGCCTCGCGCGCCGAGTCCTGGCGCACGGTTTCCTCGGGCACATGGGCGCTGTCCGTGATGCCGCTGGGGAAACGCTCGATCACGGTCATGACGGTGACCTCGGCGCCCAGGGACTGCGCCAGCGCCACCCCCTGGCGCACCGCGCTCAGCGAGGTCTCGGACCCGTCGGTCGGCAAGAGAAGATGCTTGTACATGGCGACAGCTCCTGTAACCGGGTTGACAGCAGGTCAGCCCCCGGGCAATTCTGTCGTGCCATACTGAACCGTGTCAAATCGCCCGTGCAGCGCCTGCGGCGCGCCGGCCCACCGCTTTTCCTATCTGTTTTCAGGAGACATCCCATGACCCGTGAAGTCGTCGTCGTCAGCGCCGTGCGCACCGCCATCGGAACCTTTGGCGGCAGCCTCAAGGACCAGCCCCCCACCCAGCTCGGCGCCCTGGTGGTCAAGGAATCGCTGGCGCGCGCCGGCGTGGCCGGCCAGGACGTGGGCCATGTGGCCTTCGGCCATGTGGTCAACACCGAGCCGCGCGACATGTACCTCTCGCGCGTGGCCGCCATCGAGGGCGGCTGCGACCAAGGCACGCCGGCCTTCAACGTCAACCGCCTGTGCGGCTCTGGCCTGCAGGCCATTGTCTCGGCCAGCCAGGCCATCCTGCTGGGCGACTGCGAGGTCGCGATCGGCGCCGGCGCCGAATGCATGAGCCGCGCCCCCTACGCCAGCCTGTCCACGCGCTTTGGCGCGCGCATGGGCGACACCAAGATGGTGGACATGATGGTGGGTGCCCTGCACGACCCCTTCCACAACATCCACATGGGCGTGACGGCCGAGAACATCGCGGCCAAGTGGGGCATCACCCGCGAGGACCAGGACCGGCTGGCCGTGCAGAGCCACAACCGCGCCCAGAAGGCCACGGAAGCCGGCTACTTCAAGGAGCAGATCGTGCCGGTGATGCTCAAGAGCCGCAAGGGCGAGGTGGCCTACGCGACCGACGAGCATTTCCGCACCGACGCGACGCTGGAGGACATGGCCAAGCTCAAGCCGGTGTTCCTCAAGGAGAACGGCACGGTGACGGCGGGCAACGCCTCGGGCATCAACGACGCGGCGGCGGCCGTGGTGCTGATGGAAGCCGGCACGGCCAAGGCGCGCGGCCTGGCGCCCATGGCGCGCCTGGTGGCCTACGCGCATGCGGGCGTGGACCCCAAGTACATGGGCATAGGCCCGGTGCCGGCGACGCAGCTGGCGCTCAAGAAGGCGGGCCTGACGGTGAACGACCTGGACGTGGTGGAGGCCAACGAGGCCTTCGCGGCCCAGGCCTGCGCGGTGACCAAGGACTTGGGGCTGGACCCGGCCAAGGTCAACCCCAACGGCTCGGGCATCTCGCTGGGCCACCCGATAGGCGCCACCGGTGCGTTGATCACGGTGAAGGCCCTGCACGAGCTCAATCGCATCCAGGGCCGCTATGCGCTGGTGACCATGTGCATAGGCGGCGGCCAGGGCATCGCGGCGATCTTCGAGCGGGTCTGAGGGCGCTGCCTAGAATGGGGGCCTTCCGTTTCTTCTGAAGCCCCCATGATCCGCAAACTGCTCGCCTTCTTGACCCTGGCCCTGGCCGCCTTTGCGGCCCAGGCCCAGGCCTATCCCGCCAAGCCGATCCGCCTCATCGTGCCCTTCCCGCCCGGCGGCGGCACCGACATCCTCTCGCGCCTGGTCGCCAGCAAGCTGACCGAGGTGAACAAATGGACCGTGGTGGCCGACAACCGCGCCGGCGCGGGCGGCACCATAGGCATCGCCGAGGCCGTCAAGGCGGCGCCGACCGGCTACGAGATGGTGATGGGCCAGAAGGACAACCTGGTCGTCGCGCCCTGGCTGTACAAGAACATCAGCTACGAGCCGACGCGCGACCTGGTAGCCGTGGCCCATGTGGCCCACACGCCGGTGGTCATCGCCACCCACGCCAACTCGCGCTTCAAGACCCTGGCCGACGTGGTGAGCGCGGCGCGCGCGGCGCCCGACACCCTCACCTACGGCTCGCCCGGCAACGGCACCACCATCCACCTGGCCGGCGACCTGTTCGAGAAGGCCGCCAAGGTCAAGATCCGCCACGTGCCCTACAAGGGCTCGAACCCGGCGATGATGGACGCGCTGGCCGGCAACATCGACCTGCTGGTGTCCTCGGTGCCCTCGGCGCTGGGGCAGATCAAGTCCGGCAAGCTGCGCGCCCTGGCCGTGACCTCGGCGCGCCGCAGCAGCTCGCTGCCCGAGGTGCCCACGGTCGCCGAGTCGGGCTACAAGGACTTCGACGTCAGCACCTGGTACGGCCTGTTCATGCCGGCCGGCACGCCCAAGGACATCGTCGTCACGGTCAACGCCGAGGTCAACAAGCTGCTGGCCCAGCCCGATGTCAAGGCCGCGATCCATGCCCAGGGCGCCGAGCCGCGCGCCATGACACCCGAACAGTTCTCCAGCCTGCTCAAGAGCGACTACCTCAAGTGGAAGGGCATCGTCCAGACCTCGGGCGTGCAGATCGAGTAAGCGACTTCCGGCGCTGTGCGGCCGCGCCGCGCCAGCCGCACAGCACAACGGCTCCCCAGGGAGCCGTTGTCGTTTTCAATGGGCCTTGGGGGCCGGCCGGCGCGAGCTCAGTCGCGCACCACCAGCACCGGCAGCGTGGCATGGGCCAGCACGCGCTGGGCCACGCTGCCCAGCACCAGCTTTTCCAGGCCTCGGCGGCCGTGCGAGCCCATTACCACCAGGTCGGCACCAATGGCCGTGGCGGTCTCGAGGATGCCGCGCCAGGCGGTGTGCGACTCGACCACCCGCGTCTGCACCGCCAGCCCGTCGGATTCGAGCTGCTCGCGCGCGGCCTTGATGGCATCGTTGGCCTCGGCCGTGGCTGCGTTCAGGTACTGCGCCTGGCCGTAGGCGAAGTCGGTGCCCACCCCGGTGAAGGGATAGGGGTCGATCACGTAGATCGCCGTCAGAGCGCTGCCGAAGGCCTTGGCCAGGCCGGCGGCCTTGGCCACCGCCTGCATCGAGGTGGGGGAACCGTCCACGGGAACCAGGATGTGCTTGAACATGATCGGACTCCTGTCAGTCAAACATAGCGCAGTGTCCTGCCGGAGCCGGCCAGCGTCAACCGGCCCGGATCAGGCCGCTTCATCCTGGAAGCCCCCGGCGCGCAGGGTCACGACCAGGGTGTCGCGGTGGCCGACCTCGGCGCCCAGCGGCTGGATAGGCGTGGACTCGTGGATCACGCGGACGTCGTCGAGCAGCAGCAGCGACCAGGGCTCGGTCAGCGTGAAGCGCTGCCCCTGCGGCCCCTGTGCGTCGAACACCCGGGTCTCGCCGCCCTTGATGCCCTCGCGCGAGACCAGGAACACCGCGACCAGGTCGACGCCGTCGCGGTGCGCGCCTTCGGGCGTGGGCCGGCCTATGCCGTCGGTGGTGTCGATGCGGAACTGGTGGGCCTCGACGAACCAGGGCTGCGCGCCGCGCAGGCCCGATGCCAGCTGGGCCAGCCAGCCGATCAGCTGCAGCCAGGCCGGCTGGCCTATGGTCGAGGCCAGCATGGGCTCGAACCAGCGCTGCATGCCGCCGTGCAAGGCGTTGTAGGCCAGCGGCTGCCAGTGCGCACGGTGCGGGGTGGTGGTGATGCGGTCGTCCTCGACCACGAAGCAGGCATGGCGGCGGCGCCGGTAGCGCCCGCCGTCCTTGAGGTACAGGTCGGGCGGCAGCAGCGCCCAGTCCTCGCCCAGGGCCAGCAGCTCGTCCAGGGCCACGCCGGCCAGGGCGGCCACGTCGCTGGCCGGCAGCACGGCGAAGCCCTGCTCGCGCAGTTGCGCCCCGAGGCGTGTGGGCGGCGTGAGCGGAGGCGGCAGCAGGGGTTCGGCCATGGCGGTTTGCAAGCTTGGGGTGACGGGGTGCCAAGCATAGCGCGTCGGCGCGCGCGGCCATTGCGCCAGGGCCTGACCTGGATCAAGAACGCGGGACGCTTGGCTGGCTAAGCTCCGGCCTCACCCTGACGGAGACTGGAAATGCCCCAACTTGAATGGTCCGACGCACTGGCGCTGGAGCTGCCGGCGATGGACGAGACGCACCGCGAGTTCGTCGACCTGCTGGCGCAGGTGGAGGCCGCCCCGGACGAGGGGCTGCTGGCGCATTGGCGCAGCCTGGTCGAGCACACCGACGCGCATTTCGGCCGCGAGGACCAGTGGATGCAGCAGACCCGCTTCGCCTCGTCCAACTGCCACAGCGTGCAGCACAAGGTGGTGCTGCAGGTGATGCGCGAGGGCCTGGCACGCGGCGAGGCCGGCGATCTGGCCCTGGTGCGGCAGATGGCGCAGGAGCTCGCGATCTGGTTTCCGCAGCACGCCCAGTCGATGGACGCGGCGCTGGCGCTGCACCTGCGCCGCGCGGGCTACGACCCCGAGACCGGCGAGATGCTGAACCCCCTGGCTTTGCCGCAGGAGATGATCCACGGCTGCGGCGGCGCCAGCTGCTCGGATCAGGCGGCCGAGCCGGCATGAGCGCGCGGCCTGCGTGTTCTTGGCCCGAGTGGTTGGCGACCTGGTCGGACAAGCTGTACCTCGAGCCCTGAAGCCGCCCGGCGCGGCCGGCTCAATCCTTGTCCTTGCCCTTTCCGTGGCCCTTGCCATGACCCTTGCCATGGCCATGGTCCCCATCGCGGTCCTGGCCGTGGTGGCGGCCGTCGTCGCGCTCGAAGCCATGCGATTCGCGCGGTCCGCGGTCATTGCCCCCCCGGCCGCCGCGCACGTACTTGCCGCGGCTGTCGACGTTGACGAAATACACGGGCTGGGCGCAGGCGTTGTACTTGCTGCAGTGCTTGGCCCAGTTCTTGGCATGGCCGGGCGGCACGTAGAGGTAGAGCGGCCGCTGGGGCACGCCGACCACCGGCCGCGCAATGATCATGGGCTGGGCATAGAGCACCGGCGGCGGCGGCGCATTGCCCAGGTCGATGCGGCCGTAGACGCCGGGCGCGAGCACCCCCTCCACCGTGGCGCTGATGTAGGTGTCGGCGGCCGAGGCGCTGCCGATGCCGGCCAGCGCCAGCAGGGCGGCGGCCACGAGACGAGGTGAGGCGAACATGGGAACTTCCTTTCGTTGTCAGACTTCGACAGGCTCAGTTTGTAACAAGCGCTGGCGCAATCGGTTGCGGGCTCCGGTGAAATCTGCAACAGAACGTATCGGAACGCAGGAAATCCGGCGGAATCGTGGCAAAAGTCACACGCTTTGAGCCCGGGCCGAGCCTGAGCAGGCATGGATGGACGCCGGCGATCGCGCAGCCGCGCCCCGGGCGCCGGCCGGCGCTCATGCGGAGCGGCTAAGCTTGGGGCCATGTTCAAGCCTCAACACCCTTTGCGGACCTGGATCACCGGCCTGCTGGCCGTGCTGCCGCTGGCGGCCACCGTGCTGCTGCTGGTCTGGACCCTGCAGTTCCTGTCGGCCTGGTTCGGCCCCGAAAGCCTGTTCGGCCTGTTCCTGACCCGCATCGGCCTGGGCGTGACCGAATCGCGGGTCGCCGGCTATCTGATCGGCATGCTGCTCTTGATGCTCAGCCTCTACGGCTTCGGCCTGCTGGTCGAGACCGGCCTGCAGCGCGGCCTGGCGCGCCTGGTCAACGCGCTGATGCATCGCATCCCCGTGGTGCGCACGGTCTACGACGTGCTGCGCAAGCTGGTGGCCCTGTTCGCCAAGCCGCAGCAGGAAGGCTTGAAGTCGATGAGCCCGGTGTGGCTGCATTTCGGCGGACGCGACGCCGCCGGCACCGTGGTGCTGGGCCTGCTGTCCACGCCCGAGCCGGTGCAGATCGGCGGGCGGGCCTGCCACGGCGTGCTGGTGCCCACGGCGCCGGTGCCGGTCGGCGGCGGCCTGATCTACGTGCCGGCCGAATGGGTGGAGCCGGCCGAGGTGGGCATGGAGGGCCTGACCAGCATCTACGTGTCCATGGGCGTGACCTCGGCGCAGTACATAGGGCGCACCGAACCGGCTGGCTGAGATCCTCAGGCGTCCTCGGCTTCCTGCAGCGCGCGCCACATCACCTTGCCGCTGCCGCTCTTTGGCAGGGCATCGACGAACTGCACCACGCGCGGTGCCTTGTAGACCGCCATGTGCTCGCGGCACCAGGCGATGAGTTCCTGCTCACCGAGCCGGCCGCGGTGGCCGGGGCGCAGTACGACCACGGCCTTGACCGATTCGCCGCGGTAGGTATCGCGGGTGGCGATCACGCAGGCTTCCTGGATCGCCGGATGACGGAACATCAGCGCCTCGACCTCGGCCGGCCAGACCTTGAAGCCGCTCGCATTGATCATGCGCTTCAGGCGGTCGGTCATGAAGAAGTAGCCGTCCTCGTCCACCCGCCCCATGTCGCCGGAGCGAAAAAAACGCTTGCCCTCGAGTTCGATGAAGGCCTGGTCCGTGGCCTCGGGGCGCTTCCAGTAACCCAGGAAGACCTCGGGGCCGCTGATGACGATCTCGCCCGATTCGCCCACCGGCAGCTCCTTCAGCGTGTCCGGGTCGATCACGCGCGCGTCGGTGCTCAGAAACGGGATGCCCAGGCATTGCTGCTTGGGCGCGTCGGGCGGGTTCATGTGCGAGGGCGCGGCGGTTTCGGTCAGGCCGTAGCCCTCGACGTAGCGCAGGCCGAACTGCTCGAGCAGGCGCTGGGCCACGGCCTGCGGCATGGCCGCCCCGCCGCCGCCGATGTGGACCAGGCTGGACAGCTCGTACTGTTCGAGATGCGGGCTGGCCAGCAGGTCTATCACCATGGTCGGGATGTTGGTCCAGTGGGTCACGCGCCAGCGCGAGATCAGGCGCCCGGCCAGCTCGCGGTCCCAGCGCGGCATCAGGACCAGGGTGGCGCCCAGGTAGATGCTGGCGTGCATCAGCGCCACCATGCCGGTGATGTGGAACATGGGCACCACTGCCAGCGTCACGTTCTCGGCTGTGCCGTTGGCCCAGACCGCGCTCGCGATGGCGTTGTGCATCAGCGTGGCATGGCTGTGCATGCAGCCCTTGGGCAGTCCGGTGGTGCCGCTGGTATAGGGCAGGACGGCCAGGTCGGCCGGCCCGGCGCTGGCCGCGGGCAGCGGCAGCGCCTCGGCCAGGGCCTCGGTCCAGGCCAGCACCTGCCCACCGTCCAGGCTGGGCAGCGCATGCCGCTGGCCCAGCCATTCGGCCCAGGCCGCGGGCGGCGCGTCCTCGCCCGCGGCCTGCCCGTCCATGACGTCGCCGAACTGGGTCACGATCAGCTGCGCCAGGCGCCCGGCGGGCGTCAGCGCGTCGCTCGCGCGCGCAAGCTCGGCCGCCAGGTCGCCGGTGGTGATGGCGACCCGGGCGTCGGGGTCGCTGATGCAATGCTTGAGCTCCTCGGCCCGGTTCATCGGGTTCACCGGCACCACCACGGCGTCGGCGCGCAGGATGGCGAAATGCGCGATCACCAGCTGGGGGCAGTTCTGCATGTTCAGCAGCACGCGGTCGCCCCGGCGCACGCCCAGCGCCACCAGGCGCGCGGCCAGCCGCTCGGCCTGCTGCAGCAGCTCGGCATAGGTCCACACCCGGCCGAAAAAGACCAGCGCCGCCTTGTCCGGGTAGCGCCTGGCGCTGACCGCCAGGTTGTCCCACAGCGACGTGGCGCAGGGCGTGAGGGCATGGGGCAGGCGTTTCGGCCAGAACCGGTGGTGCGCGCGCATGAAAGCATCTCCTCGGGGCTTTGCAGAACCGAGGCGGATGCTAGCCGGCCTGGCCCCGGACCGGGAGCCTGGACCTGTCACGCGCGTGACGGGTGGCGGCGGGGAAACCGCGCTCAGCGCACGGGCAGGAACACCTCGACCGTGGTGCCCTGGGCCGGGACCGAGCGCACCGCGATGCGGCCGCCCAGCAGCTCGACCAGCTCCTTGCACAGCGCCATGCCCAGGCCGCTGCCCTGCTCCCAGGCTACCGCCACCATGTGGAATTCCGAGTGGCGGAAGCGGTCGAACAGCCCCGCCATCTGCTCGGGCGTCATGCCCACGCCGGTGTCGACGACGCGGAACAGCCAGCCCTCGTCCTGCAGGCCGACCTCCAGGCCGACCCGGCCCTCGAGCGTGAACTTGACCGCGTTGTGCAGCAGGTTGCTGAGGATATGCATCAGCTTGATGCGGTCGGTGTGGATCTCGGCCGGCAGGTCCGGTGCATAGTCGACGCGGAAGGCCAGGCCCTTCTTCTCCGCCGCCTGGCGGTGCATGCCGGCCACCGCCTCGCAGAGGTCCCAGGGGTCGCACGGGCTGCGCGTGACCTCCATGCGACCCGCCTCGATCTTGGCCAGGTCCAGCATGGTGTTGACCAGCTCGTGCAGGTGCCGGGCACTCTTGTGGATCAGCTGGCCGTAGTTGGCTGCCTGCGCCGCGTCGGTGGACATGGCGACCAGCTCCGAGAAGCCCAGGATGCCGTTGAGCGGCGTGCGCAGCTCGTGCGAGACGCTGGCCAGGAAGCGCGACTTCATCTCGTTGGCCGAACTGGCCCTGCGCTGGCTCTCGTGCAGCTGTTGCGCGATGTCGTTGTTGCGCCGCAGGCCGCGCAGCATGTGGAAGGCCGCCGCGGCGGTGAAGGCGACGAACAGCCCGCCCAGCACCCAGGCCGCCAGGTGCAGGGCGCGCAGCTGCCCCAGCAGCACGGCGCTGTCGGTGCTGACGGCAACGATCAGCGGTGCGTTATCGAGCGACTCCAGGTGCCAGCTGCTGCCCTCCTGTAGCGCGCTGCGCGGCGTCTCGAACGCACCCGACAGCTTGCCCTGGCCCGACACGCGCAGCAGCGGCGAGCGCTTGACCTCCTGCAGGGAGATCAGCTGCGAGCCCACCCAGACGCGCGGCACGCCGTCCTCGCCGATCAGGCCGTAGCTGGCGCCGCCATCGGTCCTCAGGCCGGTGAAGAAATCGCCGATGAAACCGGGGTCCACGCTGGCCACCACCACGCCGACGAATCTGCCCGAATCCTTGAACACCGGACGGCTGAACTGCACGCTGGGCCGGCCCGACACCCGCCCGATCAGGGGCTTGCCGACGAACAGTCGGTCCTCGCTGCTGCCCAGGTGCACCTTGAAATGCTCGCGGTCGCCCAAGTAGATCGGGTTCACCCTGGGATCGATCGACGAGGCGGCGAGCCGCCCATGCGCGTCGATGATCGCGACCTGCACGATCATCTTCTTGAAGTTGGGAAAGGCCTCGCCCAGCGCCCACTGGTCGCGCAGCCCTCCCGTCTCCAGCCACTGGCGGCGCCCGGTCTTGAGCGTGTGGTCCACCAGGTCGAAGGCCGCCGTCGCGTGCAGCTTGAAGGCATGCGCCAGGTTCTGGTTCTGCAAGCGCACCCGCTCGGTCACCGAGCGCTGGCTGGCGACCACGAAATACGCGAGCGTGGCGCAGAACGCGATCGACACCAGGCAGGCCGCCAGTGCGACCAGGACCTGCACCCGGTCTATGCCCTGGCTCCGCACCAGCTGGCGCCAGCCCCCGGCCGCGGCGGGCGATGCCGTGGCGGGCCGGGCCGGGTCCCACTCCGAATCGATCGCGGTATCGTCCATGCGGTATTGTTGGTCTTGTTGCTTTGCGAAATGAATACCAGGTGGCGACTTTCCTCGGGAAAGCCACCAGCCCCCGCTCCAAGCCGGGCCTCGTCGTGCATCCATTGTTTCATCATTCCGCGAGGCGGGTTTGAGGAATGCGCCGATGAAAGTTGCCGGCATGCCTGCGAGCACCGAGGATTTTTGCGGCCCCCCCCATGCCGCAAAGCTGCTGGGCCTGTCCGTCGGCGCGGTGCAGCTCCTGGTCGAGATGCTGGACGGACTGCAGCAGTGGACAGGGCAGGCGCGCCGTCGCGTGCAGGCCGCAGCGACATAATCGGCCGCATGCATGCACGCCCTTCCCCCAGCGCCTGCGGCGCCATCACCCAGGTCGCCGGCATCGAAGTCGGCCACGACACCGACCCGCGCCGCCCCACCGG
Source organism: Comamonadaceae bacterium 2FH (assembly GCA_005503335.1). GTDB lineage: Bacteria > Pseudomonadota > Gammaproteobacteria > Burkholderiales > Burkholderiaceae_C > SCMQ01. The sequence goes on from SCMQ01000035.1 coordinate 42,167, forward strand.
CTGCAGCGTGGTCTTGGCACGCGCCGGGGCGGTGGCCGGCGTGGACGTGCGTGGCGCCGCGCCCGGCACGCGCGAGACCGACCTGCTGGCCCCCGGCAACCTGGTCGAGCACGCGCATGCGGTGCTGTTGACGGGCGGCAGCGCCTTCGGCCTGGATGCCGCCGGCGGCGTGATGCGCTGGCTCGACGAACGCGGCATAGGCCTGGACGTGGGCGTGGCGCGCGTGCCCATCGTGCCGGCCGCCGTGCTGTTCGACCTGGCCGTGGGCGACGCCACCATACGCCCCGACGCCCAGGCCGGCTGGCGGGCCTGCGCCGCGGCCTCGCGCGCGCATCCGGCCGAGGGCTGCGTGGGCGCCGGCGCCGGCGCCACGGTGGGCAAGATGTTCGGCATGGCCCATGCCATGAAGGGCGGCATGGGCACGGCCTCGGTCACGCTGGACGGCGTGACCGTGGGCGCGCTGGTCGCCTGCAACGCGCTGGGCGACGTGGTCGACCCCGAGCGCGGCACGCCGGTCGCGGGCGCCCGCAGCGCCGACGGCCTGGCGCTGCGCGACACCCGGCTCGCCCTGCTGCGCGGCGAGTCGCCGGTGGCCCTGCGCGCGGGCACCAACACCACGATAGGCGTGATCGCCACCGACGCGCCGCTCGACAAGGCCCAGGCGCAGCGCCTGGCGCTGGCCGGGCACGACGGCCTGGCGCGCGCGATCAACCCGGTCCACACCCAGTCCGACGGCGACACGCTGTTCGCGCTCGCCACCGGCCTGGCCGGGCGCAGCCCCGGCATGACCGTGCTCGGCTTCATGGCGGCCGAGGCCGTGGCGCGCGCCACGCTGCGCGCCGTGCAGGCCGCGCAGGGCCTGCGCATCGGCGGCCTGTGGCTGCCGGCCGCGGCCGACCTGGGGGCCGCGCCATGAAGCCGCGCCAGGTCGCCGCCACCGCGCGCAACACCCTGCTCTCGCTGCGCGACCTGCTGGTCTCGGCCGGTCCGCTGGCGATCCTGGCCGTGGCGCTGCTGGTGCTGGCCTACTGGTGGCTGGACCCGGCGCCGCCGCGCCGCGTGCGCCTGGCCACCGGCCCGGCGCAAAGCGCCTACGCCGAGTTCGGCCAGCGCTACGCCAAGGCGCTGGCGGCCAACGGCATCGAGGTCGTGCTGGTGGAAAGCCAGGGCTCGCAGGCCAACCTGCAGCTGCTGCGCGAGGGCAAGGTGGACCTGGGCTTCGTGCAGGGCGGCAGCGGCGAGGCCCACACCGGGGACGACGAGCAGCCGCTGGTCTCGCTGGGCAGCCTGTTCGTCGAACCGGTCTGGCTGTTCTACCGCAAGGACGCGGCGCTGCAGCGCCAGCCCAACGGGCGGCTCGAACAGCTGGGCCAGCTGCGCGGCCTGCGCGTCAACGTCGGCACGGCGGGCAGCGGCGTGCCCAGCCTGATGGCCAAGCTGCTGGAGATCAACCGCATTCCCCCGGCCAGCCTTCGCCTCTCGCAGCGCGAGCAGACGCCGGCCACGGTGGACTTCCTGGCCGGCCGGCTGGACGTGCTGGTGTTCGCCTCGGCGCCCGAGGCGCTGATGGTGCAGATGCTGCTGCAGACGCCGGGCGTGGGCCTGATGGACTTCGCACAGAGCGAGGCCTACGCGCGCCGCCTGCCCTTTCTCACGCCCGTGCTGCTGCCGCGCGGCGTGGTCGACCTGGCGGCCGACCTGCCGCCGCGCGACGCGCGCCTGGTGGCCTCGACCACCGCCCTGCTGGCGCGCGAGGACACGCACCCGGCCCTGCTGCAGCTGTTCGCCCAGGCCGCCCAGGGCCTGCACGGCGCGGCCGGCTGGTTCAACCGCGCGCGCGAGTTCCCCAACCTCGCGCACAGCGAATACCCGATCGCCAGGGAGGCCGAGCGCACGGTCAAGGGCGGCCTGCCGCTGCTGCAGCGCTACCTGCCGTTCTGGCTGGCCAACCTGGTCGAGCGCATGTGGCTGGCGCTGGGCCTGATCGTCGCCATCCTGCTGCCGCTGTCGCGCATCGTGCCGCCGCTGTACGAGTTCCGCATCCGCTCGCGCGTGTTCCGCTGGTACGGCCGGCTGCGCGAGATCGAGGGCCGCCACGAGGCCGGCGAGGACACGCCGCAGGCCCTGGGCGAGGCCCTGGACACGCTGGAGCGGCAGGTGGAGAAGGTGATCGTGCCGCTGTCCTACGCCGACGAGCTGTATGCGCTGCGCAACCACATCCAGCTGGTGCGCGGCAAGCTGGTCAGGACCTGAGCCGCCCGGCAGCAGGCTGCGTTTTACGCCCGGCCGTGGCCTGGCCGGACCATGGCCTCACGGCAGGCGAGTGCCGTGAACCGGAAAGCGAGGGATGCGGCGAAGAAACAGCAGGTGGCCGTGATGCCGGCATCAGGCTGTGCCTGCGCGGCGGCGTCGCGGTGTCGTGGTCGAGGCCGATCGGATCGGTCATGGAGTTCACCACGCCTGCGCTGACGCAGGTCACGCACCGGCGGGCCGGGTTGCGTGCGGTGACGGGCATATAATTCAAATATTCTTTAGAATATAAGCATGATAAACGAGAAGAATAATCTTTACGAGCAGGTCACCCGCATTGGCAAGGCGGTGGCCAGCCCCAAGCGGCTGGAGCTCATCGAGCTGCTGTGCCAGGGCGAGAAAACGGTTGAGCTGCTAGCCGCGCAGGCGGGGATCGGCGTCAAGCTGGCCAGCGCCCATTTGAAGGAATTGCGGCTGGCCAGGCTCGTCGAGGGCCGCAAGGAGGGCAAGTACGTGCTGTACCGTCTGGCCGACACCGGCGTCGCCGACCTCTGGGTGACCCTGCGCAGCCAGGCCGAACGGCGGCTGGTCGAACTGCAAGTCGCCCTGGCGTCGCTCGTCGAACACCGCGACGACCTGGAAGGCCTTGACCGCAAGGTGCTGCTCGGAAAGGCCAGGACCGGCGAGGTGCTGGTGCTGGACGTCCGCCCGCAGGAAGAGTTCGCCGCCGCGCACCTGCCGCATGCGCGCTCCCTGCCCGTGGACGAGCTGCGCAAGCACCTGGCCGAGCTGCCGAAGGACGTGCCGGTCGTCGCCTACTGCCGCGGCCCGTTCTGCCTGATGGCCAAGGACGCTGTCGCGCTGCTGCGCAAAAAGGGCTATCGCGCCTACCACCTGAGCGATGGCGTGGCCGAATGGCGGGCCCGGGGCCTTCCCGTCGAGGTCTGAGGCCGAGAAAACGCCATGAGGAACCTGCCCATCCTCAACGAGGCTCCCTATGGCGGCGAGCGCGCCTGCCACGGCGCACGGGTGGCCGGCAGCGCCTGCGCTGCGGGTCTGCCCGGCAAGCCCGTCTCCACCCTCGGCCTAGACAAGCGCCGCAACCCCATGCTCTCGATGGCGCCCGAGGCCTGCGTCGACGCGCTGGCAGCCGACATACCGCCGCCACCCCGGGACATGGCCCGCATCGTCGAAGCCAGCCTGCGCGACCAAGCCCCCCGGGGCGCGCCGGCCGGAGCGCCAAACTGATGAACTACGGCCTGCGCGCCAACCTCGGCCAGGTGCTGCAGCAGCTGCTGCAGGTGCTGCTGGTGGGCATGACGATAGGCATGATGCGCAACGTGGTGCCGGCCCTGGCCGAGTCCGAGTTCGGCGTGCCGCGCGGCTCCTTCATGCTGCTCGTGGCCTTCGTCGCCGCCTTCGGTTTCGTCAAGGGCGCGATGAACTTCATGGCCGGCCGCCTGGCCGAGCGCATCGGCCGCCGGCGCGTGCTGATCCTCGGCTGGCTCGTCGCGCTGCCGATCCCGCTGCTGATCCGCTTCGCACCCTCCTGGTCCTGGATCGTCGCGGCCACGCTGCTGCTGGGCGTGAACCAGGGCCTGACCTGGTCCATGACCCAGACCGCCAAGCTCGACCTCACGCGCGCCGATCAGCGCGGCCTGGTCATAGGCCTCAACGAGTTCTCGGGCTACCTCGGCGTCGCGCTCGCGGGCATCGTGACCGGCTATGCCGCGGCGCGCCTGGGCCCGCGCGCGGGCCTGCTCTGGTTCGGCCTGATCGTCATTGGCGCGGCCACGCTGCTGGCCTGGCTGGCCGTGGCCGAGACCCTGCCCTGGGCCCGGGCCGAGGTCGACGCCCGCGCGTCCGAGCCGCACGCGGGCCTGGGCGCCGCGCCGGGCACGGCCGAGGTCTTCGCGCTGATGAGCTGGCGCGACCGGCGCCTCGTCGCGCTGTGCCAGGCCGGCCTGGTCGAGAAGTTCGTCGACGCCCTGGTCTGGGTGTTCTGGCCGGTCTACCTGCACCAGCGCGGCCTGAGCCTGCCCGGCATAGGCTGGATCGTCGGCGTCTACGGCTTCAGCTGGGGCGGCGCCCAGTTCCTCACCGGCCCGCTCTCGGACCGCCTGGGGCGGCACCGGCTCAACGTCGGAGGCATGTGGCTCTGCGCCTTGGGCGTGGCCCTGCTGCCGCTGGGCAGCGGCGCGGCCTGGTGGAGCGGCGCGGCCGCGCTCACGGGCCTGGGCATGGCCATGCTCTACCCCAATCTCAGCGCCGCCGTGGCCGACATCGCCGAGCCGCATTGGCGCGCCTCGGCGATCGGCATCTACCGCTTCTGGCGCGACCTCGGCTACGGCATAGGCGCGCTGGGCCTGGGCGCCGCCGCGGCGCTCGGCGGCCGCATCGAGGCCGCCTTCGGCTTCGTCGTCCTGGCCATGCTGCTCTCGGGCGCCTGGCTGTGGCGCTGGGGCGAGGAGACGCACCCGGGACTGCGCCGCGCAGCCTGAGCTCGTGCCGGCAGGTCCGGGGAGGTTCGCGGGGCCGTCCCCGTCCACGCGCCCATGGGGCTATGCCTGCGGCCCGGCGCCGGCGCCGGGGCCGCGCTGGCGCAGCGGTGGGTACTTCTCCGCGTTCCTGAGCAGCTTGCGGGCCACGGCGTCTTCCAGGTCCAGGCCCGTGTGGTCGGCCAACTGCAACAGGTAGAGCAGCACATCGGCCGCCTCCTCGGCGATGCGCGCCTGCAAGGCCGGGTCCTGCCGCGCGGCCTGCGACTGCTCGGGCGTCAGCCACTGGAACAGTTCGGCCAGCTCGGCCGCCTCGACCATCAGCGCCATGGCCAGGTTCTTGGGCGTATGAAACGGCTGCCAGTCCCGCTCGGCGGCGAAGGCGCGCAAGGTGGATTGCAGGGCGTTCAGGTCCATTCGTGGGCTCCTCGGGTGGCATGGGGCCGCCCCGTCGCGACGGCCGGGCACGGTCCCGCATGGTAGCCGCCGGCAGGGCCGCCGCGGCGCCGGGCTGCAACAGGCCTGTATCAGGCGCCGCCGCGCACGCGGCCTGCCGCCCGGCCAGGCTGTTTCAGCACCTGTACCGCGCGCTGTAAACCCCCCGCCCGCCGCACGGAAAAACACGCGGGAAATCAAGCACTTGGCCTTTGGCACGGGCTTTGCGCAGCAGCCTCCGTCCCGACCCGCGCGGTCGGAATCCTGTCCGGGAGGAGTCGACATGCTGACCATCGAGCACCCTGCGGCCGAAACGACGCGCGCCGCCCGCGCGCCACGCATCACGCCGGTCCACGACCCGGTGGAGCGCCGCCAGGGCGACCTGGTCTTCAACGTGGACACCGGCGGCCGGCCTTGCTATCGGGTGCTGATCGCGCGCGAGCGCTCGCTGTTCGCGCCCGAACAGGCCGGCGCGCGCAACGCCAGCAACTTCTACGACAGCCTGCGCGAGGGCCTGCAGCCCTTCGACGGGCCGCCCAGCCTCTACCTGGTGCCGCGCGCCGTGCTGCACGCCATGCTGCCGGCCCCCCGGCTCTACTACACCCTGATCGCCTACGAGGACCGCGGCGGCACCCAGGCCGTCTACGCCCATGCGCCCGAGTCCCTGGCCCGCGAGGCGCCCTCGGTCGGCATCGCGAGCGACCTCACGGCCCAGAGCCTGGGCCTGATGTTCGGCACGCCGGTCGAGCGCCTGCTGCGCGTGGGCAGCAGCGGCCTGGCCTGGGAGCAGGCCGGCGAGGAGGTCGGCGAGGACCTGGAGGCCGAGCCGCCACAGGAGATCGGCCTCGGCGCCGACGAGGGCGAGCCCCCTGTCGAGGACGAGGACGCGGTCGCCGAGGCCGCCGCCTACGACGCCGAGGAAGTGGGCGAGGACATGCTGCCCGGGCAGGCGGCGGCCGCGGACGAAGGCGAGCAGGACGGCGACGAGGGCGGCGATCCGGGCGATCCAGGCACCATGGCCTGGGCCGCTGCCAACGAGGACGAACTGCGCATGCCGGTCATGGAGGCCGCGCTGGGCGAGGCCGACGAGGATGGCGAGCCCGGCTGGGACGAGGCTGCCTCGCCGCGCGACACGCCGCTGTCGCCCTCGCTGGCCGACGACTACGACGACGGCTACGGCCTGCCCGACCCCGCGTACGCGCCCGAGCCTGCCGCCCAGGGCCTGGCGCTCGGCCACGAGGAGCCGTACGCCCAGGGCCACTACGGCGCCGAGCACGAGCAGGGCGAGGCCCGGGCCTACGGCGCCGACCCTGGCGGGCCCATGCCCGCCATGCTGCCCGACGAGGAGGCCGACGCCGATCACGCAGCACATGCCGGACAGGCCGGCGGGCAGGACGAGGACGACGAGGTCGAGATCGAGCCTCCCGCGGCGGCTCAGGCCTTCGCGGCGACGCCGCCGGGCGGCGCACGCCGGCCCTTCGACATCGAGGCCTGCAAGGGCCTGCTCGCGCGCATCATGCCCTTCGAGTCGGGCGACGAGGGCTTTGCCCGCGTCGGCCCCGACGGCGAGTTCGCCGGGCGCTACGGCACGGCCCATCCGGCCTACCAGCGCTACCACCTGGGCCTGAGCTTCGGCGGCTTCCCCTTCGTGCAGGAGCATGGCAGCCTGGGCCAGTTGCTGGCGCTGATGCGCGAGCGCGACCGCGCGGGCTTCGAGCGCATCTTCGGCGCCGAGGCCGAGGCCCTGGTCGCCACCACCACGACCAGCGAGGGCCCGCGCGCCTGGCAGGCCGCCGACGGCCTGTCGCCAAGGCTGCGCCCCGTCGGCGGCGCCCCGCTGTGGCAGGAGCCCTGGCTGGGGCGCTTTCGTGCGGCCGGCGCCCACCCGCCCTTCCAGGGCGCACAGAACGAGATGGCCGCCCGGCTGTACGTGCAGCCGGTGCTGCCGCTGGCGGCCCAGCTGGGCCTGGACTCCGAGCAGGCCCTGACCCTGCTGGTCGACCGCGCGGTGCAGATGGGGCCCGAGGCCGCGCTGGCCTGGGTGCTCGAGGCGGTGTCGCCGCTGCAGACGCCGGCGCAGCGCCAGCAGGCCCTGGCGCGGCTGGGCCACGCCGACCTGCGCGCCTTCCAGGCCGCCCAGCGCCTGCCGGACAGCGGCACCTGGGACCTGGCCACCCACGCCGCTCTGATCGCGGCGCTGCGCGGGCGGCCCGACACGCCGGTACCCATCCCCACGCGCGAGCAGATGGTCGACGCGCTCTTGCGCCACGCCGAGGGCGCACCCTGGTCCGAGCGCATGAAGCGCCTGCGCGCTGCCACCGCGGCGGACCGCCTGTTCCAGCTCTGACGCGGCGCCACGGCCATGCGCGAACAGCCCCATTCCGCCGCCACCCACGGCCCCGCCCCGGCGCTGGCCGCGGGCGGCCAGGAGGTCTCCGCGGTCCGGCACCTGGGCGAGGTGCTGGCGCGGGCCCCCGCCTACCACGCGCTGGACGCCGGTGCGCGGCGCGAGCTCGACCGCTCGCTCACGCGCATCCAGCAGGTGCTGGGCCCCGCCATGCGCGGGCCGCTGGCGCGCCAGATGGCGCCCGACCTGCGCAGCCAGCTGGCGCCGGGCGGCAGCCCCGCCCCTGCCCCGGCCGGCGCCCCGGCCACGCCGGCGCCGGCCGCCGCCCCGCCGGCCTCGGGTGGCAGCGCCACGGCGCGCGCCGGCGAGGTGGCGCGCGCCACGCTGAACGCGATCGACTTCCCGTCCTTCGTCGCCTCGTTGATACAGGGCACCTTCCAGGCCATCGTCGACGCCTCGATCCAGCAGATGGAGGCCTACGCCGAGCTGCTCAAGAACGTGGCCGGCACGGTCGACCGCTTCATGAACGACAACGTGTCGGACGGCATGGCCAAGGACTACCTGGCCGACCAGTACAGCGGCGTGCTGGGCCGCGACACCAGCGGCGGCAGCGCGCGCCTGGTGGTGCGCCAGTCCGGCGGTGAGCTGCCCAGCTTCTTCAAGGACCTGGGGCTGGACACGCCCGAGCAGCTGACCGAGCAGAGCCTGAGCGAGGTGGTGGTGCCCGCCACGCGCCGCCAGATGGCCGAGCGCCGCCAGCAGACCCTGGCGACCATGGTGCTGATGGGCATCAACCGCGTGATCGTCAAGGACGGCGAGATCAGCGCCAAGCTGATGTTCCACATCGACGCCGGCGAGACCTCCCAGCTCAAGTTCGACCAGAACAAGGTCACCAGCGGCAACATGAGCGGCACGGCCGGCCGCAACCCCTACGGCGCGACCAGCGTGATGGTCAACACCACCAGCCTGAACGCGCAGAGCGCGATCAACGTGCGCGCCGACCTCACCGGCCAGGTCACGGTGCGCTTTGCCAGCGAGACCTTCCCGCTCGAGCGCTTCGCCGACTCGGCCGCGATCCAGCTGATCAACAACAACGCGCGTGTGCCGGCGCCGGCCGCCCCGCCCGGCGCAGCCCCGGCGGCGCCCGCCGCGGGACAGCCCGCCCTGCCCGCGCCGGTGGCCCCGCCGGCCGCGGCCGCGCCGCCACGCGTGCCCGCCCAGGGCCTGGCGCTCGACCCCTGGGCCCCCAGCCTCGCAGGCCAGCCATGAAGACCGCCTTCGCCGACACCCTGCTGCAGCTGTTCGAAGGCCTGGCGCCGCCGCCCGGCTCGGGCCTGGTGGTGACCGCGCTCGACGTGGAGATGCCGCTGGAAGTCAGCGCCGCGGTGCAGCGCGGCGAGCTGGTGTTCCTGGCCCAGGCGCCGCACTCGCGCTGGCAGGCGGGCTTCCTGCCGCCGCTGCAGCGCACCCGCCTGCGCCTGGCTCTGGAGGAGTGATGACTTGGCTGATCGCAACGACCCCGCGGCTGCCGGCTTCCTGGTCGAGGACTTCATCAACTCGATCACGACCCAGCTCGACCGCGTGCAGGACGCCCTGCGCATCAAGGCGGTCAACCGGCCACTCACCTATGCCCTCAAGGAACTGCATCTGGAGCTGAAAGTGTTCGTCGAAATGGATGCCAACGGTCAGGTCATGCTGCGCGCCAGCGGCCCCAACGAGGCCGGGGCCAGCACGCTGGCGCTGGACTTCACGACCATCACCAAGCCCATGATCGAGGAGAACACGATCTCGCTGGCCGCCACGCGCTCCACGCCGCTGGACAACCTGGGCCTCAAGCCCGAGGAGCGGATGCGCCTGGAGCGCCTGGGCGTGAGCAACCTGGCCCAGCTCGACCGACTGCGCGGCTCCACCGGCGTCAGCACCGTCGCGCGCATGGCCGACGTGCCGGTGGACCGGCTGCGCCGCGCCCTGCAGGCCGGCCACCCGCGCCTGGGCGGCGTGGCGCCCGGGCCCACGCCGCCCAGGCGCGGGT
>SCMQ01000036.1 GCA_005503335.1 Comamonadaceae bacterium 2FH
CGCCCCCACCCATGCCCAAGGCCCCAGCGTCCCCCGTCCCGCCCCAGCAGCCCGCCAGCTATGAAGCCGCGCTGGAGGAGCTCGAGCAACTGGTCGGCCGGCTCGAGTCCGGCCAGATGCCGCTGGACCAGCTGCTGTCGGGCTACCAGCGCGGTGCGGAACTCTTGAAGTTCTGCCGTGATCGCCTGGAGGCGGTGGAGAACCAGATTCGCGTGCTCGACGAAGGTACGCTCAAGTCCTGGGGGCAGTCATGACCGGGGGCAAGAACGGCTTCGAGCTGGGCGCCTGGAGTGCGCAGCAGGCCGAGCGGGTCGAGCAGGCCCTCTCGCAATGGGTGCTGGCCGACGGGCCCTCGGGCCTGGGCGCGGCCATGCGCTACGCCGTGCTCGACGGTGGCAAGCGCCTGCGCCCGCTGCTGGTGCTGGCGGCCAGCGAGGCGGTGGGTGGTGACGCGCAGGCCGCCCTGCGAGCAGCCTGCGCCGTTGAGCTGATCCACGCCTATTCGCTGGTGCACGACGACCTGCCCTGCATGGACAACGACGTGCTGCGCCGCGGCAAGCCCACGGTGCATGTGGCTTTCGGCGAGGCCCAGGCCCTGCTGGTCGGCGACGCGCTGCAGGCCCTGGCCTTCGAGCTGCTGACGCCGGACGACGGCTCGGTGGCCACCGCCGTGCAGGCCGCGCTGTGCCGCCTGCTGGCGCGCGCCGCCGGTCACGCTGGCATGGCCGGCGGCCAGGCGATCGACCTGGCCAGCGTCGGACTGGCGCTGAGCGAGGACCAGCTGCGCCAGATGCACCGCCTCAAGACCGGCGCCCTGCTGCAGGCCAGCGTGGCCATGGGCGCGGCCTGCGCCGAGGCCCCGGCCTCCGGCGTGGTCGCCGCGCTGTCCGGCTACGGCGCCGCATTGGGCCTGGCCTTCCAGGTGGTGGACGACATACTGGACGTGACGGCCGACTCCGCCACGCTGGGCAAGACGGCCGGCAAGGATGCCGCCGCCGACAAACCGACCTATGTCTCGCTGATGGGCCTGGCGGGCTCGCAGGCCTACGCCCGGTCCCTGCACGCCGAGGCGCTGGCCGCGCTCGAGGCCAGCGGCCTGCCTGCGGTGCGCACCGCGGCGCTGCGCGCGCTGGCCGACAAGGTGGTCCACAGGGAATACTGAATGACTTCGCTGCTCGAATCCATCCAAGGCCCGGCCGACCTGCGCCGGCTGTCGCGCAATCAGCTCAAGAGCGTGGCCGACGAACTGCGCGCCTGCGTGCTGGACAACGTGTCCAAGACCGGCGGCCACCTCAGCTCCAACCTCGGCACGGTGGAGCTCACCGTGGCCCTGCACTATGTGTTCGACACGCCGCGCGACCGCCTGGTCTGGGACGTGGGCCACCAGACCTACCCGCACAAGATCCTGACCGGCCGCCGCGAGCGCATGCCCACGCTGCGCCAGCTCGGCGGGCTGTCGGGCTTTCCGCAACGCGCCGAGAGCGAGTACGACACCTTCGGCACCGCGCACTCGTCGACCAGCATCTCGGCCGCACTCGGCATGGCGATCGCCGCGCGGCAAAAGGGTGAGGACCGGCACGCCGTGGCCATCATCGGCGACGGCGCGATGACCGCCGGCATGGCCTTCGAGGCGCTGAACAACGCCGGCGTGGAGGACTGCAAGCTGCTGGTCATCCTGAACGACAACGACATGTCGATCAGCCCGCCGGTGGGCGCGCTCAACCGCTACCTGGCCCAGCTGATGAGCGGCCAGTTCTACGCCGCGGCCAAGAATGTCGGCAAGAACGTGCTCAGGGTCGCGCCGCCGCTGCTGGAGCTGGCCAAGCGCCTGGAGCAGCAGGCCAAGGGCCTGGTCGTGCCGGCCACGCTGTTCGAGAAGTTCGGCTTCAACTACATCGGCCCGATCGACGGCCACGACCTCGATTCGCTGGTCCCCACGCTGGAGAACATCAAGCAGCTCAAGGGTCCGCAGTTCCTGCACGTGGTCACCAGGAAGGGCCAGGGCTACAAGCTGGCCGAGGCCGACCCGGTGGCCTACCACGGCCCGGGCAAGTTCGACCCGGCCGTGGGCCTGGTCAAGCCCGCCACGCCGCCCAGGCCGACCTTCACCCAGGTGTTCGGCCAGTGGCTGTGCGACATGGCGGCGCAGGACCAGCGCCTGGTCGGCATCACGCCGGCCATGCGCGAGGGCTCGGGCCTGGTCGAGTTCCACCAGCGCTTTCCCGGGCGCTACTTCGACGTGGGCATCGCCGAGCAGCACGCCGTCACCTTCGCCGCGGGCCTGGCCTGCGAGGGCCTGAAGCCGGTGGTGGCGATCTACTCGACTTTCCTGCAGCGCGCCTACGACCAGCTGATCCACGACGTCGCGATCCAGAAGCTGCCGGTGGTGTTCGCGCTCGATCGCGCCGGCCTGGTCGGAGCCGACGGGGCCACGCACGCGGGGGCTTACGACATCGCGTACACGCGCTGCATCCCGAACATGAGCGTGGCCTGCCCGGCCGACGAGCGCGAGTGCCGCCAGCTGCTGAGCACGGCCTATGCGCAGGACCACCCCGTCACGGTGCGCTACCCGCGCGGCGCGGGCGTGGGCGTGGCCACCGAGCCGGGGCTCGAGGGCCTGCCGTTCGGGCGCGGCGAGGTCCGCCGCCAAGGCAAGGGCCTCGCCATCCTGGCTTTCGGCACGCTGCTGTACCCGGCGCTGCAGGTGGCCGAGAAGCTGGACCTCACGGTGCTCAATATGCGCTGGGTCAAGCCGCTGGACACCGAGTTGCTGCTCAAGGCGGCGGCCGAGCACGAGGCCTTGGTCACGCTGGAAGAAGGCTGCCTCATGGGCGGCGCGGGCAGCGCTGTCAGCGAGGCGCTGCAGGCGGCCGGCGTGCTCAAGCCGCTGCTGCAGCTGGGCCTGCCGGACCAGTTCATCGAGCATGGCGATCCGGCCAAGCTGCTGGCGCTGCAGGGCCTGGACGCCGCGGGCGTGGAGGCCTCCATCCTGCGCCGTTTCGGCGCCTTGCTGGGCCGGCCCCAGCCTACGCTCAAGGCCGTGGCCTGACCAGGGCGCGGTCCGGCTGGCTGTAGGAAAGCTGACGCCGGGTGGTTTTTCCGCAAATGCGGTTTCCGGGCCGCTGCGGCCTTCTAAAATCCTCCGGCGACCCTTCGCGGGATTCGCGCGCTTTTGCGGCCCAAGAGGCGAAGATCAACCCCAACCTTCACGGAGACTCTCAATGGATCGTCGTTCCATCATCAAGCACGCCGGCATCGCGGGCGTTCTGGCCGCCGGCTCAGCGCCGGCCGTGCATGCCCAGTCCGCCATACGCTGGCGCCTGGCCTCGAGCTTCCCGAAGTCGCTCGACACCCTGTTCGGCGCCGAAGAAACCTTTGCCAAGAAGGTCAGCGAGATGAGCGGCGGCAAGTTCACCATCAGCACCCACGCAGCCGGCGAGCTGATGCCGGCCTTCGGCGTGGTCGACGCGCTGCAGGGTGGCACTGTCGAGATGGCGCACACCGCGGCCTACTACTTCTTCGGCAAGGACGACGCGTTCACGCTGAGCTGCTCGATCCCGTTCGGCCTCAACAGCCGCCAGATGACGGCCTGGATGTACCAAGGCAACGGCCTCAAGCTCACGCGCGAGTTCTACCGCAACTACAACATCATGAACTTCCCCGGCGGCAACACCGGCGCCCAGATGGGCGGCTGGTACCGCAAGGAGATCAAGACCGTGGCCGACATGAAGGGCCTGAAGTTCCGCGTCGGCGGCTTCGCGGGCAAGGTGCTCGAGCGCATGGGCGTGGTGCCGCAGAACATCCCGGCCGGCGAGATCTACCAGGCGCTCGAGAAGGGCACGTTGGACGCGGCCGAGTGGATCGGACCCTACGACGACCAGAAGTTGGGCCTGAACAAGGTCGCGCCCTACTACTACTACCCGGCATGGTGGGAGGGCGGCCCGCAGCTCGAGTTCTTCATCAACACCAAGGCCTACGAGGCGCTGCCGGCCGAGTACAAGACCATCGTCGACGTGGCCGCGGCCTATGCGCACCAGGAGGTGCAGGCCAAGTACGACGTGAAGAACCCGACGGCGCTCAAGCAGCTCGTGGCGACCAAGACCAAGGTGCTGCCGTTCTCGAAAGAGATCATGGAGCGCGCCTACAAGGAGGCGATGGGCTTGTACGCGGAGCTGAGCGCCAAGAACCCGGCCTGGAAGAAGATCTACGAGGACTTCGCGGCCTTCCGCCGCGACCAGAACCTCTGGTTCCGCTTCACCGAGGCGCGCTTCGACAGCTTCATGCAGGCACAGAAGCTGTAAGCTTTCCGTAAGCACCATGCGTGGCGTGGCATCCCTTGCAAGGGTGCCGCGCCTTGTCGTTTGCGTCAATCACGGATAACCCGAGCGGGGTAACTCCGGATACGTGGGCGGTAGGCGGCCTCCTAGACTCGCGCGACCCTTGAGGGTTTTCATCAATAAGGAGTGAAGATGGATCGTCGTTCCCTGATCGCGCAGACCGGCCTGGCCGGCATACTCGCTGCCGGCGTGGCGCCTGCCGTGCATGCGCAGGCCGCCATCCGCTGGCGCCTGGCCTCGAGTTTCCCCAAGTCGCTGGACACCATCTACGGTGCGGCGGAAACCTTTGCCAAGGCGGTCAAGACCATGTCTGGGGGCAAGTTCGATATCTCGGTCCATGCGGCCGGCGAGCTGATGCCGGCCTTCGGCGTGGTCGACGGCGTGCAGCAGGGCTCGGTCGAGTGCGCCCATACCGCACCCTATTATTTCTTCGGCAAAGACGAGACCTTCGCCCTGGGCTGCGCCATTCCCTTCGGCCTCAACAGCCGCCAGATGACGGCCTGGATGTACGAGGGCAACGGCCTCAAGCTCATGCGCGAGTTCTACGCCAAGTTCAGCATCGTCAACTTCCCGGGTGGCAACACGGGCGCCCAGATGGGGGGCTGGTACCGCAAGGAAATCAAGTCCGTCAACGACATCAAGGGCATGAAGATGCGCATCGGCGGCTTCGGCGGCAAGGTGCTCGAGCGCATTGGCGGCGTGCCGCAGAACATTCCGGGCGGCGAGATCTATCCTGCGCTGGAAAAGGGCACGATAGACGCGGCCGAATGGGTGGGGCCCTACGACGACCAGAAGCTGGGCTTCAACAAGGTTGCGCCTTTCTACTACTACCCCGGCTGGTGGGAGGGCGGTCCGGAGCTTGACTTCTATATCAACCAGAAGGCCTACGAGGGGCTGTCGGCCGAGAACAAGGCCATGGTCGAAGCGGCTGCCGCGCTGGCCCACACCGAGATGCAGGCCAAGTACGACGCCCGCAACCCAACGGCGCTGAGGCAACTCGTCGCTGCCGGCACCAAGCTGCGTCCCTTCCCGAACGACGTCATGGCGGCCGCGTTCAAGGCGGCGATGGCGATGTATGCCGAGCTGTCGGAGAAGAATCCCAACTGGAAGAAGGTCTACGACGACTACGCCAAGTTCCGCGCCGACCAGAACCTCTGGTTCCGCTTCACCGAGGCCCGCTTCGACAGTTTCATGCAGGCGCAGAAATTCTGAGCGGAGCCCTGCTCCTCAAGAGAGAACCGCGCCCTTCGGGGCGCGGTTCTTTTTGAGGCGCAGGGGTTGTAGAGGTCGACGGCGTGCGTGCGACGCCTGGCGGCCGGTTCAGAATCCGCGGAACGCCTTGAGTTCACGCAGCAGCCGCTCGCTTTCGGCGAGCAGCGCCGGGTCGGCCACGTAGAACACGGCGAACTTGCCCAGCAGCGTGCGCAGGTACAGCCGGGGGGCGATCAGCCAGTCCAGTCCCCGCACGCGGATCAGCTTGCCGTAGGCCAGTTCGCGCGACGGCAGGTGCTTGTCCCAGACCCAGCTCTGGTGCAGCCCCTCGCTGTCCAGGCGCGTGCGGCTGCGCAGGATATGCCACCAGGTCAGCAGCAGCAGGGCCTGGCCCGCCAGGAACCAGGCGGTCATGCCGCCGATGCCGGGGCCCAGCCTGCCGTGACGCCACAGGTCAAGCAGCCAGGCCGCGCAGCCCCATACGAGCAGCGTCACCAGCACCTTGAACGGCCGCGAAAAAGCCGGTCCCTCCAGCGGGTCCCGGTTCGGCGTGAACCGGAACGGAGGGGGGCCCAGGGTCTGCGTCAGCGATTCGGTCATGGCTCAGGCGGTCACTTCTTGTCCTTGAACAGATCGTCGAGCTTCTGCTGGTCCTCCGCTGCCGCCTTGTCGGCAGCGCCGGGCGTCAGTTCCACCGAGCCGGCCGGCGGTTGCTCGGCTTCGGCCGGTATCTCGATCTGCACCTTGTCGATGTCGATGGCCTCGGGCTTGTCGAGGAACATGGTGACCGACTGGGGCACGAAGATCACGATGGCCACCAGCAGGATCTGCATCACCACCCAGGGGATGGCGCCCATGTAGATGTCGGCGGAGCGCACGGCCTTCTCGATGCGCTTCTCCTTGTACAAGGTGTCGGCGATGCCGCGCAGGTAGAACAGCGCGAATCCGAACGGCGGGTGCATGAAGCTGGTCTGCATGTTGACGCACAGCAGCACGCCGAACCAGATCAGGTCTATGCCCATCTTGTCGGCCACCGGGCCGAGCATGGGCACGATGATGAAGGCGATCTCGAAGAAGTCGAGGAAGAAGGCCAGGAAGAACACGAACAGGTTGACTACGATCAGAAAGCCCACCTGACCGCCGGGCAGGTTGCTGAGCAGGTGTTCGACCCACTTGGCGCCGTCCACGCCCTGGAACACCATGGAGAACACGCGCGAGCCGATCAGGATGAACACCACCATGGCCGTCAGGCGCATGGTGCCCTGCATGGCTTCCCAGATCAGGTTTTTGCTCAGGCGCTTGTGCATGGCTGCCAGGATCAGGGCGCCCACACAGCCCATGGCGCCGGCCTCGGTGGGGGTCGCGACCGCGACGTTCAGCCCCGGAAGGCCGCCCATGGAGCCGAGCACCGCGAAGATCAGCACGGCCGAGGGGATGATGCCGCGCAGGCACTTGGCCCACAGGGCCCAGCCGTTGAGGGTGCGCGCCTCCTTGGGAATGCCGGGCACATGCTCGGGCTTGACCAGGCCGAGCGCAAAGGTATAGAGGGCAAAGATCAGCACCTGCAGGATCGAGGGCCCCCAGGCGCCCTTGTACATGTCACCCACCGAACGGCCCAGCTGGTCTGCCAGCACCACCAGCACCAGCGAAGGCGGCACCAGCTGCGTGATGGTGCCCGAGGCGGCCAGCACGCCGGTGGCGTAGCGCATGTTGTAGCCGTAGCGGATCATCACCGGCAGCGAGATCAGCGCCATGGCGATCACCTGGCCGGCCACTGTGCCGGTGATGGCGCCCAGGATGAAGCCCACGATGATGACCGAGTAGCCCAGGCCGCCGCGCACCGGGCCGAACAGCTGGCCCATGGAGTCCAGCATGTCCTCGGCCAGGCCGCATTTCTCCAGGATGGCGCCCATGAAGGTGAAGAAGGGGATGGCCAGCAGCAGGTCGTTGGACAGGATGCCGAAGATGTTGAGCGGCAGGTTGGCCATGAAGCCGGCCGGGAACCAGCCCATCTGGATCGCGAAGAAGCCGCTGGCCAGGCCCAGCGCGGCCAGCGAGAAGGCCACCGGAAAGCCGATCAGCATCACGAACACGAGCCCCGCGAACATGACCGGGGCGAAGTTTTCCATCTGCATGGTGCTATGTCCTGTTGGTATCTGGATGGGAAAGTGCGATGGAACGGATCACTGCACCGGCTTCTCGTAATGGGTGTCCATTTCGTAGCGGCCCTGCAGGTAGCAGATGCGCTTGACGATCTCGGCCAGGCCTTGGATGAACAGCCAGCCGAAGCCCAGCGGCAGCAGCAGCATGGCGGGCCAGCGGATCAGGCCGCCAGCGTTGCTGGACATCTCGCCGGTCTGGTACATCTTCACGAACAGCGGCCAGCTGAGATACGCCATCAGGCCCATGACCGGCAGCAGGAAGAAGATCAGGCCGAACAGGTCGACGAAGACCGGGCCGTGGCCCCTGAGCTTGCCGTAGAAGATGTCCACGCGTACATGCTCGTTGAGCTTGAGCACGATGGGCGCACCGAACATGACCGTGAGCGCAAACAGGTACCACTGGATCTCGAGCCAGGCGTTGGAGCTGATGTCCAGGCCGTAGCGCACGAAGGCGTTGCCGGCCGAGATCAGTGCCGCCGCCAACACCGCCATCGACGCGATGCGTCCCATCTTGTCGCTGATCCAGTCGACGCCCAATGCGAGTTTGAGAAGTGCTGACACTTGGTGTCTCCGCCAGGTTGAGTGGATGAAGAAATGGGCGCACACCGAAGGCGGGCACCCGATCGACATATCGTAACAAGTCACCCCTGAGGAAAGCCTGACGGGCTGTGTGCCCGCCGGCTGGTGTTTACCCTAGCCCGTTTGTGCATGCGGGCCCTTCACCCGCTTGAAGGCCCACCAGGGCAGCAGCCGGCTCAGCGACAGCACCTCGCCGCAGCGCGCGGGCGCGTAGCCGGGCAGGGCGGCGAGCTGCCGCTGCCAGTCGGTGCCGGCCAGCAGCCGGCGCAGCGCCGCGACGGGCGGCTGGTCCAGCGCCGAGCGCAGGCACACGAGGTGGTAGTCCTCCTGCAGCAGCGGCACGAAGTCCAGGCCGCGCGAGCGCGCGGCGGTTTCTATGCCTAGGCCCGCGTCGGCCTGGCCCGCGGCCACTGCCTGGGCCACGGCCGCGTGCGAGGGCTCGCAGTGCGCGTAGCCGCGCAGCTTGTCCGGCGACAGGCCGGCCTGTGCCAGCAGCTCGTCAAGCAGCAGCCTTGTTCCCGTGCCCAGCGGGCGATTGACGAAGCGTGCGCCGCGGCGAGCCAGGTCGGCCAGCGAGGCCAGGCCCAGCGGGTTGCCGCGCGCGACGATCAGGCCCTGGGTCCGCCGCGCGAAGCCGATGATCTTGTGCCGCCCCGGCTGCAGCAGCGGCTTGTAGCTGCGCTCGGCCAGCGAGCCGGGCTGCGGCTGCGGCGGGGTGTGGAAGCCTGCCAGGATGCAGCGGCCCTGGTTCAGCGCCTGGATCGCGTCGACGCTGCCGCAAAAGCGTATGTCCAGGTGCAGTCCCGCGCCCGCCGCCTGCTCGCGCAGCGCCACCAGGGCCTCGTCGTGGCTGGCGTAGAGGGTCAGCACATGGGCGCGGTCGTCGAAGGCGACGGCGAAGGCGCGCTCGAGGTCGGCGCGCAGCGCCTCGATCTGCGGCGCCAGCCGGGCCTGGGCCTGGCGCTCGGCCCACAGCAGCTTGCTGCCGAATTCGGACAGGCGGGCGGGCTGGCCCTTGTCCCAGACGACGAGTGGGCGCTCCAGGGTTTGCTCCCAGCGCTTGAGCTCGCCCCAGACATGGCGGTAGGACAGGTCCAGGGCCTTGGCCGCGCCCGAGATCGAGCCGCTGGCATGCACCGCCTGCAGCAGGTCCATCAGCGGGTTGCGGATCAGCGTGCTGGCGGAGCCGCTGTCACGGCTCGCGGCCAGCGCGTAGGAGAGGTCGACTTTGTGCACGGCACCGAGTGTGCCTGAAGCGGCGGCCGGGACCGGGCTATGCACGGCGCTTCATAGCTCGACTTCCCCTATGCGATACCGGGACTTCAACGGTTAGCATCGGCAGGCTGTTCCCCTGCTGTATGAACACTTTTTCCGACAGCGCCCTGACAGCGCTGGCCTTGATCACCTCGCTCGACCCGGTCCTGTGGACCATCGTCGGGCGCTCACTGGCCGTCAGCGCCACGGCCTGTGCGTTCGCCTTTGGCTTCGGCCTGGCGGCCGGCGCCTGGCTGGGCGTGGCCCGCTTTGCCGGGCGCGAAGCCGTGCTGACGGCGCTGAATGCCTTGCTGGCCCTGCCTTCGGTGGTGGTCGGCCTTTTGATTTACCTGTTGCTGTCACGCTCGGGCCCGCTCGGCTTTCTAGGGTGGATGTTCAGCTTCCCGGCCATGGTCATGGCCCAGGTGGTGCTGGTGCTGCCCGTGGTCACGGCCTTGACCCGGCAGCTGGTGGAGGATGCCGAGCGGGCCCACGGCGAACAACTGCGATCCCTGGGGGCGAGGCCGCTGCTGCGCAGCCTGCTGCTGGCCTGGGACGAGCGCTACGCGCTGCTGACGGTGGGGGTGGCTGCGTTTGGCCGGGCCATCTCGGAGGTGGGCGCGGTGATGATCGTGGGCGGCAACATCGAGGGCTTCACCCGCGTGATGACCACGGCCATTGCGCTGGAGACCAGCAAGGGCGACCTGCCGCTGGCGCTGGGCCTGGGGGGGGTGTTGATGGCCGTGGTGCTGGTGCTCAACGGCCTGATCGGCTTGCTGCGGCGCTGGCGCGAGCGACGGGACGGCAGCGTGATCGACCTGACGCGGGGGCTGACCGCGTGAGGGCCCTGCCGCATGCTTCGGGCCCGACGACGCCGGCATGTGCCTTGCCCGAGCCACTGGTGCGGCTCGAGCAGGTGTCGGTGCGCCTGGGCGCCGTGACGGCGCTCGCGGATCTGTCGTTGACCGTGGAGCGCGGCCAGCGCGTGGCCCTGGTGGGCGCCAACGGCAGCGGCAAGAGCACTCTGCTGCGCCTGCTGCACGGCCTGCTGCCGGCCAGCGCCGGGCAGGTGTGGCGCGACCGGGCCGTACGCCAGGCCATGCTGTTCCAGCGGCCGCACATGCTGCGCAGCAGCGCCCGCAACAACCTGGCGCTGGGCCTGTGGCTTCAGGGCCTGCCCTGGCGCGAGGCCTGCACGCGCGCCGTCGCGGCGCTGGCGCGCGTGGGCCTGGCCGAGCTGGCCTCGCGCAATGCCCGGGCCCTGTCGGGCGGCCAGCAGCAGCGCCTGGCGCTGGCGCGCGCCTGGGCGCTGCGCCCCGAGCTGCTGCTGCTCGACGAGCCCACGGCCAGCCTGGACCCGCATGCCAAGCGCGAGGTCGAGGCCCTGGTGGAGAGCTTTGCGCGCGGCGAGGCGGATGGTCCGGCCATGAGCCTGGTGTTCGCCAGCCACAACCTGGGCCAGGTCAAGCGCCTGGCCAGCCGCGTGATCTACCTGGAGCAGGGGCGGGTGCTGGCCGACCTGCCCGTGGAGCGGTTCTTCGACCGGACGCTGCTGCAAGCTAGCCATCCGCAAGCCCATTTGTTTGTCAAAGGAGAGTCCTTGTGAGCGTTTTCAGGGGTTTCAGGCCTTCGTCCCTGGCGAAGTGGGGGAGCGTCGCACTGCTGTGGGCCGTTTCCATGGCCGCGTCGGCGCAGAGCATCGTCGTGGCCTCGACCACCTCGACCGAGCAGTCGGGGCTGTTCGGCCACCTGCTGCCCGAGTTCAAGAAGGCCAGCGGCATCGAGGTCAAGGTGGTGGCGCTGGGCACGGGCCAGGCCCTGGACATGGCGCGCCGCGGCGACGCCGACGTGGTGTTCGTGCACGACCCCGCGGCCGAGGAGAAGTTCGTCGCCGAGGGCTTCGGCCTGCAGCGCCGGGCAGTGATGTACAACGACTTCGTGCTGATCGGGCCCAAGGGCGATCCGGCGGGCACGAGGGGCCGGGACATCGTCGCGGCGCTGAAGAAGCTCAGCGCGGCCCAGGCCGCCTTCGTCTCGCGCGGCGACAAGAGCGGCACGCACGCGGCCGAACTGCGCTTCTGGGCCTTGGCCGGCCTGGCCGACAAGCCGGGTGCGGGCTACAAGGCCTGCGGCTGCGGCATGGGGCCGGCGCTCAATATCGCGGCCTCGAGCGGCGCCTATGTGCTGGCCGACCGCGGCACCTGGCTCAATTTCAAGAACCGCGCCGACCTCGCGGTGCTGGTGGAGGGCGACAACCGGTTGTCCAACCCCTATGGCGTGATCGTGGTCAACCCGGCCCGGCATCCGCAGGTCAAGCTGGCCGAGGCGCAGAAGTTCGCCGACTGGGTGGTCTCGCCGGCCGGCCAGGCCGCGATTGCGGCCTACAAGATCGCCGGCGAGCAGCTGTTCTTCCCGAACGCCGGCAATTAAACAGGTCCAGGACGGCCACACCTCGCCCACCTGGGTTCCCGCGAGGGGCTCTCCCGGCATGGTCGCAGAAGCCGCCGTGCGCGCACAATAGGGCGGAGCGGCAACCAAGCGGGGCGCAAATGGACCATCCGTCGACCAATCACCGTGCCGATCTGGCGACGATTGCCGCCTGGGCGATGTTCAGCCGGGGGCTGGAGCCCGAGTTCCCCTCCGCGGTGCAGCAGCAGCTGACCCAGTTCACCGGCCCGGCGCAGGAGGTGGACGCCAGCATCCGCGATCTCACCGCGCAGCCCTGGTGTTCCATCGACAACGACGATTCGCGCGACCTGGACCAGCTCACGGTCAGCGAGGCGCTCGCCCGGGGTGGGGTGCGTATCTTCGTGGCGGTGGCCGATGTCGACGCCCTGGTGAAAAAGGGCACGCCGATCGACGAGCATGCGCGCATCAACACGACCTCGGTCTACACCTCGGCCCGCGTGTTCCCGATGCTGCCCGAGCGCCTGTCCACCGACCTGACGTCGTTGAATCCCGACGAGGACCGGCTGGCCCTGGTCAGTGAGATGGATTTCACGGACGACGGCATGCTGACCCGTTCAGCCATCTACCGCGCCCGGGTGCGCAACAAGGCACAACTGGCCTACGACGCTGTGTCGGCCTGGATCGAAGGCGAGGGCGAGCTGCCCGCGGCGGCGCGCCGCATCGCGGGCATGAATGCACAGTTACGGATGCAGGACGAGCTGGCCCAGAAACTGCGGGTGCTGCGGCGCGCACAGGGCTCGTTGGAATTCGAGACCTTCCAGCCGCGCGCCTTGTTCGAAGGTGAGCGCATCGCCGACATCCGGCAGCAGCCGCAGAACCGGGCGCGTCAGTTGATCGAGGAGCTGATGATTGCCACCAACGGCTGCACCGCCCGCTTCCTGGCGGCGCAGGGTGGCGTCTCGCTGCGCCGGGTGGTGCGCTCACCGGAACGCTGGCTGCGCATCGCGGAGGTGGCGCAAGCCTACGGCGTGACGCTGCCCGGCCAGCCCGACGCAAGGGCCCTGGAGGCCTTTCTTGCCCGGCAGCACAGGACCGACCCGCTGCGCTTTCCCGACCTGTCGCTGGTGATCGTGAAGCTGATGGGCTCGGGCGAGTACGTGGTGGAGCGCCCCGGCGGCCCGCCCATCGGCCACTTTGGCCTGGCGGTCCAGGACTATATGCACTCCACCGCGCCGAACCGCCGCTTCCCCGACCTGATCACGCTGCGCTTGCTGAAGGCGGTGCTGGCGGGGGTGAAGCCACCCTACT
Organism: Comamonadaceae bacterium 2FH; assembly: GCA_005503335.1. Taxonomy (GTDB): domain Bacteria; phylum Pseudomonadota; class Gammaproteobacteria; order Burkholderiales; family Burkholderiaceae_C; genus SCMQ01. The sequence goes on from SCMQ01000036.1 coordinate 13,262, forward strand.
CCAACGACGAACTGGATGAACTGGCCGCGCACTGCACCGCGCAGGAGGACGCCGCGCAGAAGGTGGAGCGCCAGCTGCGCAAGTCGGAGGCGGCGCTGCTGCTGCATTCGCGCATCGGCCAGCGCTTCGACGGCGTCGTCACCGGCAGCAGCGACAAGGGCACCTGGGTGCGGATCTTCGAGCCGCCGGCCGAAGGCAGGCTGACCGGCGACCTGCCCGCGCTCAAGGTGGGCCAGCCACTGCGCGTGAAGCTCGTGTCCACCTCCGTGGAGCGCGGGTTCATCGACTTCGTCCTCGCGCGCTGACCGGGCGCCGTTTCAGCGGCCCATGCCGATTGCGGGCGCCATGGCCTCATTTGGGGCGCGGACGAGACAGCTTCGGCTGCACTGCCTGCAGCCGGCCGGCACGCAACTCGGCCACGGCCTTCGCTACCGCGCGCGCCACATTGCGCGCTTCTTCCTGTACGGCCTGATCCCGGTCCAGCGTGTCATGGCTGGTCGCGTAGGGCTCGTAGTAGCCGATGTAGCGATCCAGTCGTGCCTGAGTCCCCGCGTCGATGAAGCCCATCCAGTCGAGCCAGTCCGACAGGGCGCGGCGCGAGCCTTCGATACCGGCCACATCCCCGTGCACGATCAGCCCGTAGGCCCGCCCTGCCAGGTGCTGTGGATAGTCCCATCCGGCCATCTCGAGCTCTTTCGCCTTGCCGGCCTGCTTGCCCCCAGTCGAAGTGGGGTCGGGGTTGCCTCCATCGGCGCACACCAGGCGGTCGATCATCAGCTTCAAGGGGCTGGGGCTCTGGTACCAGTACACCGGCGAGACGATGATCACCGCATGGGCCGCAGCCCAGCGCTCGTAGATTTCGGCCATCCAGTCGTTGATCTGGTTGAGCGAATAATGGGGATAGCAACTGCAGGGCCAGTGGCACAGAGGCATCGCCGTCGACACGCAGCCCTTGCAAGGGTGGATATGCCGGCCGTATTCGGAGGTGGTCCAGCTCAGGTCCAGCACGTCGGACTGGATGCCCGCCTGCTCCAGCGTTTCGCGGGCGATCTCCAACAGCCGGAAGGTCTTGGAGATCTCGCCCGGACAAGTTCCGTCGTTGCGCGCCGATCCGCAGACCAGCAACACCCGGGACGGACTCGCGGGGTCGGCCTGGCGCCGCTGCGCCTCGTCGATGCGCTGCTTGGTGGCCAGCCACTCGGTGGACAGCTCGTAGTCCGGATCGTGGTAGCCGGGGCCGGCCTTCTGCGTGAAGGGGGCCTTGCGGCCCCCGGTGTAGGCTGCCCAGGCGATCTCTTCGAGCCGCGCAATGGAGGGGTCTTCGGCGCGGAACGCCGGGTCGTTGAAGGTCGCACGGAACCGAACACTGAACTCCGCACGCGTGAGCGGTGCCGGTGCCTGACCCTTGCGAATCTGAATCATGTCGACTCCGGTGGAAGCTGGAGAAAGGTTACGGGCCAGGGCCACTCCCGGGACCGCGGAATGCGGCGGCGGACGGGTTTGAGGACTGGCGAAACCAAGGTATGGAGCGGCCGGGTGGTCGTCTGTTCGGTGGCGAACGCAGCGATGGCGGCTGGGGCGCCGTGGTCGCGCGGATCGCTTCGATGGGTCAGAGTGACACGCAGGTGCGGGCCGTGGTCCCGCCGGGGGCGATGGTGGTGCCAGCCCATGAGTTGCGGCGCAGGCACTGCGAACGCAAGGGCGAAGTTCTCGGTCATCCGCTGCGGAAAGTGGTCTTCTGTGTTCGACAGCGCACAGAACTGTGCGTGGCGGGCGCTCATGCTGTGCAGATGGCGAGCGTGGCGTGCCAAGTCGTTCCGGCAGGTGCGCAGAGCGCTCGAGGCTGTCCAGGCGAAGATTTTTCGGTTTGAAAGGATTCGCCATGAACCGTCCGGTGCTGATGCTGGCGACTCGCCGCAAGAAGCGCGAGCGCTTGTCGGATGGCAAACCCATTGTCGCCCAGTTTCCCTTATTCCTGTCGCTCCATTCGCTGGCTCCAGCCTCCGCGAGCGCCTCCCACTCACCCCTTATTTCAAGGAGAAAGTCATGAGTCTGGGAACCATACTGTTGATCGTTCTGATCCTGATGTTGGTCGGCGTCATCCCGACCTGGCCGCATAGCCGAAGCTGGGGCTATGCGCCCAGTGGTGTGTTGGGCCTGATCTTGATCGTGCTCCTTGTGCTGGTATTGACGGGGCGGCTGTGACGGTCGGTGTCAGCCGCGCAGCCGGAGGAGTTCGACCGCGTTCGCGAGCCCGATGGACGGCATGCGATGTGGTCTGGCGCGTGACTTCCCAACATTGAGCCAAGGGGCGCTGAACATGAGGTTGTCGAGTCGACCGTGGCGTGCCTGCCATGGGCTGGCCTTGCGCCTGTTCGGGCTGCTTTGCCTGGCCGTCCTGGCCGGCTGCGCCAGTCTGCCGGTCATTGTCCCCGACCTGGCCCGGCGTCCGGGCCCGCCCGTGCAGCTGGAAGGGGCGCGCGGCCCGCTGTCGGCGGCGCAGAGCAAGGCCATTCTCGAGCGCCTGCGCAGCGGCGGCCAGGACACCGACATCTTCGCCCGGCACCTGGCGCTCGAGGAGTCCATCGTTGGCAGCCCGCTGACCACCGGCAACCAGGTGCAGCTGCTGCAGGACGGCCCGGCCACCTACCGGGCGATGTTCGAAGCCATCTCGGCGGCCCAGGACCACATCAACATGGAGACCTACATCCTGGACGACGACGAGGTCGGACAGAGCCTTGCCCAGGCCCTGATCGACAAGCAGCGGCAAGGCGTGCAGGTCAATCTCATCCGTGACAGCGCAGGTACCTTCAGCACCCCGGCGGCCTTCTTCCAGCGGCTGATGGACAACGGCATCAAGGTGCTCGAATTCAATCCCGTCAATCCCTTGGCGGCGCGCAAGGACTGGGCGCTGAATCAGCGCGACCACCGCAAGTTGCTGATCGTCGACGGACGCACGGCGTTCCTGGGCGGCATCAACATCAGCAGCGTTTACTCCGGCGGCTCGTTCAGCCAGGGCGCGCGCGACCGCGCCCGGCGCGTCGGTACGCCGGCCTGGCGTGACACCGACCTGAAGCTTCAGGGGCCGGTGGTGGCCGAGCTGCAAAAGCTGTTCCTTGCGACCTGGGCAAGTCAGAAGGGCGATCCGCTGGCAGCGAAGAATTACTTTCCTCAGCTCGAGGGCGTCGGGCGGCAGGTGGTGCGCGCCATCGGCAGCTCGCCCGAAGAGCCCTACAGCCTGATTTATGCCACGCTGCTCTCGGCCATCGGCAGCGCCGAGACCAGCGTGTACCTGACCAACGCCTACTTCGTCCCCGACCCGCAGCTGCTCGCCGCGCTCGAGGCGGCCGCGGGGCGCGGCGTCGACGTGAAGCTGATCCTGCCCAGCCGAACCGACTCCTGGCTGGTGTTCCACGCCGGGCGCGGCTACTACGAGCAACTGCTGCGAGCAGGTGTCAAGATTTACGAGAGGCACGGGGTGATCCTGCATGCCAAGACGGCCCTGGTCGATGGCGTGTGGGCGACGGTGGGGTCGACCAACCTCGACTGGCGAAGCTTTCTGCACAACCATGAGCTGAACGCGGTGGTGCTGGGAACCGAGTTTGGCAGCCAGGTCCAGGCGATGTTCGACAAGGACCTGGCGGCGTCCGACGCCATCACGCTGGCGCAGTGGGAGCGCCGCCCGCTCCACCTGCGCCTCAAGGAGCTGTTCGCCCGGGCCTGGGCGTACTGGCTGTGAGCGAGTCGGCGGATCAGGGTCCGGCGTACCGCTCGAAGGGCGGCTGTTTGGGGTTGCGGATGAATGGCGTGGCGAGGAATGACGTTCAGGCCGACAGGGAGACTATCTCGGCCGCGCGCAAGTCAGGCAGGATTGCCTAGACTTGAAAACAGGAAAACGTGAACCGTGTCCGCGATCACTTTGACCTATAGACCCGTGGCAATCGCCGAAAGACGGAGCCACGGCAACATGATGTTCGAGATAGAGGTGATTCCATGAAAACGATGCACAGATTCGCGCTCGGCGCGTTGACCGCCGCCATGGTGGCCGGTTGTGCCGGCATGACGCAACAGGAGAAGAACACCGCCATCGGCGCGGGCGTTGGTGCGGTGGGTGGCTCCGTCCTGACGGGCGGCAGCACGGCGGGAACCCTCGGTGGTGCCGCGGTCGGCGGCATCATCGGCCACGAGATCGACAAGACTAGGAAGTGATCGAGGCGCGATGCGCCGGGTGCGCAGGTTCGTGGCTTACCAGGAGGTCAAGATGATGAAACTTGGTGAAACCGTCCGTACGGCCGTGGCGCTGACCGCGTTGCTGCTCGCGGTCTCCGGCTGCCAGAAGCAGGAAGGCTCGGCAGAGAAGGCCGGCAAGGAAATCGACAAGGCGGTTGAACAAGCCGGCGAGAAGGTCGACAAGGCCGCCCAGAAGGTCGGAGAGCAGATAGAAAAGACGGGTGAAAGCATTCAGGACGAAGCCAGGCGCGACAAGAAGTAAGCAAGGCAGAGCGGCTATGGTGGCGCTTTTCGGGCGGGTGCCTCGACCAGACATCGCATGTACGAATCGCTCAAGTCCCCGCCGTTGCCGCGCACGCATTTCCTGCGGCGTCTCGCGCTGCACATTGCCGGCGCCGTCGGCCTGCTGCTGGGTTCTCTTGTGCTGGGCATGGCGGGCTACGGCCACTTTGAAGATCTGCCCTGGCGCGATGCGTTCCTGAACAGCGCCATGCTGCTCGGTGGCATGGGGCCGGTCGATGTGCCGGCCACGGACGGCGGGAAGGTGTTTGCCGCGCTGTATGCCTTGTACGCCGGCCTGATCTTCATCGTCGCGGCAGGTCTCGTGTTCATCCCCGTGCTGCACCGACTGCTGCACAAGCTGCACTGGGACGATGACGAATAGCGGCCCGGCCGCCCCAGGGCAACGCTGGCCGTCTCCGCGTTCTCGAATCAACCGCCTTTGTGAGAGCGCTTGCCCGGGTTTTTCTTGCTGCGGGTGGCGGAGCCGCGCTCGCGGCTGATGCGCTGGCCACGGCCGGGGGTAGGCAGGCTCAGGCCCTGCAGCGGCTTGGGCGCGGGGGTGCGTTGACGGTCTGCTTCGGTGACGATCTTGTTGCCCATGTGAGGCTCCTGGTTGAGAGTGGATCGCCTGCCGCAGTCCGTCGCCCTGGCGTGTCACGGTCTTTGCAGGCGGATCCTCTCTTCGCGCTCCCGCTCTTCGATTTCCCTCTTCCTGTCAGCCGCCCGGCTGGCCGCCGACCTGGGTTCCTGAACACGCGGCTGCGCCCTTGGTGCCGGTTCAGGTTTCGATGAAGGGGGTGTCGGCGTGGCAAGCGGCGGACGCGGTTCGGCTTGGCTGTCGGCCGCGGGGGCGGCCTCGGGTCTCGTTCGTTTCGGCCGTCGCGGATCGATCGATTCGGTTGTTGGCGCGACTTGCGGCGGCGGCGCTGCCGTGCGTGGTTCCGTGGCCGCTGGCTCGCGCTGCTCTCTTTGTCCCCGGGGTCCTTCGGGTCTTGCGCGTGGCTCCGGTGCTTGCGCGGCCGGTGCAGGCGGTGTGTCCTGGGCACGCGGCTGCTCCTTGGGCGCCGGTTGGGGCGCAGGTGTCGGCACGGCAAGAGGTGGACGGGGTTCAGCTTGCCTGTCGGCCGGGGCAGGCTCGGGTCTTGCCCGTTGAGACCTTCGCGGATCGGCTGATTCGGGTGGCGTCACTTGCGGTGGCACTACCACGCGCGGCTCCGTGGCCGGCGGCTCGCGCTGCTCTCTCTGTCCATGCGGCCCCTCGGGCCTTGCCCGTGGTTCCGGTGGTTGCACGGCCGGTGCAGGCGGTGCTGCTGGTGGCGGGGCGACGCCTGGGGTCGGTGCGCCGGACACCGAGGGTCTCGTGGGCGGCCTTCGCTCATCGGATCTTTCGCGTGAGTCACCCGGCCGGCCACCCGGCTCCGCCGCCGGTGGACGCAAGGCAGGTACGGCTTCCTGGGTCGGCGTGACCACTTTGACGACGGGCGCTGGCGCCGCCGGTTTCAACGCCTTGCGCTCGGCCTCGTCGAGTGGTTGGCCCGGCCGGGCTGCCAGTCGCGGCTGTTGTGCCGCGAACCCGACCGGCGCTGGCGGGGGGGCGGTGCGGGCGACGACAGGCCGCTCGAACACCCGGGCCGGCGGCTTGTCGCCCTGCGTGGCGGCGCCGCGCACGCTTTTCTCCGTCGGCGCCACCGGCGGAACGACCGCCACCGAGCCACCGGCCATCATGTCCCGCGACACCACTACAGCCGTCCTGGACACCGGTTGCGCCTGCACGAACGCGGTCGTCGGCACGGCGATGACGGCGCCGGGCACCTGCTGGTTGACATAGACGACCTGGGTCACGTTCAGGTTGTTGTAGGTGTTGTTGATGATGGTGGTGTTGACGATCGTGTTGCTGCGATTGATGTTCTCGAAATAGCCCCGGCTTACCGGATAGGCGGGTCGGTAGACCTCGCGCGGCCCCAGCGGAAACCAGGCGACGCCACCGACATTGCCGATGGAGATGCTGATCCGGAAGTTGGCCCCGCCCACGAACACCACCAGTGCCGGCGCGTAGTAGGCACGGGTGCGCACGGGGCCGGGTACCCAGGCCCAGGTGCCGCGAACATGCGCCCAGCGCCCGTAGTGGGACACGGCGAAACCCCAGGGCGCGTCATCCACCCAGGTCCAGCCCCAGGGGTCAATCCACGCCCAGTGTCCGTCGCGGTAAGGCGACCACCCGACGGCCACGCGATGGGGAATCCAGACGTTGCCGTAGATCGCGTCGACCCGCCAGCTGCCGTTCTCGTCAAGGTCCTGGTAGCCGACCAGGTCGGGCGAGACATAGCGGGCGGAGGCCGAGTTGTCGTAGCGGCGGTCGCGATCGCCCGACCAGCGATCGAATTCGTCGAAACGCAGCGCATCGACATACCGGAAGTCGCGCAAGCGGGTTCCCGTGAAGCGATACCCCTGCTGCGGATCGAGGACATACGACGCGTCCTCACCGTACACCTCGGCATGACCGCTGCGCAAGACGATCGTCGTCGTGTCGGCGTCGGGATCCACCTCGATCCGGAACTCACCGGGCTGACGCAGCGTCAGGGCGAGATTCGGCGTGTCAAGCTCGAACACCTGGCCGGGCTCCAGACGGCGCACGCGGACATTCAACGTGCCCTGCGTCAGTTGCAGCTGGGCGATGCGGTCATCGAGATTGAGAACGGAGACGCCGGCACCGGCGTTCATGCGAATCATGGCGCCGCCGACCTGGATTTCCGCCCGGGCGCCCGCATCCGCCCACAGGCGGTCGCCGGTGGTCAGCGGCCGATTGAGGGAGGCCTGCACCCAGTCGTCTTCTCCTGCGGGCGAGAAGCTGATCGTGCCGCTCAGGTAGCCCAGGCGCGCCACGCGCGAAGGCGGATCGGCATGGGCCCAGCCGCCGAATGCCGACAGGGCGAGGAAAACCACCAGGGTGAAAACCCGAGAGCGGAAAGCTTGCGTCTGCATGATGCCTCCTTGGGACACGCTTGCAGCCAGCAACCAATGACGCCGCCGGATCAGCGCACGCCGCAAAGCAGGTCCCACACCGTCGCCGTGCGACGACAGCGACCGATCCGCGTCGAACGCGGGGCCTCAGTCGTCGGTGAACCAGGCGTCGCTCGCCTTGCGTTCCCACTCCGCCAGTTGCTTCTCGGCTTCCTCCTTGGCGACGCCGTAGCGCTCCTGGATCTTGCCGGTGAGCTGGTCGCGCCGACCCGCGACGACGTCGAGGTCGTCATCGGTCAGCTTGCCCCACTGCTCCTTGGCCTTGCCAGCCACTTGCTTCCAGTTCCCTTGAATGCGATCCCAGTTCATACGAAGCCCCTTTCAAGGGTGCCTTGAAGCATCACGGCGCCAAGTCCGGCACAGACATCACGGACGGATGGCGATCTCGTTCCTGACCGCCTTCACACCCTTGACCGATCTGGCGATGCTCTCAGCGGTGCTCTTCTCCGTGGCGTTCTTGGCAAAGCCGGACAGCATCACGGTACCGTTCAGCGTCTCCACGCTGATCGATGAGGCCGCGACATCCTTGTTTTCGACAAAGCGTGCCTTCACCGCCGTGGTGATGGCCGTGTCGTCGATGTAGGCGCCAACGGTTTCCTGACCACGCGTCACCGCGCAACCCGTGGCGGTGAGAAGGGCCACAGCGGCAACGACGGCCGCGAGAACTGTGCGAATTTGCATGGTGAATCTCCTTTGTTGCTTGTCAGGCACCCAGGTCCGACCGCGTTGTGAGGGACCCTTCCTCCTGTTACAACCATAGTCGGCGCAAGCTCGACCGGCAAGCGGAAGTTGGGACCGAAATCCTTGGAGACCCTTGTTTCTGCCCTTTGGCGTGATCTGGGTCGACGCCGATGATTTTTTTCGAGCGGTGCAGGTTGCATCTTGGCTGTCTTTGAACGAGTATGGGTATGAGGAGCTTTCGCGTGACGCCGGTCGAGCTGACGCCGGTGCCCTGTGTCATGGCGCACAGACCGCATCTGCGACAGGGACCCTGTTGGAGCGGTGGCCGGCGTTCGTGCACGAAGAGGCAGAGACCCGCCGCCGACGGCATGCGCATTTCGCGCCGGCCCGTGGCCGGACCGACGACCGACGCCGGGTGCAGCTGAGACGTAGCGCAGTCGCGCCAAGACTAGCCAGGTCGCCGTGAGCCGCTTGTTTTGCGTTTCGAAAAGTCATGGCAGAAGGAGAAGCGAAATGCTCGGAACCATCGCCGTCATCCTGATTGTCCTTTGGCTTCTGGGCCTTGTGAGCTCATACACCATGGGCGGATTCATTCATGTCTTGTTGGTCATCGCGGTCGTGGTGATACTGGTTCGTGTCATTGGCGGCGGGCGCGGCTGAAGGGCCCCAAGGGCGCCATGCCGCAGGGCGGTCAGCGCGGCGCACGCGCGCGGTCTGTGGCCAGGTTGCCCGAGGCGTATCCGGCGAGCATGTCGCTTGTCTGTTGACCACCTGTCGACGCGAGCGACCCAACTGGAGGAAAGAAAATGCGCTACGTACTCATTGTGCTGTGGATGCTGTTTTGCTCGGTGACGTCGGCCCTGGCTCAGGTCAGCGTCGGCATTGGCATCGGGATGCCCGGCGTCAGCATCGGGATCAACCTGCCGGTCTACCCGCAGCTCGTCAGGGTGCCGGGCTATCCGGTCTACTACGCGCCGCGGCTGCAGGCGAATTTCTTCTTCTACGATGGCCTTTACTGGGTGTACCAGTCGGACCGCTGGTACGCGAGCTCCTGGTACAACGGCCCCTGGGGGCTGGTGGCACCAGAGTATGTGCCGGTGTATGTGCTGCGAGTCCCCGTGCGCTACTACCGCAGCCCACCCGGGTACTTCCGTGGATGGCGTCCCGATGCGCCGCCCCGCTGGGGCCAGCACTGGGGCCCTGAATGGGAGCAGCGTCGAAGCGGATGGGAGCAGTGGAGCCGCCGTTCCGTGCCGGCGCCCGCGCCGCTGCCGGCCTACCAGCGGCAGTACTCGGGGGATCGCTATCCCCAGGCGGAGCAGGACCAGAGGGCGCTGCACAGCCAGCGTTACCGTTACCAGCCGCGTGAGGCCGTCGTGCGGCAGCATTACCAGGAGCGGGCCTTGCAACCAGGGCCCGCGCCTGATCAGGGGGGAAAGCGAGGGACACCGGAGGAGAGACGTGCGAGGCAGGATGAGCAGCGCTCCTCGCCCTCGCCGCGCCAGCAGGGCGCACCCGCCGACGCGCGCTCGGGGCCACCGCAGGAGGCCGGCCGGCGTGAGCATCGGGCACCGGCGTCCCGCCAGGACGATCATCAGCAGGGCAGGGGCGCGGCGCAGGAACCCAGGCGGGACAAGGGGCGGGAGAAGGAGCGCGACAAGGACAAGGGTGACGAGCGAGGCAAGGACAGGTGACGCAAGGCGCCTTGCTGCCGAGGGCCTGGGAAGCCGTGCGCACATCGTCCAGTGACGCAGCACCCGTCCGCTCACGGGTTGAACGCCCATGAACCCATCGGATGACAGCGCCGCCGAGTCCCAGCAGAATCGGGCGCTTTGGCTGCTGCTGGTGGCCGTCTCTCTCGCCTTCGGCTGGGTCCTGCTGCCGTTCTACGGGACCATCCTGTGGGGTTCGATCATCGCCCTGTTGTTCGTGCCCGTGTACCGACGGCTGCTGCCTCGGCTGAACCAGTGGCGCACACCGGCAGCGCTGCTGACGCTGCTGATCGCGCTGCTGATCGTGGTCCTTCCCTTTGCGCTCGTCACCGCCTCGGTGGCGCGCGAAGCGTCCCTGGTCTACGAACGAATACAGTCGGGCGAGTGGAATCCGACGCGCTATTTCAACGGGGTGTTCCTCGCACTGCCGGACTGGATGTTGGCGCTGCTCGAGCGCTTGGGGCTGGCCAATTTCGGCACCTTGCAGCGCCGCTTGGCCGCGGCGCTGGCACAAGGCAGCCAGTTCATCGCGACCCACGCGCTCAGCATCGGTCAGGACGGCTTCGCGTTCATGGTCAGCCTTTTCATCACCCTGTACCTCGCGTTCTTTCTGATTCGCGATGGCGACGGCGTGGTGCGTGCCGTGCGGCGGGCGATCCCGCTGGCGCCACAGCACAAGCAGGAGTTGCTCGACAAGTTCAGCACGGTGATCCGGGCGACGATCAAGGGCAGTCTGCTGGTGGCCGCCATCCAGGGCGTGCTGGGCGGCCTCGCCTTCTGGTTCCTGGACGTCAGCGCGGCCTTGTTGTGGGGCGTGGTGATGGCCCTGCTGTCATTGCTGCCGGCCTTCGGCGCCGCGCTGGTGTGGGTGCCGGTCGCGATCTATTTCTTCATGACGGACGCGCTCTGGCAGGGCGTCGCCCTGGTGGCCTACGGCGTGCTCGTGATCGGCTTGGTCGACAACGTGCTGCGCCCCCTGCTGGTCGGCAAGGACACGCGCATGCCGGACTACGTCGTGATGATCACCACCTTCGGCGGCCTTGCGTCGTTCGGCATCAACGGCTTCATCCTGGGCCCGGCGATCGGGGCGATGTTCATCGCGGTCTGGCACATCTACGTGGCGACGCGGTCCGACGTAAGGACCTAATCCAGAATCGCCACGCCCTTGATCTGGGCGTGGACCGGCATGCCGGGCGCCAGTGCCAGCGCATCGACCGAGCGCCGCGTGAGCCGCGCCAGCAGGCGCGCGCCGCCCAGGTCCAGCGCCACCATGGTCTGGCCGGGACTGTCCTCGCTCAGCGACAGCACCCTGGCCGGCAGCACGTTCAGGATGCTGGTGCCGCTTTGCGCCTGCAGGGCCAGGCTCACGTCGCGCGCCTGCACCCGCAGGCGCAGGGTCTGGCCGGTCGGCCGCGGCTGCGTGCTCGGCAGCCGCAGGCTGCCGCCGGCGAAGTCCACGCAGGTCAGGTGGTAGCGGGCATCGTGGTCGCGCACCCGGCCCGTGATCACGGCGGCAGCCGTGTCGCCATGGGCCAGCGGCAGGTCCAGGCGCGTCAGCAGCTCGCCGGTGGGGCCGCTGGCGACCACGCGCCCGGACGCCATCAGCACCAAGTGGTCGGCCAGCCTGGCCACCTCGTCGAGGGCGTGGCTCACGTACAGCACGGGCATGTCGAGCTCGCCATGCAGCCGCTCCAGGTAGGGCAGGATTTCCGCCTTGCGCGGCGCGTCGAGCGCGGCCAGCGGCTCGTCGAGCAGCAGCAGCCGCGGGCTGGTGGCCAGGGCCCGCGCGATGGCGACGCGCTGGCGCTCGCCGCCCGACAGCGTGCCGGACTGGCGGTCCATCAGCGGGGCCAGCCCCAGCAGATCGACGGCCTGCGCCAGCGACACCCGGCGCTGCGCCTGGGGCACGCGCTTCATGCCGTAGGCGAGGTTGCCGCGCACGCTGAGGTGCGGAAACAGGCTGGCCTCCTGGAACACATAGCCCAGCGGCCGCCTGTGGGTGGGCAGGAAATGCCCCCGCGCCTCGTCCTGCCAGACCTCGCCGTCGACGCGCAGCCAGCCGCCGCGCGCGCGTTCGAGCCCGGCCATGGCGCGCAGGCAGGTGGTCTTGCCGCAGCCCGAGGGGCCGAACAGCGCGCTGACGCCGCGGCCTGGCAGGTCCAGCGCCAGGTCCAGCGTGAAGCCGGGGCGGGCGATCTCGAAGCGGGCCTGGATGCCGTTCATGGGCTCGTCAGCGGCCAGGGCGGCGGCGCCCGGTCGGGTTCAACGCGTACAGCGCCAGCAGCACCAGGAAGGAGAACGCCACCATGCCGCCCGCCAGCCAATGGGCCTGGGCGTATTCCAGCGCCTCGACGTGGTCGTAGATCTGCACCGAGACCACGCGCGTCTTGTCCGGGATGTTGCCGCCCATCATCAGCACCACGCCGAACTCGCCCACGGTGTGGGCAAAGCCCATCACGGTGGCCGTCAGGTAGCCGGGGCGGGCCAGCGGCAGCGCCACGCTGAAGAAGCTGTCTAGCGGCGAGGCGCGCAGCGTGGCCGCGGCCTCCAGCGGTCCCTCGCCCAGGGCCTCGAAGGCATTTTGCAGCGGCTGCACCACGAAGGGCAGCGAGTACAGCACCGAGCCCAGCACCAGGCCGGCGAAGCTGAACGGCAGCAGTCCCAGGCCCAGGGCCTGCGTCAGCTGGCCCAGCGGCCCCTGCGGTCCCAGCGTGACCAGCAGGTAAAAACCGAGCACCGTGGGCGGCAGCACCAGCGGCAGCGCCACCAGCGCGCCGACCGGGCCCTTGATCCAGGAGCGCGTGCGCGCCAGCCACCAGGCCAGCGGCGTGCCCAGCAGCAGCAGGATCAGCGTGGTCAGCCCCGCGAGCTTCAGGGTCAGGGCGACGGCGCCCCAGGCGGCTTGATCCGGCAAGGCTACACCTCGTAGCCGTAGGCGCGGATCAGCGCCCTGGCCTTGTCGGTTCGGAGGTAGGCGAGCAGGGCCGCCGCGGCCTTGTTGCCCCTGGCGCGGGCCAGCAGCACCGCATCCTGGCGCAGCGGGGCATGCAGCTGCGCCGGCACGATCCAGGCCGAGCCACTCTTGATCTTGCCGCCTTCGTAGACCTGCGACAGCGCGACGAAGCCCAGCTCGGCGTTGCCGCTGGCCACGAACTGGAAGGCTTGCCCTATGCTCTCGCCCTGCACGAATTTGGGCTGCAGGCTGGCCAGCAGGCCCAGCTGCGCCAGCGTCTCGACTGCCGCCGCGCCATAGGGCGCCAGCTTGGGCGCGGCCAGCGCAAGGCTCTTGAATTCGTTCTTCCTCAGCACCTCGCCCTTGGCATCCACGTAGCCGGGCCGGGCCGACCACAGCACCAGCCTGCCGGTGGCATAGGTGAAGCGGCTGCCGGGCAGGGCGTCGCCTTCCTTGTCCAGCCGCGCCGGCGTCTCGTCGTCCGCGGCCAGGAACAGGTCGAACGGCGCGCCGCTCTTGATCTGCGCGTAGAACTTGCCGGTGGCGCCGAACGACAGCTGGGCCTGGTGGCCCGTGTCCCTCTCGAAGTCGGCCGCGAGGGCCTTCATCGGCGCGCTGAAGTTGGCGGCGACGGCGACCTGCACGACCTCGGCGTGCAGTGCGGCGGACAGGGCCAGGCCCAGCAGGGCGCTGAGCAGGCGAGGCAGGCGCGCGGACATGGCGGCGATTCGCTATTACTTTGTTGAATAGCGAAAGTCTAGCACGCCATAGGCCGAGGGCGGGGGTGGGGGCGTGCAGAATCGCGACATGTCCGCAAAAGCTCCCTCCGCCATCGGCTACACCGCGGCCCTCAGCCACGCCTCCGCGGACAAGCGCGTCGAGATCCTGCGCCTGGTGGGGCGCAGCGGCTCCATCTCCCAGGCCGGGCGCGAGGCGGGGGTCAGCTACAAGGCGGCCTGGCAGGCGATCGACACGCTGACCAACCTCGCGGGTGTGGCCCTGGTCGAGAGGGTGGTGGGCGGGGCGGGCGGCGGCGGGGCGCGCATCACGCCGGCCGGTCTGCAGCTGCTGGCGGCGGCCGACCAGCTGGAGCAGGCACGCAGCGAGGTGCTGGCGCGTCTGCAGGGGCGGGAGCCGGGCGCGGCCCGCGTGGGCCTGCCGGCGCTGAGCCAGTTGTCGGTGCGCACCAGCATGCGCAACCAGCTGCCCTGCACCGTGCAGGCGCTCGAAGACCAGGGGCAGATCATGCGGGTGCGGCTGCAACTGGCGGATGGCGCGGTCCTGGTGTCGCGCATCACGCGTGAAAGTGCCGAGCTGCTGGGCCTGCGCGAGGGGCAACCCGTGCTGGCCCTGTGCAAGGCCACGGCGGTGACGGTCTGCCGCGTGGCCGACGCCCAGGCCTCGCTTGGGGCCAACCTCCTGCCGGGGCGGGCCAGCCGCGTCTCGCGCGGCCAAAGCGGCGACGAGGTGGCCGCGGCGCTGGACGCCGGCCTGCAGCTGGTGGGGTTTGCGCCGCCCGCCAGCGGCCTGCGCTCGGGCAGCCGCATCGCCATGACCTTGGACGAATCGGCCGTCGTCATTGCCCTGCCGGGCTGAGAGTTCAGGGGGCAGGGTGGACGTCCCGCTTAGCGGCGGCCCGGACGCCCGATCTTGCGGTACACGGTGGCGCGGCTGATGCCCAGGGCCCGGGCCGCTTCGGCCACGTTGCCGCGCGTCTGGTCCACGGCCTTGCGGATCAGCGCGGTCTCCAGGTCCTTGAGCTGCATGGGCGCCACGGGCGCCGCGACGGCACGGTGCCTGTCATGGGCCAGCGCCGCTTCCCGCGTGAGCGGCAGCACCTGCAGGCGCAGGCCGGACCACAGGGGCGCCTCGAGGGCGGCCGCCGCCTGCCGCGCGCCGTCGAACAGCATCTGCCAGGGCAGGGCGAACAGGTCCGCGCAATGCAGGGGCGGCGCGCCCTCTGCCGTCCGTGGCGACAGCGACAGCATCTGGCGTGCTGCCAGGTTGCTGCCGAGCACGCGGCCCTCGGCGTCCAGCGTGAGCAGGCCGTCGCTGTCGCCGCCCGCCGTGCCACCCGGCCAGCTCAGGCGCAGCAGCAGCGCATGCGGCCGGCCCAGCAGCAGCTGGTTTTCTATGCTGCGCGCCGAGCGCGTGACGAGGTGCTTGAACTCCGGCCGTTCGGGGGCCTCCACGCCGGTCAGGTCCAGCATGCCCACGCAGTCGCCATGAGGCCCGAACAGGGGCGCGCCGGCGCAGCTGTAGACGCTGTTGGCCGCGAAGAAATGCTCGCCACGGTGCAGCCAGACCGGCTGCAGCTCGGTCAGCGCGGCGCCGATCGCGGTGGTGCCGACGGCGCGCTCCGACAGGTCGACGCCGACGCGGGCGATCAGGTCGGCGCGGCGGTCGCCGCGGTCTATCGGGCCGTTCACGTCGACCACGATGCCCTGGGCATCGGTCAGGATGGCGAAGTAGCGCGTGCCGGCCATGGCGCGCATGAGCTGGTCGAGCACCGGCCTTGCCGCCAGCACCAGCGGGCGGCTGGCCTCCTGGGCGCGCCTGGCGGCCTGGGCCGATACGGCTTCGAAGCCCACCGCCTGCTGCGGCGCCTGCCCGCTGGACAGGCAGCGGCGCCAGGAGCGCTCGATCCAGGGCGCTATCGCCAGGGGCGCTAGGGCGCCCTCGTGGCCCAGCACGGCTCGGCGGGCCTGCTCGATCAGCGGCAGCCGGTCTACCGGGGTGGGACGCAAAACGGGCAGGGGAGACATGAGCGCATGGTAGCAACGACTGTCTCAAGCTGAGAAATTCTGAGCGCCACGGTCGTTGTCCTAGGGTTTTCACTGGGGTGCGGGTACGCCCGCAGTTCAACAATGCCTATGCATACCGGTTCATAGGCAAGGCATCGCCGATGCCACTACCCAAGGAGGCACGCATGCAAAAGGTGTTGCACATCAACCCGGACAAGTGCACCGGCTGTCTGCAATGCGAGATGGCCTGTTCCTTCGAGAACTACGGCGTCTTTGCGCCGGCCAGGTCGCGCATCAAGGTGTTCGACTTTCACGACACCGGCAAGAAGGTGCCCTACACCTGCACCCAGTGCGACGAGGCCTGGTGCCTGCACGCCTGCCCGGTCGAGGCGATCACGGTCGACAAGCTGACCGGCGCCAAGGTGGTGAACGAGACCACCTGCGTGGGCTGCAAGGTCTGCACCATCGCCTGCCCCTTCGGTACCGTGAACTACGTGCAGGAAACCGGCAAGGTGCAGAAATGCGACCTGTGCGGCGGCCAGCCGGCCTGCGCCGAGGCCTGCCCCACCGGGGCCATCACCTTCATCGACGCCAACTGGACCGGCCTGGAACGCATGAAGCAGTGGGCCGACAAGCTCGGCAACCAGGCTTCCGCCACCTGATAGGAGAAACGACATGTCCTGGGCTGGAAAACTCCTTCGCGTCAACCTCAGCACCGGCACCATCACGCCGGAGTCGCTCAACATGGGCTGGGCGCGCGACTACCTGGGCTCGCGCGGCCTGGGCTCCAAGTACCTGATCTCGGAGATCGACCCCAAGGTCGAGCCGCTGTCGCCGGACAACAAGATCATCTGGTCCACCGGGCCGCTGACCGGCACCATGGCCTCCACGGGCGGGCGCTACACCGTGATCACCAAGAGCCCGCTGACCGGCGCGATCGCCTGCTCCAACTCGGGCGGCTACTGGGGCGCCGAGCTCAAGATGGCGGGTTGGGACATGGTGATCTTCGAGGGCCGGAGCCCCAAGCCGGTCTACCTCTACGTCAACGACGACCTGGCCGAGCTGCGCGACGCCAGCCACCTCTGGGGGCAGAGCGTCTGGCAGACCGAGGCTCTGCTCAAGAAGGGCCTGCAGGACCCGCTGCTGCGCGTCTCCAGCATAGGCAAGGCCGGCGAGCACCAGGTGCTGTTCGCCTCGGTGGTCAACGACCTGCACCGCGCGGCCGGCCGCTCCGGTGTCGGCGCGGTGATGGGCAGCAAGAACCTCAAGGCCATCGCGGTGCGTGGCACCAAGGGCGTGGGCAACATCCGCGACCCCAAGGCCTTCATGAAGGTCACCTTCGAGAAGAAAAAGATCCTGGCCGACAACGCCGTTACCGGCCAGGGCCTGCCGACCTATGGCACCCAGGTGCTGATGAACGTGATCAACGAGGTCGGCGCCCTGCCCACGCGCAACCACCGCGACGTGCAGTTCGAGGGCGCCAAGGACATCTCGGCCGAGGCCATGGCCACGCCGCGCCAGAGCGACGGCAAGAAGCAGCTGGTGACCAACCAGGCCTGCTTCGGTTGCACCATCGCCTGCGGCCGCATCAGCAAGATCGACGAGACCCATTTCACGGTGCAGAACAAGCCGCAGTACTGGGGCGCCTCGGGCGGCCTGGAGTACGAGGCCGCCTGGGCCCTGGGCGCGGCCAACGGCGTGAACGACCTGGAGGCCCTGCAGTACGCCAACCTGCTGTGCAACGAGGAGGGCATAGACCCGATCAGCTTCGGCGCCACCGTGGGCGCGGTGATGGAGCTCTACGAGATGGGCGTTTTGGCCAAGGAGCAGATCGGCATCGAGGCGCCGTTCGGCTCGGCCCAGGCCCTGGCCTTCCTGGCCGAGGAGACCGTGAACGGCCGCGGCTTCGGCAAGGAGCTCGGCCAGGGCTCCAAGCGCCTGACCGCCAAGTACGGCCACCCCGACCTGTCCATGAGCTCCAAGGGCCAGGAGTTCCCGGCCTACGACGGGCGCAGCATCCAGGGCATAGGCCTGGCCTACGCGACCAGCAACCGCGGCGGCTGCCACCTGCGCGGCTACACCATCGCGTCGGAAGTGCTGGGCATTCCGGTCAAGACCGATCCGGTCGCGACCGAGGGCAAGCCCGAGCTGGTCAAGGCCTTCCAGGACGCGACGGCGGCCTTCGACTCCTCGGGCCTGTGCATCTTCACCACCTTCGCCTGGGGCCTGGCCGACCTGGCGCCGCAGCTGCAGGCCGCCTGCGACCAGGCCTACACCACCGAGGAGCTGGAGAAGGTCGGCGAGCGCATCTGGAACATGGAGCGCGAGTTCAACAACGCCGCCGGCTTCACGGCCAAGGACGACAGCCTGCCCAAGCGCCTGTTGAGCGAGCCGGCCAAGACCGGCCCGTCCAAGGGCCAGGTGAACCACCTGGCCGAGATGCTGCCCAAGTACTACGCGGTGCGCGGCTGGGACAGCGAGGGCAGGCCCACGCCCGACACCAAGGCCCGCCTCGGCCTCTAGGGCCTGTGAACCGGCCCTAGCATGGCGCAGCACCTGATCCTCGGCGCCGGCCCGGCCGGCATCATCGCGGCCGAGACCCTGCGCAAGCACGCGCAGGGCGACGCCATCACCGTGGTCGGCGAGGAGAGGGAGGCGCCTTATTCGCGCATGGCGATTCCCTACCTGCTGATCGGCGACATCGACGAGCGCGGCACCTGGCTGCGCAAGGGCGCCACGCATTACGCCGACTTGGGGCTGGACCTGGTCCAGGCGCGCGCCCTGTCGGTCGACGTGGCAGGCCGCAGCGTGGCGCTGGACAACGGCCAGCGCCTGGACTTCGATACCTTGCTGATCGCCACCGGCTCACGTCCGGTGCGCCCGCCCATCCCGGGCATGGACAGCCCCGGCGTCCACCCCTGCTGGACGCTGGAGGACGCGCGCCGCATCATGGCGCTGGCCCAGCCCGGGGCGCGCGTGCTGCAGATGGGCGCGGGCTTCATAGGCTGCATCATCATGGAGGCGCTCAAGCAGCGCGGCGTGCAGCTCAGTGTGGTCGAGATGGGCGACCGCATGGTGCCGCGCATGATGGGCCCCACGGCCGGCGGCATGATCCGCGACTGGTGCGAGGCCCAGGGCGTGCAGGTGTTTACCGGCACGCGGGTCGAGGGCATCGCGCCCGCGGCCGGTGGGGCGCTCAGCGTGCGCCTGTCCGGTGGCAGGACGCTCGAAGTCGACCTCGTGATCAGCGCCACCGGCGTCAAGCCGGCCATCGACTTCCTTCAGGGCTCGGGCATCACCTGCCTGCAGGGCGTGCTGACCGACGAGCACCTGCAGACCAATGTGCCGGGCATCTATGCCGCCGGCGACTGCGCCGAGGCCTTCGACAAGGTCAGTGGCAGGACCATCGTCAGCGCCATCCAGCCCAACGCGGCCGAACAGGCGCGCGTGGCGGCCCTCAACATGGCTGGGCTGCCGGCCGAACTGCGCGGCGTGACACAGATCAACGTGCTCGACACCCTGGGCCTGATCTCGGCCAGCTTCGGCGACTGGCAGGGCGTGCCCGGCGGCGAGCATGCCGAGCTCACCGACCAGGCCGCCGGCCGGCACCTGAGCCTGCAGTTCAAGGACGACCTGCTGGTGGGCTGTAACGCGGTGGGCTGGACCGAGCATGTGGGCGTGATGCGCGGCCTGGTCGAGGGCCAGGTCCGGCTGGGGCCTTGGAAGGACTTCCTCAAGCAGGACCCGACCCGTCTCATGGAGGCCTACCTGGCCAGCGCCCAGGCCCAGCATGCCTGGAGCGGCGCGGCCGATGCGCGCCGGCGATGAAGATCACGCTCAAGCTGTTCGCCTCGCTGTCGGACCATCTGCCGGCCTCGGCCAAGCCGGGCAACGAGTTGCCGCTCGAGGTCGCGCCCGGCGCGACCATCGCCCAGGTGATCGCGCCCTTCGGCCTGCCACCCAAGATGGTGCACCTGGTGCTGGTCAACGGCCACTACATAGCCCCCGAGCAGCGCCTCGCGCAGGTGCTGGACGAAGGCGACGTGCTGGCGATCTGGCCGCCGATCGCCGGGGGCTGAGCCCGCCTTCGCCGTGCAGTCTCGCTACCCCGAGTCCTTCGAGCGCGAGATGGCCTGCACCGAGGCCGAGTGGCTGGGCTGGCTGCCCGCGGCCATCGGCGAGCATCCCTGGCAGCGCGAAGGTGCGGCGGTGTCGGTGCAGATCGGTAGCGGTGCACTGGCGCTGTCCTGGCGGCGCGGCGAGCCGCGCGTGATCGCCCTCATGCGCCTGCCGCGCCTGTACGTGCGCTTTCGCTTCACCGGGCTGGACGAGGCCGAGCGCCAGGCCTTCATGAGGCGCTTCGACCTCTACATGCAGCGCGGCGGCGGCTGAGAGCCCGCGGCTCACGCATTTGTGGGATTGGAAACGTCGGGAACCTTGCCTATATTTGTCGCCACCACAAGATTTCATGGCGTGCTGCCCCACCGGTGGCAACAAGGAGGAATGCCATGCACCGCATTTTTGGTCATCCCCGCCGTTCCTGGCGTCCGCGCGGCCCGCATTGGTTGCTGGCGCCGGTCGGGGTCAGTGTCAGCCTGTCCATGCTCGGGGTATGGATCGTGCCGGACTTCGTTCTCATGGGGCCGGAGGTGCTGCCGCCGGGCATCGTCCTGGCCGCGCCCGGCGCCGGACCTGCCGCGCCGGCATCCGGGAGCTTCATACCCCTGCCGCCGGTCGAGACGGCGCGGCGCGGCGGGGCTGATGGCAAGGGTGTTTCCGCGCCGCGTTTCTGACGGCGTGCCGGCCGGCGTCAGCGCCCCGGCGATCCCATGACGATCAGCGCGCTCTGGATGCCGGCCAGCGTCAGCAGCAGCGAGCCGAACAGGTGCAGGGCCGCCGTGCCCAGGGCCAGGCCGTAGCGCTGCTGCTGCAGCATGGCCACGACCTCGGCCGAGAAGCTGGAGAAGGTGGTCAGCGCGCCCAGGAAGCCAGTGACCAGGGCCAGGCGCCATACCGGGTCGAGCTCGGGCAGATGCTCGAACACGGCCACGCAGACGCCCACGAGGTAGCCGCCGATCAGGTTGGCCGCCAGTGTGCCCCAGGGCAGGACCGTGTCCGCGTGGTTGAGCCAGACGCCCAGCCGCCAGCGCGCGAGCGCGCCCAGACTGGCGCCGAGGCAGATCGCGAAGACCGTGGTCGGCACGGGGCGTCCTCAGCTCAGAAAGGTGGGTCCTCGTCCGCCGTCAGCGCGGGACTGAGTTCGGGCTGGGCTTGCTGATGTGCCGTGTCGGGTGCGTTGTGCGCGGCCGGCAGGGCGGCAGGCGCCAAGCCCTCGCCGCCCAGTGCCTCGATGAGGTCGGGAATCAGCTGGCCCAGCTCGCCCGTGGCGATGGCCACGTCGGTGTCGAAGGCGTCTTCCTTCTGGCCGTCCTTGGTCTCGAATACGCCGTCCAGGAACTGGAGCTTCTTGAGCTGCAGGGCCTCGGTCAGCACGAAGCTCACGCGGCCGTCCCAGTTCAGCGCCAGGCGGGTCGGCAGCTTGCCCTCGGCGATGTGCTGGCGCACCTCGTCCGTGGCCAGGTTGTGGCGCGTGAACTTGACCACCGACTGCTCCTCGTCGCTGGACTTGAGCTCGCACTCGCGCTCCACGGCCAGGCTGGGCGGCAGCTCGTCGGCGCTGGCCGCGGTCAGCCACTGGGCCATGGCGGCCTGGGGAGAGACCTGGGTTTGCAGCAGGCTCAGCGCCAAGCCATCGAGCGCCTGCACCAAGCCGGTGATGACCTCGTCGGACTTGGACTGGCTGCTCGCGTCGGTGACCAGCAGGCGCGCCTCGGGGGCTATCCAGACCTGCACCACGGACTGCCGCGCAAAGGCCATGGGCAGCAGCTCGAGCAGCGCGTCCTCGCGGATCTCCTTGGTTTCCTTCTTGCCGGGCTTGCGGCCGGTCGTGGCCTCGATCTGCTCGATTTTCTCCTGCGCCTTGCGCCGCACCACCGAGCCGGGCACGGCCTTGCTCTCTATCATGAGCTTGAGGATCCACTGGCCGGCGACCGACTCGACCAGCGGGCCATGGGCCTCGCCGCGCGGCGGGATCCAGCCCACGGACTTTTCCTGCGTGGCCCCGCAGGCCACGAAACGCGCCTTGTCCAGCGCTTCCTCCACCTGCGCCAGCGAGGCGGACCAGTCGGGGGCTATGCGGTAGGCGATCACATTCTTGAACACGGGCTTCCTTGCGTTGTCTGAGGACGAATCTTATCCGTCCAGGCGGGGGGCACGGCGGGCCCCGACCTCGCGCTGAAACGAAAACGCCCCGAGAGGGCTCGGGGCGCTTGCTTGGGGCCGGGGCCTTACTTCTTGGGCGCGGGCGCGCTGGCGGCGGGCTTGGCGGCCTCGGCCTTGGCTGCCTTCTTGTCGTCCTTGGCGGCCGGTTTCTTGTCCGCGTCCTTCTTGGCCTTGGCTTCGTCGGCCTTCATCTTGGCCTCGGCCTTGGCGTCCTTCTTCTCTTCCTTCTTGGCGGCCGGCGCGGCGGCGCTGGGCTGGAAGCCGGCGCCGTTGACCGTCATGCCCTCGGCCGAGAACTTGATGGCATTGGCCTCGCCTATGCCCTTGACCCGCTCGATGAAGTCGTTCCAGTCCTTGAAGCTGCCTTTCTTGCGCTCATCGAGGATCTTGCCGGAGATGCCGGGGCCGATGCCCTTGATGCCGTCGAGCTCGACGGCGGTGGCCTTGTTCACGTCGACGGCGGCGAAGGACGCGGCCGCGTAAAGCATGGCCAGCAGGGCCAGGATCTTCTTCAACATGGATCTCACTCCTTGGTGGTGACAACAGTCCGGCACAAGCCTGCCGGCGTGGCTAGGGTCTAACGGCTTGCGAGCGGCCGGCGTTGACCGGGCCGGCGCGTCGGACTCACAGTTCCTCGACCCGGCGTGGCGGGTAGCTGTCCCAGGCTTGGCAGCCCGGGCATTGCCAGAAATGCTCCTTGGCCTCGAAGCCGCAGGCGGCGCAGCGGTAGCGGTTCAATGGCTTGGCCGCGTGGTCCAGCGCGCGCTGCAGCGGGGGGTGGCAGGGCTCGCGCTCGAGCCGTTCACCGGCCAGCCAGCGTGCAGCGGCGATCAGCGAGGGCTCGCGCTCGAGGTGGCGGATGTACCAGTCGCGCGCCGTGGCGGCGCTGGCCGGGTCGCTGCTTTCGAGCGCGACCATGGCCTCCAGCACGTCGAGCGAGGGGGTCTGATGGTATCCCGCCTTGAGCAGGGCCAGGGCCTTGGCCGCCTGGCCACAGGCGCCGGCGGCCTTGGCCAGTTGCGCCGCGGCCAGCGGCAGGGCCGGGGGCAGGGCCTCCACCAGTGCGGTCAGCGTCTCCAGGGCCTGCGCGTCCTGGCCCTGGGTGCGCTGCAGCGCGGCGAGCTGGATGCGCGGGCGGGCCGACTGCGGGGCATCGGCGACCGCCTGCTCCAGCAATTGCCGCGCGGCCGCGGTGTCGCCGCTCGCGGTCAGGCCGGCGGCCTGCTCGCACAGGTAGTGCGCGAGGCGGCCGGTGAAGCTGGCCTCGCCGGCCGCCTCCAGCTTGCGCGCCATCTCGGCGGCCTGGGGCCATTCGCGCGAGCGTTCGTAGATCGCCAGGCGGGCCAGCCGGGCCTGGTTGGCGAACGGCGTGCCCTCGAGCTTGCGCAGCGCGTCTTCCGCGCGGTCGAGCAGGCCAGCCTTGAGGAAGTCCAGCGCCAGCGCATGCTGGGCGCGCTGGCGGTCGGCTTCGCTGAGGTCGCCGCGCGAGAGCAGGTGCTCGTGCACGCGCACCGCGCGCTCGTATTCGCCGCGGCGGCGGAACAGGTTGCCCAGGGCGAAGTGCAGCTCCGAAGTGTCGGGGTCGTTTTGCACGGCCTCGATGAAGGCGTCTATGGCCTGGTCCTGCTGCTCGTTGAGCAGGAAGTTCAGGCCCTTGAAGTAGGCCTTGGGTGCCTGCCGGTTGTCGATGCGCAGCTGGCGCAGGTCCAGGCGCGAGGCCACCCAGCCCAGGCCGAAGGCCAGGGGCAGGCCGAGCAGAATCCAGCTCAGGCTGAAGTCAATGTCCATGTTCGGAGGTGTTCAGGCGCGAGTCGTCGTTGGGCCGGGAGGGCGAGGGTGCGGCCGAGCGGGCCTGGCGCGCGGCGCGCCGGTGCAGCCACCAGCGCGGCACCATGCCCAGCACGCCAATGGCCACGCCCAGGGTGAAGGCCGTGAGCACCACCAGCACCATCGGCGCGCGCCACTGCGTGCCGAAGAAGAAGTGCACGGTGGCGTCCTGCTGGTTGTTCAACGCAAAGGCGAACAGGGTGAAAAAAATGGCTGCCTTCAGTACCCACTTCAGCAGCCACAGGAGTTGTTTCATGAATCTCCCCGGTGACGGAGCGATTCTAGCGAGCGTCAGGTCTTTTCCTGGACGCCGAGTTCGGCGGTGCGCCGGTCCACGGCCTCGCGCAGGGCCTTGCCGGGCTTGAAGTGAGGCACGCGCTTTTCCGGGATCTGCACGCTCTCGCCCGAGCGCGGGTTGCGCCCCATGCGCGGCGGGCGCCGGTTGATAGAGAAGCTGCCGAAGCCACGGATCTCGATGCGGTGGCCGCGCACCAGCGCGTTGCTCATGGCATCCAGGATGGTCTTGACGGCGAACTCGGCATCACGGTGCGTGAGCTGGCTGAAGCGCGAGGCCAGTTCTTCTACGAGGTCGGAGCGGGTCATCTTGTGCCTGGTGCGTGTAGACAGGAAAAAGGGACAGAGCCCCCGGCCTGCCATCGCTGGGCAATGGCGGGCCGGTGAGTTCTGTCCCCCGGTGGGCAGCTTATTGGTTGCTGCCGTCCAGCTTGGCGCGCAGCAGGGCGCCCAGGCTGGTCGTGCCGGCGTTCTCGCGCGCGGACTGCTGGCTCAGGTTGGCCATGGCACCCTGCTCGTCGGCCAGGTCCTTGGCCTTGATCGACAGCTGGATGTTGCGGGTCTTGCGGTCCACGTTGACCACCACGGCGGCGACTTCGTCGCCTTCCTTGAGCACGCTGCGGGCGTCTTCCACGCGGTCACGCGAGATTTCGCTGACGCGCAGGTAGCCGACGATGTCGTTGCCCAGGTCGATCTCGGCGCCGCGGGCATCGACGGTCTTGACCTTGCCGCTCACCGCGGAGCCCTTGTCGTTCACGGTCACGAAGGTCGTGAACGGATCCTGGTCGAGTTGCTTGATGCCCAGCGAGATGCGCTCGCGGTCCACGTCCACGGCCAGCACGATGGCTTCGACTTCCTGGCCCTTCTTGTAGTTGCGCACCGCGGCTTCGCCGGGCTCGTTCCAGGACAGGTCGGACAGGTGCACCAGGCCGTCGATGCCGGCGGCCAGGCCGACGAACACGCCGAAGTCGGTGATCGACTTGATCGGGCCCTTGACGCGGTCGCCGCGCTTGGTGTTCTGCGCGAATTCCTGCCAGGGGTTGGCCTTGCACTGCTTCATGCCCAGGCTGATGCGGCGCTTGTCTTCGTCGATCTCGAGGACCATGACTTCGACTTCCTCACCCAGCGACACGATCTTGGACGGGGCCACGTTCTTGTTGGTCCAGTCCATCTCGGACACGTGCACCAGGCCTTCGATGCCGGGCTCGAGCTCGACGAACGCGCCGTAGTCGGCGATGTTGGTGATCTTGCCGAACATGCGGGTGCTCTGCGGGTAGCGGCGGGACACGCCCATCCAGGGGTCGTCGCCCATCTGCTTGAGACCCAGCGACACGCGGTTCTTCTCGGTGTCGAACTTGAGGATCTTGGCGGTGATTTCCTGGCCGGCCTGCACCACTTCGCTCGGGTGGCGGACACGGCGCCAGGCCATGTCGGTGATGTGCAGCAGGCCGTCGATGCCGCCCAGGTCCACGAACGCACCGTACTCGGTGATGTTCTTGACCACGCCGCGCACGATGGAGCCTTCCTTCAGGGTTTCCATCAGCTTGGCGCGCTCTTCGCCCATCGAGGCTTCGACCACGGCGCGACGGCTCAGCACCACGTTGTTGCGCTTGCGGTCGAGCTTGATGACCTTGAATTCCAGGGTCTTGTTCTCGTAGGGCGTGAGGTCCTTGGTCGGACGGGTGTCCACCAGCGAGCCGGGCAGGAAGGCGCGGATGCCGTTGACGAGCACCGTCAGGCCGCCCTTGACCTTGCCGCTGGTCGTGCCGGTCAC
The DNA here is from genome assembly GCA_005503335.1 of Comamonadaceae bacterium 2FH. Taxonomy (GTDB): domain Bacteria; phylum Pseudomonadota; class Gammaproteobacteria; order Burkholderiales; family Burkholderiaceae_C; genus SCMQ01. The sequence goes on from SCMQ01000036.1 coordinate 39,062, forward strand.
GAAGTCGCCGGATTCCAGCGCCTTTTCCAGGGCCAGCCAGGAAGCCAGGCGCTTGGCGGTGTCACGCGACAGGATGGTGTCGCCGTAGCCGTTCTCGATGGACCCGATGGCCACCGAGACGAAGTCGCCAACCTGGACTTCGATTTCGCCCTGATCGTTCTTGAACTCGTCGATCGGCACATAGGCTTCGGACTTGAGTCCGGCGTTCACGACCACGAAGTTGTGCTCGATGCGCACGACTTCGGCGGTGATCACTTCGCCAGGACGCATTTCCGTGCGTTGCAGCGATTCTTCAAACAGGGCGGCAAAAGATTCAGACATTGAGTTTCCTAGTCCACGACGAGGTTGCACGATCGCGGGATTGCGCTCGTTTCTAAGGCTGGTCGTGGCGGTTGGTTGCGGTTTGATCCGCGGTTAGGTTGAACAACCACCTGGCCTGTGCGCATGCGGCGCGGCGGGAACCGGGTGGGCCCATAGCGGCGGGCCGGCCAGGGGCCGGTCTGCTCATTCTCGATCGCCGACAGCGGCTCAGGCGGACCCGAACGGCTGCCGCTCCTGCCACCAGGCCAGGACCTGATCGACCGATTGCTCGATCGACAAGTCCGAGTTGTCCAGTCGCAGGGCGTCCTCAGCCGGCTTCAGAGGCGCCACGCTGCGGGACATGTCCCGCGCGTCGCGCGCTTCCAAGTCAGCGCGAAGACTGTCAAGTGTAATCGAAAATCCCTTTGAAATCAATTGCTTATGCCGGCGTTCGGCGCGCTGGGCGGCGCTGGCCGTGAGGTAGACCTTGAGCGGGGCGGCAGGGAAGATCACGGTGCCCATGTCGCGGCCGTCGGCCACCAGGCCCGGCAGGCGGGTGAAGCGGTGCTGCAGGTCGACCAGGGCGCGGCGCACGGCGGGCAGGGCCGACACGCGCGAGGCGTTCATGCCGGCTTCTTCGCTGCGGATCACATCGCTCACGTCCTCGCCGTCCAGCAGCACGCGGTCGTCGGTAAAGCGCAGCGACAGGCTGTGGGTCATGCGGGCGATCTCGGCCTCGTGGACATGGTCCAGCGCCAGGCCGGCGCGCGTCGCGGCCAGCGCCGCGATGCGGTAGAGCGCGCCCGAGTCGAGGTAGTGGTAGCCCAGACGCGCCGCCACCTGGCTGGCCAGCGTGCCCTTGCCCGAGGCCGTGGGGCCGTCGATGCAGATCACCGGCACGGCGCCCGGCGCGGGCCGGGCCAGGGCGAACAGCGCCTCGAAGTAGTCGGGGAAGGTCTTGGCCACGCACTTGGGGTCTTCGATGCGCACCGGCAGGCCGACCGGGTTGAAGGCCGCCAGCGAGAAGCACATGGCCACGCGGTGGTCGTCGTAGGTGTGGATGCTGGCGGCGCGCCAGTCCTCGTGGGCCGCGGGCGGCGTGATCCGTATGAAGTCCGGACCTTCCTCCACGCGCACGCCGAGCTTGCGCAGCTCGATGGCCATGGCGGCGATGCGATCGGTCTCCTTGACGCGCCAGCTCGCGATGTTGCTCAGCGTGGTCTGGCCGTCGGCGTACAGCGCCATCACCGCCAGGGTCATGGCGGCGTCGGGGATGTGGTTGCAGTCCAGGTCTACGCCCTTGAGCGGCCAGGCGCCGCGCCGCACCTCCAGCCAGTTCGGGCCGCTCGTGACCTGGGCGCCCATCAGCTGGGCCGCCTCGACGAAGCGGATGTCGCCCTGGATCGAGGCCGCGCCCACGCCCTCGATGCGGATCGGCGCCGCGGGCGCGGCGATCGCGCCGAGCGCGACGAAGTAGCTGGCCGAGGAGGCGTCGGCCTCCACGTGGATGCTGCCGGGCGAACGGTACTGGCTGCCTGCGGGAATCGTGAAACGCTGCCAGCCCTCGCGCTGCACCGCGATGCCGTAGCGCGCCAGCAGGTTCAGCGTGATCTCGATGTAGGGCTTGGAGATCAGCTCGCCGACCACCTCGATCACGATGTCTTTCGTGTCCGCTGCGAGCGGCAGCGCCATCAGCAGCGCGGTGAGGAACTGGCTGGAGACGTCGCCACGCACGCGCACCGGCTGATCTAGCTTCAGCCTGGGCGGGGCAATGCGCAGCGGCGGAAAGCCCTCGTTGCCCAGGTAGGCAATGTCGCAGCCGAGCTGGCGCAGCGCGTCGACCAGGTCGCCGATCGGGCGCTCGTGCATGCGCGCCACGCCCGAGAGCTCGAAGTCGCCGCCCAGCATGGCCAGCGCGGCCGTGAGCGGCCGCATGGCCGTGCCGGCGTTGCCCATGAACAGCTGGGCCTGGCGGGTCTTGAGCTGGCCGCCCAGGCCCTCGATCACGGCCGTGCGGCCGCTCAGGCTGACGCCGCAGCCGAGCTGGCGCAGGGCCTCGAGCATGACGCGCGTGTCGTCCGAGTCGAGCAGGTCGTGCACGGTGGTGATGCCGCTGCACAGGGCCGACAGCAGCAGCACGCGGTTGGAGATGCTTTTGGAGCCGGGCAGGGTGACGGTGCCCTCCGCGCTCACCAGGGGGGGGAGGTCCAGGAATTCGGTGGTGAACATCAGGTGTGGTGAGGCTTGGTCGACGTCATGCGCCACTGGGCGCGCGCCTGGCTGGCCTGGGCTATCAGGCCCTCGAGCGCATCGGCGTTGCCGCTGGCGATGGTTTGCTCGAGGTCCTGCAGGCTGCTCAGGAAATGCCGCGACTGGGCCAGCAGCTCCTCGCGGTTGGCGATCAGGATGTCGCGCCAGACATGCGGGTCGCCGGCGGCAATGCGGCTGAAGTCGCGAAAGCCGGGGCCGGCCAGCGACAGGTACTCGCTGCCTTGCGGCTGGCCGCAGATGCTGTTCATCAGCGCAAAGGCCAGCAGATGGGGCAGGTGGCTCACGGCGGCCACGGCCGCGTCGTGCGATTCGGGCGACATCTTGACCACCCGGCAGCCCAGGGCCGTCCAGACGGCCTCGGCCTTTTGCAGCTGGGCCGTGCGGGTGCGCTCGATCGGCGTGAGGATGACCTGTTTGCCGGCGTAGAGGTCGGCGTCGGCGTGCTCGACGCCGGCGACCTCGCGGCCCGTCATCGGGTGGGCCGGAACGAAGGAGCCGAGCTGCTCGCGCAGCACGCGGCGCGCGGCGTCGACCACGTCGCGCTTGGTCGAGCCCACGTCCATCAGCAGCATGTCGGGCGTGACCAGGTGCCTGATGGCCTTGAGCGTGTCTTCCGTCGCCGCCACCGGCACGGCCAGCAGCACGATGTCGGCGCCCGAGACCGCCAGCAGCGCCGACGGGGCTTCCATGTCGATCACACCCAGCTGGCGAGCGCGCTCGGTGGTCGAGGGCGACTTGCTGTAGCCGACCACGCGCTTGACCAGGCCGGCGCGCTTGAGCGCCAGCGCGAACGAGCCGCCCATCAGGCCGCAGCCGATCAGTCCCAACTGCTCAAACATGTTTCGCCGCCGGGCCGCCCCAAGGCGAAACGCGGCCCCCTCGGGGGGCAGAGAACGACACGAAGTGCGTGAACGTGGGGGCCATCTCTAGTCGCTCACCGGGTAGGTGCCCAGCACCTTGTAGAAGGCGCACAGCTGCTGCAGGTCCTCGAGCGCCGCCGCCACATGGGGCTGCGAGGGGTGGCCCTGCACGTCGATGTAGAAATAGTATTCCCACTGGCCCGAGCGCGCGGGGCGCGACTCGAAGCGCGTCATCGACACGCCGTGCTGCTTGAGCGGCACCAGCAGGTCGTGCACCGCGCCGGGCCGGTTGGGCACCGAGACGATCAGGCTCACGCAGTCCTTGCCCGAGGCCTCGGGGGCCGGCAGGGTCTGGGGCAGGCAGATCACGGCAAAGCGCGTGCGGTTGTAGGCGTCGTCCTGGATGGCGCGCGCGACCATGTGCAGGCCGAACTCGGAGGCCGCGCGCTCGCCCGCGATGCCGGCCCAGGCCGGATTGCTTGCCGCCAGGCGGGCGCCCTCGGCGTTGCTGGATACGGCGCGCCGCTCCACGCCGGGCAGGTGCTGGGACAGCCAGCCCTGGCACTGGGCCAGGGCCTGCGGGTGGGCCAGCACGACCTCGATGCCTTCGAGCGAAGCGGTCTGGCGCAGCAGGTGATGGCGCACCAGCAGGCTGATCTCGCCAACGATGTGCAGGGGCGAGTTGAGGAACAGGTCCAGCGAGCGCGTGACCACGCCCTCGGTGTTGTTCTCCACCGGCACCACGCCGAAGTCGGCCGCACCCGAGGTGGCCGCGTGGAACACCTCGTCGAAGCTCGCGCAGGGCACATGCTCGATGCTGGAGCCGAAGAACTGCAGCGCCGCCTGCTCGCTGAAGGTGCCGGCCGGGCCCAGGTAGGCCACGCGCTGCGGCGCCTCGAGCGCGCGGCAGGCCGACATGATCTCGCGCCAGATCATGGCCACGCTCTCCTTCTTGAGCGGGCCCGGGTTGACGCTTTGCAGGCCGTGGATGACCTGGGCCTCGCGCTCGGGGCGAAACACCGGCGAGCCCTCGGCGCGCTTGATCTCGCCCACTTCGTTGGCCAGCGCCGCGCGGCGGTTGAGCAGCGTGATCAGTTCGCGGTCCACCGCGTCGATCTGCACGCGCAGTTCGGGGAGTGTCTTTGCCATGGGGGTTTAGCTTTGGGTCCGCTCGAATTCTCGCATGTAGGCCACCAGCGCCTGCACGCCTTCGAGAGGCATGGCGTTGTAGATGCTGGCGCGCATGCCGCCGACCGACTTGTGGCCCTTGAGTTGCAGCAGGCCCTGCGACTTGGCGCCGGCGAGGAAGTCCTCGTTGCGCGACTCGTCGCGCAGCAGGAAGGGGACGTTCATGCGCGAGCGGCAGTCGGGCGTCACCTTGTTGAGGTAGAACTGCGAGCCGTCGATGTAGTCGTAGAGCAGGCTGGCCTTGGCGATGTTGCGCTGCTCCATTGCGGCGATGCCGCCTTGCTGCTTGAGCCACTGGAAGGTGAGCCCCGCCATGTAGATCGCATAGGTCGGCGGCGTATTGTACATGGAGTGGTTGTCGGCCACGACACGATAGTCGAAGGCGCTGGGGCAGTGCGGCATCGCGTGGCCGATCAGGTCCTCGCGCACCACCACCAGGGTGACGCCGGCCGGACCCAGGTTCTTCTGCGCGCCGCCGAAGGCCAGACCGACCCGGGACCAGTCCACCGGGCGCGAGGCCACGTGCGAGGAGAAGTCGATCACCAGCGGCGCCTCGCAGCCCAGGGCCTTGAGGTCGGGCAGCTCGTGGAACTCGATGCCGTGGATGGTCTCGTTGGTGCAGAGATGGACGTAGCGCGCATCGGCGCTGAGCCGCCAGCTGGCCGGATCGGGCAGGCTGGTGTGGTGGTCGGCCTCGTTGCTGGCCGCGAGGCGGGCATCGCAGAACCTGCGCGCCTCCTTGATCGACTTCTGGCTCCAGCTGCCGGTGACGACGAAGTCCACCACGCCGCCGCCCGAGAGGTTCAGCGGCACGATGGCGTTCTCGGCCAGGCCGCCGCCCTGCATGAACAGGATCCTGAAGTGGGCCGGCACGGCCAGCAGCTCGCGCAGGTCGGCCTCGGCGCGCTCGTAGATCGAGATGAACTCCTTGCCGCGATGGCTCATCTCCATCACGCTCATGCCGCTGCCGTGCCAGTCCAGCATCTCGGCCGCGGCTTGTTGCAGGACCTCGGCGGGCATGACGGCGGGCCCGGCCGAAAAATTGTAGGGACGCTTCATGGCGTTTTCATCCATCCAAAAGGGCGCCCGCCCTGGCCGGGCCGGCGCGGACTGCGACAGGCGCAGGGTTCTCAGGCGGCGCTGGCGCCGTCTTCCGGCTCCGCGCCCTCGGCCGCATTGGCGTCGTTCTCGACGATGCGCTGCAGGCCGCTGAGCTTGGAGCCCTCGTCCAGCCCGATCAGCGTCACGCCCTGCGTCGCGCGTCCGAGTTCGCGGATCTCGCTGACACGGGTGCGCACCAGCACGCCCTTGTCGGTGATCAGCATGATCTCGTCGTCGGCATGGACCAGGGTGGCGGCGACCACCTTGCCGTTGCGCTCGCTCTGCTGGATCGCGATCATGCCCTTGGTGCCGCGGCCGTGGCGGGTGTACTCGGTGATGCTGGTGCGCTTGCCGTAGCCGTTCTCGGTGGCGGTCAGCACGCTTTGCTGCTCGTCCTCGGCCACCAGCATGGCGATCACGCCCTGGCCGTCGTCCAGCATCATGCCGCGCACGCCGCGCGCGTTGCGGCCCAGCGGCCGCACGTCGTTCTCGTCGAAGCGCACGGCCTTGCCGCCGTCGGAGAACAGCATCACATCGTGCTGGCCATCGGTCAGCGCGGCGCCGATCAGGTAGTCGCCCTCGTCCAGGTTCACCGCGATGATGCCGCCCTTGCGCGGGTTGCTGAATTCGTCCAACGCGGTCTTCTTCACCGTGCCCATGGAGGTCGCCATGAAGACGAAATGGTCGGCCGGGAAACTGCGGAACTCGCCGGTGAGCGGCAGCACCACGTTGATCTTCTCGCCTTCCTGCAGCGGGAACATGTTGACGATGGGCCGGCCGCGCGAGCCGCGCGAGCCGGCCGGCACTTCCCAGACCTTGAGCCAGTAGAGCCGGCCGCGGTTGGAGAAGCACAGGATGTAGTCGTGCGTGTTGGCGATGAAGAGCTGGTCTATCCAGTCGTCTTCCTTGGTCGCCGTGGCCTGCTTGCCGCGCCCGCCGCGCTTCTGTGCGCGGTACTCGGACAGCGGCTGGCTCTTGATGTAGCCGCTGTGCGAGAGCGTGACCACCATGTCGGTGGGCGTAATCAGGTCTTCCGTCGACAGGTCGAACGAGCTGTGCTCGACCTGGCTGCGGCGCGCGCCGAGCTTGGCCTGGCCGAACTCCTGCCTGAGCGTGCTGAGCTCCTCGCCGATGATGATGGAGACGCGCTCGGGCCGGGCCAGGATGTCGAGCAGGTCCTCGATCTCGGCCATGACTTCCTTGTATTCGGCGACGATCTTGTCCTGCTCCAGGCCCGTGAGGCGCTGCAGGCGCATCTGCAGGATTTCCTGGGCCTGGGTGTCCGAGAGGCGGTACAGGCCGTCGCCGCCCATGCCGAATTCCTTCTCCAGGCCCTCGGGGCGGTAGTCGTCGGCATTGACCACGCCACCGTCGGCGCGCGTGCGGGTCAGCATCTCGCGCACCAGCTTGCTGTCCCAGCGGCGGGCCATGAGCTCGGCCTTGGCCACCGGCGGGGTGGGGGCGTTGCGGATGATGGCGATGAAGTCGTCGATGTTGGCCAGGGCCACGGCCAGGCCTTCCAGCACATGGCCGCGCTCGCGCGCCTTGCGCAGCTCGAACACGGTGCGCCGCGTCACGACCTCGCGCCGGTGCTGCAGGAAGACCTCGACCAGGTCCTTGAGGTTGCACAGCTTGGGCTGGCCGTCGACCAGGGCCACCATGTTGATGCCGAAGGTGTCCTGCAGCTGGGTCTGCTTGTAGAGGTTGTTCAGCACCACCTCGGGCACTTCGCCGCGCTTGAGCTCGATCACCAGGCGCATGCCGGACTTGTCGCTCTCGTCCTGGATGTGGCTGATGCCCTCGATCTTCTTCTCGTGCACCAGCTCGGCCATGCGCTCCTGCAGGGTCTTCTTGTTGACCTGGTAGGGCAGCTCGTCGACGATGATGGCCTGACGCTGGCCCTTGTCGATGTCCTCGAAGTGGCAGCGCGCGCGCATCACCACCTTGCCGCGGCCGGTGCGGTAGCCGTCCTTGACGCCGTTGATGCCGTAGATGATGCCGGCCGTGGGGAAATCGGGCGCCGGGATGATCTCCATCAGCTCGTCGATCGAGGCCTCGGGATGGCGCAGCAGGTGCAGGCAGGCGTCGACCACCTCGTTGAGGTTGTGCGGCGGGATGTTGGTCGCCATGCCGACGGCGATGCCGGCCGATCCGTTGACCAGCAGGTTGGGCAGGCGGCTGGGCAGCACCAGCGGCTCTTTCTCGCTGCCGTCGTAGTTGGGGCCGAAGTCGACCGTTTCCTTGTCGATGTCGGCCAGCATCTCGTGCGCTATTTTTGCGAGGCGGATTTCCGTATAGCGCATGGCGGCCGCATTGTCGCCGTCCACCGAGCCGAAGTTGCCCTGGCCGTCCACCAGCATGTGGCGCAGCGAGAAGTCCTGCGCCATGCGCACGATGGTGTCGTACACCGCGCTGTCGCCGTGCGGGTGGTACTTACCGATCACGTCACCGACGATACGCGCGGACTTCTTGTAGGGCCGGTTCCAGTCGTTGTTGAGCTCGTGCATCGCGTACAGCACGCGCCGGTGCACCGGCTTGAGGCCATCCCGCGCATCGGGCAGGGCGCGGCCCACGATCACGCTCATCGCGTAATCCAGGTAGCTGCGCCGCATTTCCTCCTCAAGACTGATGGGCAGGGTTTCTTTTGCGAATTGAGTCATGAAGGAGGCGGCCGGTTACGCTGGAATATGTCAATTTTAGGCGTAATGGGCTGTAGCACTCGCGCAACATATCCGCACAAATGCGGCCTCGCGGGCCGCCAGACGGGCCTTCGGAGCCCAGATTGGCCAATTACGTATGGCACAATAAATTCAACGTTCGGGGTGATGGTCACCCAGACGTCCAATTTCCTCGCAGCGAGTCTGCGGCTTTTTCCCATGAGGAGAACCATGAAGAAACTGAACAAAGTGGCGATGTTGTTTGCCTCCGCAGCCCTCGCTACGGCCGCTGGCGCCCAGACCGTCGACAACTGGCGCAATGGCACTTCCGAACTCGTTTGGAAGAACGGCACGAACGAACTCTGCTGGCGTGACGCCAACTGGACGCCCGCCACCGCCGCCGCCAACTGCGACGGCGCGATCGCGCCCAAGGCAGCTGCTCCGGCGCCGGCTCCCGTCGCTGCTCCGGCCCCCGCTCCGGCGCCTGCTGCCCGTCCGGCCCCCGCTCCCCAGCCCCCGGC
>SCMQ01000037.1 GCA_005503335.1 Comamonadaceae bacterium 2FH
CAGATGGGCCATGTATCGCTCGAATTCCTGCAAGTCTTCCATCAAGGTTCGCCCTTCGCTTGAAGAAGTGCGCATAATGCCTTGAATTCGTTCAAATTACTAACACAGTAAGATTAGGTAAGCGTCAAGATCGCCGAGGCGCCGTACCTGCGCCCCTGCGCGCTCGCCTCAGCGCGGTTTGCCCGCCCCACCCTCGACCTCGCCGCGCAGCCGCTCCTCCTGCGCCCGCAGTTCGGGCGTGAGCTCGGCGCCGAAATCCTCGGCCTCGAACAGCGGGCGGATCTCGATCTCGGACTCGCCTTCCATGGGGTTGGGGCAGCGCCTGACCCATTCGACCGCCTCGTCGATGGACTTGACCTGCCACAGCCAGAAGCCGGCGACGAGCTCCTGGATCTGCTCGAACGGCCCGTCGACCACGCTGCGCTGGCTGCCCGAGAAGCGCACCCGCTTGCCCCTGGCGCTGGGGTGCAGGCCCTCACCCGCCAGCATCACGCCGGCCTTGACCAGCTCTTCGTTGAACCTGCCCATGGCCTCGAGCAATGCCTGGCCGGGCATCTTGCCGGCTTCGGATTCGGCCGTGGCCTTGACCATCACCATGACTCGCATCGTCGTTCCTCCTTGAAACGGATGGCTTTCGGCCAGGGCCGGCCGGCGTCTACACCCCGCTCACCTTGACCGCGCAGTACTTGAACTCCGGGATCTTGCCGAAGGGGTCCAGCGCAGCGTTGGTCAACAGGTTGGCCGCGGCCTCCACATAGGCGAAGGGGATGAACACCGTGCCGCGCGGCGTGCCGTCGTCGCGCCGCGCCTGCAGCGTAACCTCGCCGCGGCGCGAGGCGACGCGGATGGCGTCGCCGGGCTGCAGGCCCAGGCGCTGCAGGTCCTCGCCGCACAGCGAGGCGGTGGCGGCTGGCTCGAGCGCGTCCAGCACCTCGGAGCGGCGCGTCATGCTGCCGGTGTGCCAGTGCTCGAGCTGGCGGCCGGTGATCAGCACGAAGGGGTACTCGGTGTCGGGCCGCTCGTCGGCCGGGATGATGTCGGCCGGCACCAGCTGCACGCGGCCGTCGGGCGTGGGGAACTGGTCGTGGAAGACGATGGGCTGGCCGGGGTCGTCCGCGCTGAGGCAGGGGTAGGTGACGCTGGATTCGCGCTGCAGGCGCTCCCAGCTGATGCCGGCTATGACGGCGGCCATGGCCTGACGCATCTCGTCGTAGACGCGTTCTACACCGTGGTAGACGCTGCCCTCACCCCGGCCCTCTCCCAGAGGGAGAGGGGGTGAATCGTAGTGCCAGTTCAGGCCCATGCGCCTGGCGATCTGCTGGATGATCCAGAGATCGGCACGCGCCTCGCCGGGCGGCTGGAGGGCTTGGCGGCCGAGCTGCACCATGCGGTCGGTGTTGCTCACGCTGCCGGTCTTCTCGGGCCAGGCGCTGGCGGGCAGGACCACGTCGGCCAGCCAGGCGGTCTCGGTCATGAAGATGTCCTGCACCACCAGGTGCTCGAGCGAGGCCAGGGCGTGGCGCGCGTGGTTGAGGTCGGGGTCGCTCATGGCCGGGTTCTCGCCCATGATGTACATGCCGCGCACCTTGTGCGGGTCGCTGTCCGGCGCCAGGCACTTGTCCATGATCTCGACCACGGTGTAGCCGGGCTGGGGGTCCAGCTTGGTGCCCCAGAAGTCCTCGAACCAGTCGTGCGCGGCCTTGTCGCTCACGCGCTGGTAGTTCGGGTACATCATGGGGATCAGGCCGGCGTCGCTCGCGCCCTGCACGTTGTTCTGGCCGCGCAGCGGATGCAGGCCGGTGCCGGGGCGGCCGATCTGGCCGGTGACGCTGGCCAGGGCGATCAGGCAGCGCACGTTGTCCGTGCCGTGCACATGCTGGCTCACGCCCATGCCCCAGAGGATCATGGAGGCGCCGGCCGTGGCATAGGCGCGCGCCACCTCGCGTATGGTCTCGGCCGGGATGCCGCAGATCGGCGCCATGGCCTCGGGGCTGTAGTCGGCGACGTTGTCCTTGAGCGCCTGCACGTTGTCGGCGCGCTCGCGCAGGAAGGCCTCGTCGGTCAGACCCTCCTCGACGATCACGTGCAGCATGGCGTTGAGCAGGGCCACGTCGGTGTCGGCCTTGAAGGGCAGGGTGCGCCAGGCGTGGCGGCCCAGGTCGGTGATGCGCGGATCGGCCAGCACGATCCTGGCGCCGCGCTGGGCGGCGTTCTTCATCCAGGTGGCCGCCACCGGGTGGTTGGCCGTGGGGTTGGAGCCGATCACGAAGATCAGATCGGCATGCGCTACGTCGCCCACCGGGTTGCTCACCGCGCCCGAGCCCACGCCCTCGAGCAGGGCGGCCACGCTGGAGGCATGGCACAGGCGGGTGCAGTGGTCCACGTTGTTGCTGCCGAAACCGGTGCGCACCAGCTTCTGGAACAGGTAGGCCTCTTCGTTGCTGCCCTTGGCCGAGCCGAAGCCGGCCAGGGCCTTGTTGCCATGCTGGTCGCGCAGGGCCTTGAGCTTGCCGGCGGCGAGATCAAGGGCCTCCTCCCAGCTGGCCTCGCGGAAGGCCTCGGACCAGTGCAGCTCACGCGTCAGGTGCTCGGGGTCCTTGGGCACACCCGGCTTGCGGATCAGCGGCTTGGTCAGGCGCTCGGGATTGTGCACGTAGTCGAAGCCGAAACGCCCTTTCACGCACAGGCGGCCATGGTTGGCCGGGCCGTCGCGGCCCTCGACGCTCACAATCTTCTCGTCCTTGACCTTGTAGGTAATCAGGCAGCCCACGCCGCAGAAGGGGCAGACCGAGTCGACCTCGCGGTCCACGCTCTGCGCGCCGATGTGGCTTTTGGGCATGAGGGCGCCGGTGGGGCAGGCCTGCACGCATTCGCCGCAGGCCACGCAGCTGCTCTGGCCCATGGGGTCGCCGAGGTCGAACACGACCTGGGCCTGGGCGCCGCGGAAGGCCATGCCTATCACATCGTTGACCTGTTCCTCGCGGCAGGCGCGCACGCAGCGCGTGCACTGGATGCAGGCGTCCAGGTTGACGGCCATCGCGGGGTGCGAGAGGTCCGGCGCGGGCTGGGCCCGGCCCAGGGCCCTGAGCGCGGGCCGCACCGCCACGCCCTGGCGCGCGGCCCATTGGCTCAGCTCGCCGTGCGGTTGGGCCGGATCGTCGGCCAGCCACTTGTGGCCCTGCTCGGGCAGGTCGGCCAGCAGCATCTCGAGCACCATGTTCTGGCTCTTGCGCGCGCGCTCGCTCTGGGCCTGCACCTTCATGCCGGGCGCGACGCTGCGACAACAGCTGGGCGCGAGCGTGCGCTCGCCCTCGATTTCGACCACGCAGGCGCGGCAGTTGCCGTCGGGGCGCAGGCCCTCGCTGTAGCACAGGCGCGGGATCGCCACGCCATGGCGCTCTGCGGCCTGCAGGATGGACTCGCCCTCCAAGCCCTGCATGAGCTGGCCGTCCAGCGTGAAGGCCACGCTGGCCGGCGCCAGTGCCTGTTCGTCGGTCGGCGCCTGCTTCATGCGCTCTCTCCTGCGGGCTCGGCGCCCAGCTCGTGCGGGAAATACTGCTGCACGCAGCGTATCGGGTTGGGCGCAGCCTGGCCCAGGCCGCAGATCGAGGCGTCGGCCATGACCTGGCCCAGGTCGGCCAGCAGGGCCTGGTCCCAGACCGGTTCCTCCATGAGCTTCGCCGCCTTGGCCGTGCCCACGCGGCAGGGCGTGCACTGGCCGCAGCTCTCGTCGGCGAAGAAGCGCATGGTGTTGAGCGCGGCGTCTCGCGCGCGGTCGTGCTGGCTCAGCACGATGACGGCGGCCGAGCCTATGAAGCAGCCGTAGGGCTGCAGGGTGTCGAAGTCCAGCGGCAGGTCGGCCAGGCGCGCCGGCAGGATGCCGCCGCTCGCGCCGCCGGGCAGGTAGGCGTAGAGCTCGTGGCCCTCGGCCATGCCGCCGCAGTATTCGTCGACCAGCTCGCGCAGCGTGATGCCGGCCGGCGCGAGCTTGACGCCGGGCTGGCGCACGCGCCCGCTCACGCTGAAACTGCGCAGGCCCTTGCGGCCATGGCGGCCCTGGGCGGCGAACCACTGCGGGCCTTTCTCGACGATCTCGCGCACCCAGTAGAGCGTCTCGAAGTTGTGCTCCAGCGTGGGCCGGCCGAACAGGCCGACCTGGGCGATGTAGGGCGGGCGCATGCGCGGCTCGCCACGCTTGCCCTCGATGCTCTCTATCATGGCCGACTCTTCGCCGCAGATGTAGGCACCGGCGCCGCGGCGCAATTCGATGCGCGGCAGCGGGCAAGGCGGGTCGGCCTGCAGCGCGGCGATGGCCTGCTGCAGCAGGCGGCGCGCGTCGTGGTACTCGTCGCGCAGGTAGATGTAGACGGCCTCGGTGCCCACCACCTGGGCCGCGACCAGCATGCCCTCGAGGAAGCGGTGCGGGTCGCGCTCGAGGTAATGGCGGTCCTTGAAGGTGCCGGGCTCGCCCTCGTCGATGTTGACGGCCATCAGGCGCGGCGCGGGCTGCTCGCGCACGATGCGCCACTTGCGCCCGGCCGGAAAGCCCGCGCCGCCCAGGCCGCGCAGGCCCGAGTCCTCGAGCGCGCGCAGCACGGCCTCGGCCTCCTGCTCGCCATTGACCAGGGCCGCGGCCAGCGCGTAGCCGCCCGCCGCACGGTAGGCCGCGTAGCCCAGGGCCTCGGGCTCGGGCTGGACCGCAACGCCGGGCGGCGCGGCGCAGGCCTGGACCACGGCCTCGGGCGTGGCCGGCGCCACGGCCTGGTGGCCGGCCAGCACGGCCGGGGCCTGCTCGCAGCGGCCCACGCAGGGGGCGTGGACCACGCGCACCTCCGCACCCAGCAGGGCCGGCAGGCGCTCCAGCAGGCCGGCCGCGCCGGCCAGGCTGCAGGACAGGCCGTCGCAGACCCGCACCGTGAGGCGCGGCGGCTGGGCCTCGTCCTTGAGGATCTCGAAGTGGTGGTAGAAGCTCGCGACCTCGACCACCTCGGCCATGGACAGGCGCATCTCGGCCGCCAGCGCGACCAGGTGGCGCTCGAACAGGCCCTGCCAGGCGTCGTTGAGCACATGCAGGTGCTCGATCAGCAGGTCCCGTCTATGGCCGCCCGCCGGCGCTGCGCCTATCAGGGCACGCACCTCCTGCAGCGAGACTTCGTCGGGCTGGCGGCCCTTGAGGCGGCTCCTGGGCCGGCCGGGCTGGCGCGCGCGCTCGCGCATCTGTTCCAGCGTGGCCACGGCCACCGGCTGAGGGTCTGTGGGTTGGCCTGCGGTGTTCATCCTGCGACTATCCCGCCCTGGCCCGGCGCCGTCAAATTGAATCCACACATGGCCTGATTCAATCGATGAATGAAGCTCCCCCTTCAGACCACCAGGGCGCCGCTGCAGTGCGCGAGCTCCTCGTGCCAGGCCGCGTCGCGCGCCAGCGCCAGCGCCGCCTTCAGCACCGGCGTGGGCGGGGCCTGGCGCAGGGTGATGAAGCCTACCGGCGTGGCGACCTCGGGGCGCACCAGGGGCTGGGCGCTGAGACCGCCCGCCGCGCGCACCGCCGCCACCAAGGCGCCCGGCATCACGCTGCAGAGATCGCCGGCCTGCAGGCTCAGGCCCAGGGCCAGCGTGGAGTCGGTCTCCAGCGCCGGCTGCACGGCCACGCCGGCGCGCGCGAAGGCCGCGTCGACGATGTGGCGGTTGTGCATGTCGGGGGTCAGCAGGGCCAGCGGCAGGGCCGCGGCCTCGGCCCAGGACAGCGGCGGCCCCAGCGCGTCGCCCGCCGGGGCGCCCGGCGCGCTGCGGCGCACCAGGTAGTAATGCTCGCGGTACTGGGCCAGGGTGGCGAAGCCGCCGGCGCGCGGACCCACGCGCTCCATGAAGCCCAGGCCCAGGTCCAGGCCCAGCTGCTGCAGGCCGGACTCGATGTCCTGCGAGGCCATGGAGCGCAGCTCGGGCCGGATGCCCGGGTGCCGCTCGCGCAGCCGCGCCGCGAAGCGCGCGGCCACCGGCACGGCCGTGGGCACCACGCCCAGGCGCAGCCGGCCCTCGAGCTGGCCGGCGCGGCGCGCCAGCTCCTGCTGCAGCAGGGTGTGCTCGTGCAGCATGCGGCGCGCCGTGGCCAGCACCTGCTCGCCCTCGGGCGTGAGGCCGGCGTAGGCGCGGCCGCGCTGCACGATGGGCGTGCCGAACTCGCGCTCGAGCGCGCGCAGCGCGTTGGACAGGGCGGGCTGGGTGATATGGCAGGCCTGCGCGGCGCGGCCGAAATGCCGGTGCTCGTGCAGGGCGAGGAGGTAGCGCAGCGAGGCGAGCAGGTTCATGGCAGGCGCCAATATAAGGCAGGGCCGCGCTCCTGGGTCGTTGCCACTCGCCAGCCCTCACCCCTGCCCTCTCCCAGAGGGAGAGGGAGTGAAATCGCCGAACTCAGGCGCTGGCCAGGTCGAACAGACTGGTGGCTTCCAGGTCCAGCACCTCGGCGCCCTGCTGGTTGAACAGCTGCCAGCGCCAGCGCAGGATGCCCAGCTCGGGCTGGCTGCGCGAGCGCCGCGTCTCGATCACGGTGGCACGCAGCGCCAGCCGGTCGCCCGGGCGCACCGGGCTCGGCCATTTGACGTAGGCCAGGCCCGGCGAGGCGAAGGACTCCGAGCCCGCGAGGGCCGCGTCGGCCACCAGGCGCATGGCGATGCCACAGGTATGCCAGCCGCTGGCAATCAGGCCGCCGAAGCGGCCCCGGGCCGCGGCCTCGGGGTCGGTGTGGAACCACTGCGGGTCGTAGGCGCCGGCGAACTGCAGCAGTTCGGCCTGGCTGACCTCGTAGGGCCCGGCTTCTATCACCTGGCCGGGCTCGAACTGCGCGAAGCGCATGCTCAGTAGGTCTCGAGGTGCAGCCGGCCTTCGCGCTTGAGCGCGGCGCCCAGGCTCTCCCAGGCCAGGCCGGCCTGCTCGGCCACGTCGCGCAGGGCCAGCACCACGCCCTCCTCCATGCTCTTCAAGCCGCAGACGTAGATGAAGGTGTTGCCGTCCTTGAGCAGGGCGAGCAGGTCGGCCGCGCGCTCGCGCAGCAGGTCCTGCACGTAGCGCTTGGGCTCGCCCGGCGTGCGCGAGAAGGCGAAGTTGATGTCGATGAAGTCCTTGGGCAGGTTCTGCAGCGGGCCGAAGTAAGGCAGCTCCTCCTTGGTGCGGGCGCCGAAGAACAGCATCAGCTTGCCGCCCTCGAACTTGCCCGAGGCGCGCAGGCGCCGCCGCCACTCGGTCATGGCACGCATGGGCGCGCTACCGGTGCCGGTGCAGATCATGACGATGTTGCTGCGCGGGTGGTTGGGCATCAGGAAGGAGCTGCCGAAGGGGCCGATCACCTGCACCTGGTCGCCGACCTTGAGGTCGCACATGTAGTTGGAGCCGACGCCGCGCACCGGATTGCCCTGGTGGTCTTCGAGCACGCGCTTGATGGTCAGCGAGACGTTGTTGTAGCCGGGGCGCTCGCCGTTGCGCGGGCTGGCCACCGAGTACTGGCGCGCGTAATGCGGCTTGCCACTGGCGTCGGTGCCGGGCGGCAGGATGCCGATCGACTGGCCCTCCAGCACCGGGAAGGGCATGGCGCCGAAGTCGAGCACGATGTGGTGCGTGTCGTACTCCTTGCCGACCTCGGTGACGCGGAAGTTGCCGACCACGGTGGCCGTGGTGGGGCCGGTCTTGGGGCCGTAGAGGTTGGTGTAGGCATGGGCGGCCGACCAGGGCGGCAGGGTCGCGCCCCAGGCCGAGGAGACGAAGGGCGTCTCGCCAGCCTCGAGCTGGGTCGGCGGCACGGCGGGCGGCGCGGGCTGGGCGGATTCCAGCTCGGCGCCCTCGGGCAGCGGCAGCTCGGGCGGCAGCTCGTCCCAGCCCAGCTGCTCGGTGATGCTGTAGGCCTTGAGCTTGAGCACCGTGCGCCAGTTGTCGATGGAGCCGGTCGGACAGGGCGAGATGCAGTCCATGCAGAGGTTGCACTTCTCGGCGTCGACCACGTAGTTGCGCGAGTCGTGCGTGATCGCGTCGACGGGACAGATCGATTCGCAGGTGTTGCAGCGTATGCAGATCTCGGGATCGATCAGGTGCTGCTTGATCACAGCGGCGTCGGTGGCCATGTCCATGGCGGTCTCCGGGGAAATTTGCGGCGGTCAGTATGCATCAGGGCCACGCGGGGCGCACCCCGGGTGGCCCTGATGTCTTCATGCCATCAGTTGAAACGGACGTACTCGAAATCGACCGGCTGGCGGTTGATGCCCATGACCGGCGGAGCAATCCAGTTGGCGAACTTGCCGGGCTCGACCACGCGGCCCATCAGCGAGGCCACGTAGGCGCGGTCTTCGTCGGTGGGCAGCCACTCTTCGACCTTCTGGTTCCACTCGTGGTCGGACACCACGCGGCCATCGGGCGATATCTTGACGCCCGACAGCGCGCCGATGTTGCGGTGGAAGGCCTTGTGCGGCACGGTCAGTTTGAACGGGATGCCGGACTTCTCGATGATGCGGTTCCAGCGCTCGACGCCGCCGACCGAATCCTTGATGTAGTCGTCGCGCAGCACCTCGTTGAGCGCGTTGAGCATGGGCACTTCCTTCTCGAGCAGCTTGCCGTCGACCACGTTCAGCACCTTGTAGGTCTGGCCCTTGAGCAGGTGGTCGTCGTTGCGCTTGCCCTCCTCGTAGCGGCCCTTGAGGCCCGAGCTGTAGAAGGTGGCGGCGTTGCTCGACTCGTCGGCGCCGAACAGGTCGATGGTCACGCTGAAGTGGAAGTTCAGGTAGCGCTGGATGGTCGGCAGGTCGATCACGCCGGCCGCGCGCAGCTTGCCCGCGTCGTCGGTCTTGAGCTGGTTCATCGCGTCGCAGGTGCGCTGGATCACGCGGCCCACGCCGGACTCGCCGACGAACATGTGGTGCGCCTCCTCGGTCAGCATGAACTTGGTGGTGCGCGCCAGCGGGTCGAAGCTCGACTCAGCCAGGGCGCAGAGCTGGAACTTGCCGTCGCGGTCGGTGAAGTAGGTGAACATGAAGAAGCTCAGCCAGTCGGGCGTCTTCTCGTTGAAGGCCTGCAGGATGCGCGGGTTGTCGGCGTTGCCCGAGCGGCGCTCGAGCAGGGCCTCGGCCTCCTCGCGGCCGTCGCGGCCGAAGTAGCGGTGCAGCAGGTAGACCATGGCCCAGAGGTGGCGGCCTTCCTCGACGTTGACCTGAAACAGGTTGCGCAGGTCGTACTGGCTGGGGCAGGTCAGGCCCAGGTGGCGCTGCTGCTCGACCGAGGCCGGCTCGGTGTCGCCCTGGGTCACGATGATGCGGCGCAGGTTGGCGCGGTGCTCGCCGGGCACGTCCTGCCAGGCGGCCTCGCCCAGGTGGTCGCCGAAATGGATCTTGCGGTCCTGCTCGGCCGGGTTCAGGAAGATGCCCCAGCGGTAGTCGGGCATCTTGACATGGCCGAACTGGGCCCAGCCCTGCGGGTCCACGCTGATCGCGGTGCGCAGGTAGACGTCGAAGTTCTGCGAGCCCTCGGGGCCCATGTCGTCCCACCAGTTGATGAAGTTGGGCTGCCACTGCTCGAGCGCGCGCTGCAGCGTGCGGTCTTCGGACAGGTTGACGTTGTTGGGGATCTTGTCGCTGTAGTTGATGCCGGACATGTGTTTCTCCTGGATCGAATGGGGCTCGGTTCTGGGACGGCGGGATATCAGACGCGGTTCAGGTCGAAGGCGGCCTTCTCGCCCTTGCCGTAGACCTTGAGCGCACCCTTCTCGCCGACGGCGTTCGGGCGGTTGAAGATCCAGTTCTGCCAGGCGGACAGGCGGCCGAAGATGCGCGTGAACATGTTCTCCTGCTGGGCGAAGCGCAGGTTGGCCTCCAGGCCGGTCAGCGCGTCGGGCGACATGGCAGCACGCTCTTCCAGCGCGATGCGGATCTCGTCGGCCCAGTCGATGTCGTCGGGCGCGGCCGTGACCAGGCCCAGGGCCAGGGCGGCGTCGGCGTCCAGGGCCTTGCCGATGGCGCGACGCGCGGCGTCCATGGCCGGCGCCTCCTCGTAGAAGCGGCGCGCCAGGCGCGACTGGTCGTTGACCATGGGGAAGAAGCCGAAGTTGAACTCGTCCAGCTGCAGCTTGGGCGCCTTGTCGGCGTCGTCCGGCAGGGCCAGCATGTAGCTGCGGTCGGCGCAGAAGGCCAGCTCGGCCAGGGTGCCGACGAAGCAGGAGCCGGGCTCGACCAGGGCGAACAGGCTGCGCGAGGACACGTCCAGGCGCGCCAGCGTGCGGCGCAGCATGCCCAGGGTTTCGCGCACGAACCAGTGGTCCTTGTGGGCCAGCAGGGTGGCGTCGGCGGCCAGCACGGCGGCGGCGTCACCCTCGGTCTTGAGCAGCCAGGTGCCGATGTCGAGCTCGTTGGTGCGCATGTTCAGGATGGCATCGTCGAGCTCGCGCGCCATCTGCAGCGGCCACCAGCTCGCGCCGGCCGCCTCGATGGCGGCGATGTCGGCCGGCTGGGCGCCCTGCGGGGCCTTGACGGTGAAGGTGGCGTTGCGCTTGGCGCGGTCTATGCTCACCGTGACGTATTGGTAGCTGATGCCGTCGGCCGCGTCGACGCGCTGCAGCGGCGTCAGCGCCACGCCCTTGCCATCGGCCGGGCGGTGGCTCTTGGCGCCCAGCTGGGCGGCGCGCTCCTGCACCACGGCGGCGAACTGCTGGGGCTTGGCGATCGCGTCGACCAGGCGCCAGTCCACGGCCTTCTGGCCGCGCACGCCCTCGGAGGTAGTGCAGAAGATGTCGGCCAGGTCATGGCGCACATGGCGCTTGTCGGTCACGCGGGTCAGGCCGCCGGTGCCGGGCAGCACGCCCAGCAGCGGCACCTCGGGCAGCGAGACGGCCGAGCTGCGGTCGTCCACCAGCACGATGTCGTCGCAGGCCAGGGCCAGCTCGTAGCCGCCGCCGGCGCAGGCGCCGTTGAGCGCGGCGACGAACTTCAGGCCCGAATGCTGGCTGGAGTCCTCGATGCCGTTGCGGGTTTCGTTGGTGAACTTGCAGAAGTTCACCTTCCAGGCGTGGCTGGACAGGCCCAGCATGAAGATGTTGGCGCCCGAGCAGAACACGCGGTCCTTCAGGCTGGTGACGACCACGGTGCGCACCTCGGGGTGCTCGAAGCGGATGCGCTGCAGCGCGTCGTGCAGCTCGATGTCCACGCCCAGGTCGTAGGAATTGAGCTTGAGCTTGTAGCCGGGGCGGATGCCGGCGTCCTCGTCGATGGCGATGGCCAGGGTCGCGACCGCGCCGTCGAAGCTGAGCTTCCAGTGGCGGTATTGCGAGGGGTCGGTGCGGTAGTCGACGGTGGTGGCTTGGGTCATGGTCGCATCCTTCATCAGGGCAAGAGGTTGGCTGGGCAATCCGGTTCCGCCGGCATGAAAAATCGTTCAGCGCCGCGGATGTGATGAAGAATAGTGCACGAACCGCAGGATGTCAATGCACTTTTATGCATGTCATCCAAGTTTTTTTCAGACCGGCAGGCCCAGCACGCCCCGCACCTGCTCGCGCAGGGCCTTGAAACCGTCTTCCAAGCCGTAGGCGCTGGTGTTGAAGCTCATGTCCGCCTTGGAATAGAAGGCCGAGCGCCCGGTCAGGATGCGCTTGAGGTCCTCCATCGCCTCCTTGCTCGCCGCCATGGGGCGCATGTCGCCCTGGGCCGCCACGCGCCCCATGTGGTCGACGGGGTCGGCCTGCAGCCAGATGGTGTAGCAGTGCGAGAGCATGAGGTTGAAGTTGGCCGCGTCCGCCACCAGGCCGCCCGGCGTGGCGATCACCACCTCGGGGTAGATCTGTATCGCCTCCTCGAGCGCGCGGCGCTCGTAGCGGCGGTAGGCATTGGTGCCGTAGAGGTTGTGGATCTCGCTGATGCTGCAGCCGGCGAACTGCTCGATCTCGCGGCTCAGCTCGATGAAGGTGTAGCCCAGGTCCTCGGCCAGGCGCCGGCCCAGCGTGGACTTGCCGGCGCCGCGCAGGCCGATCAGCGCGATGCGCGCCGTGCGGCCCTGCTCGGCCGTGCCCTGGCCGTCGAACAGCGTGCCCAGGGCGATGCGCGCGCGGCGCAGATCGGCCTCGTTGCGGCGCTCCAGCAGCTCGCGGATCAGCAGCCACTCGGGCGAGGTGGTGGTGACGTCGCCCAGCAGCTCGCTCAGCGAGCAGTGCAGGGCCTGGGCCACCTGCAGCAGCACCAGGATGGAGGCATTGCCCGTGCCGTACTCGAGGTTGGCCAGGTGGCGCTCGGACACGTCGGCCGCCAGCGCCACCGCCTTGCGCGTCATGCCGCGGCGCGAGCGCAGTGTGCGCACGCGCTCGCCCAGCGCCAGCAGGAAGGGGTGGCGCGCCTCGCTGTCGGCCTCAGCCGCGCGCTCCGACACCAGCGCCTCGTCCGGCTCACCGCCCATGCTCGATCGGGTACCCATGATTTGAAACTCCATCTGCCCCCGGGAAAACCCGGAGCGGGCTCACAAAACCTTGACATGCACTTTACTGCACACTATCGTGACAAGCACAATAGTGCATTTATACAGGCAAGTCCAGCCCCGCCCCCAAGCACTGTCCAGTTTTTCTGCCCCAGATCCGCCACCGGAGACACCCCATGTCCGCCCTGCCCCCGCCGCCGCCCGCCCAATTCAACTTCGCCCAGCACCTGATCGAGCGCAATGCTGGCCGGGGGGCCAAGGCCGCCTTCGTCGACGACCTGGGCACGCTCAGCTACACCCAGCTCGAGGACCGCGTGCGCCACCTCGCCGCCGGCCTGCGCGCGCTCGGCATACGCCGCGAAGAGCGCGTGCTGCTGCTGATGCAGGACTGCAACGACTGGCCGGTGAGCTTCCTGGGCGCGATCTACGCCGGCCTCGTCCCGGTGGCCGTCAACACCCTGCTCACCGCCGACGACTACGCCTACATGCTCGAGCATTCGCGCGCGCAGGCCGTGCTGGTGTCGGGCGCGCTGCTGCCGGTGCTGACCTCGGCCATGGTCAAGTCCGACCACGAGGTACAGAAGATCATCGTGTCGCGGCCCATCGCGCCGCTGCACCCGGCCGAAATCGAGTTCGAGACCTTCCTCGCCGCCTACCCGGCCATGACACGCCCGGCCGCGACCAGCGCCGACGACGCCGCCTTCTGGCTCTATTCCTCCGGCTCCACCGGCCGGCCCAAGGGCACGGTGCACTCGCACGCCAACCCGTACTGGACCGCCGAACTCTACGGCAGCGGCCTGCTGCAGCTGCGCGAGGACGACGTCTGCTTCTCCGCGGCCAAGCTGTTCTTCGCCTACGGGCTGGGCAACGCGCTGAGCTTCCCCATGAGCGTGGGCGCCACCACCATCCTGATGGCCGAGCGGCCCACGCCCGACGCCACCTTCAAGCGCCTGCTGGGCCAGGTCGGCGGGGTGAAACCCACCGTGTTCTACGGCGCGCCCACCGGCTTCGCCGGCATGCTGGCCCACCCCCAGCTGCCGGCGCGCGATGCCGTCGCGCTGCGCCTGGTCTCGTCGGCCGGCGAGGCCCTGCCGGCCGAGCTCGGCGAGCGCTTCAAGCGGCATTTCGGGGTCGACATCGTCGACGGCATAGGCTCGACCGAGATGCTGCACATCTTCCTCAGCAACCGCCCGGACAAGGTGCGCTACGGCACCACCGGCTGGCCGGTGCCGGGCTACGAAATCGAGCTGCGCGGCGAGGAAGGCGGCCCGGTGCCCGACGGCGAGCCCGGCGACCTCTACATCCACGGCCCCTCGGCCGCGATGATGTACTGGGGCAACCGCGAGAAGACGCGCGACACCTTCCAGGGCGGCTGGACCAAGAGCGGCGACAAGTACGTGCGCAACGCCGACGGCACCTACACCTACAGCGGCCGCAGCGACGACATGCTGAAAGTGAGCGGCATCTACGTCTCGCCCTTCGAGGTCGAGGCCACCCTGGTGCAGCACCCGGCCGTGCTCGAGTGCGCGGTGATCGGCAAGCAGGACGCCGACGGCCTGGTCAAGACCAAGGCCTTCATCGTGCTCAAGGCCGGCCAGCAGCTGACCGAGGAAGAGATCAAGGCCTTCGTGAAGGAGCGCCTGGCGCCCTACAAGTACCCGCGCTTCATCGAGTTCGTAGCCGAGCTGCCGAAGACGGCGACGGGGAAGATTCAGCGCTTTCGCTTGCGCGAGAAGGAAGCGGCGGGCGGGTGAGACGGCTGCGCGGGCTGCGCCACCACACCTAAATCACGGTAACGTGCAATTGGCAGGCCGCGTCCCCCCTCAGCATGCAGGTGGGCTCCGTGATGGCGACCTGCTCTCCATAGTACTTGGCGATCCCCCTGATGATCCCCTTCGCCAGGGTGCACATCTTCCGGGGTGATGTGTAGGTGACGACCACCTCGTGGGATCCAGCCCATCGACACATCAGCTTCGGCGGATTGGTATTCGTCCCCGCATGGCGAAGCACCTCATGGATGGCCTCCTCCGTGTTGGCGATCATGTCGAGGGTCTTCCAGCCTGGCCTGATGAACGTCGGGACCATGCTGATCAGATCCGGCACGATGAATTCGCCCATGGCCTCCAAGATCACGGGAATGGGGTCTCCCGTTCTGGCCGATACGGCGGAGAGGAGCGCAGCGATCTCTTGGTCCGGGTAGTCGGCCACGGGCACATACAGCCTGGGCCGAACCTCTGCCGAACGCACGATCTCCGGCCAAGCTTGCTCCCCCAGCCTGGCTTCGACGAACTTCCGGATTTCTATAGGGAAGATACCGTTCATGAGCCCCCCTTACGTCGCGATGTTCTTGTCGCTGCGGATGGTTGCATTATCCACCCGTCTTTCCGGCCATGCGAGCAGGCAAGGGTCCTTCGTCAAGGAGCGCCTGGCGCCCTACAAGTACCCGCGCTTCATCGAGTTCGTCGCCGAGCTGCCCAAGACCGCGACGGGGAAGATCCAGCGCTTCCGGCTGCGGGAGAGGGAAGCGGCGGGCCGCTGAGCCCGCTGCGCGAGCCGACACGCAAACGCGGCCACCCGGGCGGGCGCCTTGTCAGCCGTTTGGTGATGCCTAGCGCTCCATGGATCGCTTGGGCGCCATGCCCCCCTGAAGCGCGCGCTTACTTCTTTGGCAGATGGATGACCTGGCCATTGGCAGCGGCAGGCGCAGGCGCGGTGCCGATCTTGCGCAGGAAAACGGGCGCCACGTTCCACTGCTGCCCGTTCTCGGTGATGACAGTCACCGACTTGCGGTTGTACTTGGCAATGATGCCAAAGAGAACGGGGTGACCTTGCGGCTGGAACGACACGCGCTCGCCGATGCTGAACTCGAGCATGGAAGCGTGCGCACGCATTTGCTGCAGGAACTTGAGGCGCGCAACGATCCGGTTGTTCAGATCGATCAGCTCAGCCTCGGTCAGTTTGTCGATGTCGATGGCCACGGCGGTTTGCTCCTGTTTGCCCGAGTATCCGTCACCAGCTACCGGCCGCCTCGCGCTGCGGATGGTGCCCAGCGTTGGACATGAGCGGCGGCGCTGGCGCAGCCTGAGGCTGTCCACTCGACGGAGGGGTTGGCCCCCATGGACGTAGATGGGCACGGGATTTCATACGGCCTCCGCGTGGAGGCGCACGCCAAGCGCTCGCGCCACCTTCAGCACAGTCGCGAAGCTCGGATTGCCGGTTTCACTGAGCGCCTTGTACAAGCTCTCGCGGCTCAGCCCCGCATCGCGGGCTACCTGCGACATGCCCTTGGCGCGAGCGATGTCGCCCAGTGCACGGGCAATGCCCGCTGCATCATCGGGGGCCTCGGCGAGCCAGGCATCGAGATAGGCCGCCATCTCTTCGGGCGTGCGCAGTTGCTCCGCCACGTCGTAGGGCACGGTCTTGGTCTTGGCGGGTACCTTGGCAGTGGATGATTTGGGCATTTCGGGGTACTCCTACAGGTTCCTCGCGAGTGCGATGGCCGCCTTGATGTCTTGCTGCTGCGTGGACTTGTCACCACCCGCGAGAAGGACGACGATCTCACCGGCTCTTTCGGCGCAGTACACGCGGTAGCCTGGACCGAAATCGATCTTCAGCTCCGACACACCGTCCGTCAGCTGGCGATGCTGCCCAGGGTTGCCGTGGACCAGCCGATCCACCCGCACCTGAATCCGAGCGCGAGCTGCGCGATCTTTGAGGGCGTTGATCCAATCTCGATAGACCTCGGTCATCTGCACACGCATGCGCGAATCGTATCCCATGGGATACATCTGTCAAGTGCCCCAGGCTGCCGCTTGTATCAAATGGCTCATGGGCGCCGTGGATTCCACGTCCACACGGGCCGCCGCAAAGCCCATTGAAGATGCCGGACACACGTACAGGCGACTCCCAACGAGCCCCCCCTATCGGTCAGTTTCTTGCCGTTGTGAGGAGTCCATATATGAGGGTCAGGCGCCGCCTTCGATGAACTCGACATTGGCAATCCAGCTCTTCTTGCGCCGCGAGAGGCGAGCCTTTTCGTCCTCTGCCTCGAAGGATGCCGGCGCATGCTTTAGAAGCGATTGGTCAACGCCTTCGAACGCGTTGACACTGACTACTGCGTAGGTCTGACCGTCAATCGCACTGCTGACGACCGGCGCGATGCCACACCTGGCGCAGACATGGAACTGGGCTGTCTTCGTGCCAAAGCGGTACTTCGATACGAGCGAAGGATCAGCTACGGTGACTTTGAGCGAACCTGTATTGCAGGACGTCCATACGCCGCCATGCTTCGTACAAAACGAGCAGTCGCAGGCTCGGGCTGGTATTTCTTTCGGCCCAGGCTCCCATAAGAGCTTGAATGAAATGTTCCCGCAGTGGCATCGGCCATTGATAAGCATGGTGGCTCCTGGCTTTGGCGGCGCCTGACGTTGAGGTAACCTGCAACCGCGCGAGGCGGCCCGTTCGAATTGCGCCCCGCTTACGGTTGTAAGGTTGACCGTAATGTTAGGCAACGCCGAAAGGCCAATCATTTAAAAAATTAGTAAAGTCACGAACGCTGTTTGTGAACACTCCGGAGCAAATTTGCGAAAGGTCGTTTTTCGCAAGGCCGCGGGTCTCCCAGCATCGCCCGGCTTGCGTTACCCAAAAATAGCTTTGAATAGTGGTCGAATCAGGTGCAATCTTGGCGTACCGGTTGGCAAGCTCAGCAGGCTTTACGACTACGAAATCGTACTTGCGAGAATTGAACTCGCAAAGCACGAGAACCCAAAAGTCGGCTGTAGACGACGAGAGCTTTTTTTGGTCGAATTTCCACCAGCCACCGGACTTAATTTCCGCTGTTGCCCGAGATTCTTTTCCCGTCGCCAAGTGGTCTTTCGAGAACTTGACCTGAAGAGATGCGACTTTCTTCTGTTTCTTGTCGGTAACAAGTAGATCGATGCCATCGTCTTTTGATGGAATCCATACCCGCATGTCGGGAAATTGAGCTTCAATTTCGCTTCCAACAAGGTATTCACCGGCATGGACGGTAAATATTGGGCGCATGAGTAATTACCTAGGGAGGCGCTGATTAATTCGGCTCGACATCCTTTGGCCTCAATGAAATCAATGAGTTATGAAGGATAAGGTGCTTAAAAAGTGAATTAATCAGCGCTTCCCTAGACGTTAAAGCTGAGCCGCGAGCAGAGGCTTGCCGACGCGAGTCGGTTCGAGCGTTAGGGCGCACGGTGCCTCGCGTACTGTTTGAAGTTGGGAAAAATCTCAAAGTAGGACGTCGGCATGAATCCGGAGAATTCGCCGAATTTTGACGCGCGCTTGAGTCGCTCATAAGCGCGTTTCGCCGCCAAAGCTGAGACTCGACTCTTGGCGAGAGTGTCTGCCGTGCTGTTTGCCGCTTGAAGAATTCCGGCGACATAGTCCGGTAGCAGCAACAAGGGCTCCTGAGCCTCTGTGGCCAGAGCAACTGTCTTGACTTGGCGTACGACACCCAACGAGTTCAGTTTGGGTTGGTGCTCGTTCATTGCCTGCCAAATCGCCGCAAATGCTTCGCGGTTGTCTTCGCCATGAATCTCGTTATCGAGGATCACGCTTTCCGAAACATTGAGCCGTCCAAGGCGATCCCGAATCATGGGCATTGTTCCAACGCCTATGGAGTGCCCCAGTGCAAAAGTAGCAGCTTGGCTGAAGAGAAGGAATTTGATTAAGGTCGCCGCCTTAAGGAAGCGCTGATTAATTCACTTTTTAAGCACCTTATCCTTCATAACTCATTGATTTCATTGAGGCCAAAGGATGTCGAGCCGAATTAATCAGCGCCTCCTTAAGGAAAGAGATCGATCCGGCACCGAGCGACGCGGTTCTCGCGTGTACGTCTCGCGCGTCCTCCCAGAACATCCGCCAACTGTCAGTAGTCTTGTCAAATGAGGCCGCACAAACCGAGAGCGACTCCTTCAGCATCAAGCCGACCATCCAGCCAACATCATGGTCATCAGCGTCTCGCCATTTCGGAAAGGACGTTGGAATGGCGGACCGAACGCTCTTCACCGTCCCAGATGGCAAGCACACACAGCCTACGGAGATCTTGCCTGCGTTGGTAGACCCCTCCGTAAGCTGCCCAGCTATGTCCGCAAGCGATGTCACTGCGACCATTGGTGCGCCCTAACGGAATTCAGCGGGCGCCGTAGGCGGTCCGCTGGCATGACCTGATATGCCGGCGCATTCGATCACTTTCCAGCCACAGCCAACAAGGCCTTCGGGTTCGTGCGCGCAATTGTGAGCAGCGTGCGTGCTGCGCCACTAGGCTGTTTGCGGCCTTGCTCCCAGCCTTGGAGGGTGCGAACTGACACGCCCAGCAGTGCAGCAAACTGAGACTGCGACAAGCCCGTACGTTCCCGCGCTTCCACTGCGGGAGAAGAAACGACTTGCGTCTTTCCCGCCTTCATCTGCCGCACAGACTCGAGCAATTCGGCAGCCAGGTCACGCTTGGCCTCGTACGCGCGCAGCTGCGTATCCGTGAGGGGTTTAACTTTCGAGGACACGGCGAATCTCCTTAAGCTTTGCGCCCGTGATGTTGTCCGTTTTCGACTTCGCGTACAGAGTGAGAAGCACGACTTCCTCCTCGGCTATGCGTGTGAAGTAAATAACGCGAACACCACCGGACTTGCCAGAACCAGCCCGACGCCAACGGACCTTTCGAATGCCGCCAGACTCAGGCACAACGTCTCCGGCGTCGGGACTCTCGGCAATGTACGCCGCGAACTCACCTCGCTCTTCCTCGGTCCAGTAGTATGGCCATTGCTTCTGAAACAAGAGAGTCTCGACAACCGTGAGCATTTTCGCCACTATACGCCTAAGGCGCATAGATGTCTAGCGCACACCCGCGCATGAGGCATAACTTGGATTGTCCAAGTTATGCCGCGCCGGCCCCAGGCCGTTCAGCGCGGCGGAGTCGGCGCCAAGCGCCGACCGCCACAGCATGAGCCCCCGCCGGGCACCGCCTGCCGCGGCGCGGGGTGCGCGCCCTCAGGTGTCCTTCGAAATCTTGATCGAAGGGAACTTGGACGAGAAGTCCTTGGCCTTGGCCGCGATCTTGATCGCCACCTGGCGCGCCACGGCCTTGTAGATGCCGGCCACCTCGCCGTCCGGGTCGGCCACCACGGTGGGCCGGCCAGCGTCGGCCTGCTCGCGGATCTGCATGGTCAGCGGCAGCGCACCCAGGTAGTCCATGCCGTACTCGGCCGCCATCTTCTGGCCGCCGCCCTGGCCGAAGATGTGCTCCACATGGCCGCAGTTGGAGCAGACATGCACGGCCATGTTCTCAACGATGCCGAGGATGGGCACGCCCACCTTCTCGAACATCTTGATGCCCTTCTTGGCGTCGATCAGCGCGATGTCCTGCGGCGTGGTGACGATCACGGCGCCGGTCATGGGCACGCGCTGGCTCAGGGAGAGCTGGATGTCGCCGGTGCCGGGCGGCAGGTCGACGATCAGGTAGTCGAGGTCCTTCCAGTTGGTCTGGCGCAGCAGCTGCTCCAGCGCCTGGGTGGCCATGGGGCCACGCCAGATCATGGCCTGGTCCGCGTCCACCAGGAAGCCGATCGACATGACCTGCACGCCGTAGTTCTCCAGCGGCTCCATGGTCTGGCCGTCGGTGCTCTCGGGGCGGCCGGCGATGCCCATCATCATGGGCTGGCTGGGGCCGTAGATGTCGGCGTCGAGCAGGCCGACCTGGGCGCCCTCGGCGGCCAGGGCCAGGGCCAGGTTGACGGCCGTGGTGCTCTTGCCCACGCCGCCCTTGCCCGAGGCCACGGCGACGATGTTCTTGACCTGGGGCAGCAGGGCCACGCCGCGCTGGG
The DNA here is from genome assembly GCA_005503335.1 of Comamonadaceae bacterium 2FH. Lineage (GTDB taxonomy): Bacteria > Pseudomonadota > Gammaproteobacteria > Burkholderiales > Burkholderiaceae_C > SCMQ01. The sequence continues at coordinate 20,280 of SCMQ01000037.1, forward strand.
CCGCGTGGGCGATGATCTTGCTGGTGACGTTGGCCGAGACGTTGGCCACGCCGGGCACGGCCCGGGCGGCAGCGATCAGGGCCTGGCGCAGCGCCGGGATCTGGCTCTTGGCCGGGTAGCCGAGCTCGACGTCGAAGGAGACGTCGCCGCCCTGGACCAGGAGGTTCCTGAGCGCCTTGGTGGAGACGAAATCCTTGCCGGTGTTGGGGTCGATGACGGCGGCCAGCGCCTGGGTGAGTTGTTCGGGGGTGGGCATGGTGCTACTTTCTGTCCTGCCGCGCAGTGTAGCGACAACTCTTAAAATCGCGGATTCCCCCAGAAAAAGCCCATCATGTCCGCCACGCCCGCCCCGCGCCAGCTTTTCGTCACCACGGCCCTGCCGTACGCCAACGGCAACTTCCACATCGGCCACATCATGGAATACATCCAGGCCGACATCTGGGTGCGGTTCCAGCGCATGCAGGGGCATCAGGTGCATTTCGTGGGCGCCGACGACGCGCACGGCGCGCCCATCATGATCGCGGCCGAGAAGGCCGGCAAGACGCCGCAGCAGTTCGTGGGCGAGATCTCGGCCGGCCGCAAGCCCTACCTGGACGGCTTCCACGTCGCCTTCGACAACTGGAGCTCGACCGACAGCCCCGAGAACCACGAGCTGGCCCAGCAGATCTACCGCGACCTCAAGGCCGCGGGCCTGATCACCACGCGCACCATAGAGCAGTTCTTCGACCCCGAGAAGTCCATGTTCCTGCCCGACCGCTTCATCAAGGGCGAATGCCCCAAATGCGGCGCCAAGGACCAGTACGGCGACAGCTGCGAGGTCTGCGGCGCGGTCTACGCGCCGACCGAGCTCAAGAACCCCTACTCGGCCCTGTCGGGCGCGACGCCGGTGCGCAAGACCTCCGAGCACTTCTTCTTCCAGCTGTCCGACCCGCGCTGCGTGGCCTTCCTGCAGCAGTGGACGCAGGACGGCAAGCTCCAGCCGGAAGTGGCCAACAAGATCCGCGAGTGGTTCACGAAGGACGAGGACGGCCAGGGACAGGGACTGTCGGACTGGGACATCTCGCGCGACGCGCCCTACTTCGGCATCGAAATCCCCGACGCGCCGGGCAAATTCTTCTATGTCTGGCTGGACGCGCCGGTCGGCTACCTGGCCTCGCTGAAGAACTACTTCGGCAGGATAGGCAAGGACTACGAGGCCTTCATGGCCGACCCGCAGGTCGAGCAGTACCACTTCATCGGCAAGGACATCACCTACTTCCACACCCTGTTCTGGCCGGCCATGCTGCACTTCAGCGGCCGCAAGACGCCGACCAACGTGTTCGTGCACGGCTTCATCACCGTCAGCGGCGAGAAGATGAGCAAGAGCCGCGGCACCGGCATAGACCCGCTGAAGTACCTGGCCCTGGGCATGAACCCCGAGTGGCTGCGCTACTACATCGCGGCCAAGCTCAACAGCCGGGTGGAGGACGTGGACTTCAACCCCGAGGACTTCGTCGCCCGCGTCAACAGCGACCTGGTGGGAAAGTACATCAACATCGCCTCGCGCGCCGCCGGCTTCATCGCCAAGCGCTTCGGCGGCCAGCTGGGCGAGATCTCGGCCGACGGCGACGCCCTGCTGGAGCACCTGCGCCAGGCCTTCCCCGCGATCGCCGAGCTCTACGCCGAGCGCGAGTACGGCAAGGCGCTGCGCGAGACCATGCTGCTGGCCGACCGCGTGAACGAGTACGTGGACCAGAACAAGCCCTGGGAGCTGGCCAAGCAGGCCGGCATGGACACGCGCCTGCACGACGTCTGCAGCACCTGCATCGAGGCCTTCCGCCTGCTCAGCATCCTGCTCAAGCCGGTGCTGCCGGCCCTGGCGGCGCAGGTCGAGGCCTTCCTCAAGGTGGGCCCGCTCGCCTTCGCCGACGGCGAGCAGGCCCTGGGCAAGGGCCATGCGATCGGCGCCTACCAGCACCTGATGCAGCGCGTGGACGCCAAGCTGCTGGACGCGCTGTTCGAGCCGCCGGCCGCGGCCGAGCCCGAGCAGGCCCCGCCGGGCGGCGAGGAACTGGCCGAGACCATCTCCATAGACGACTTCGCCAAGGTGGACCTGCGCATCGCCCAGATCGTCAACTGCGAACCGGTCGAGGGATCGACCAAGCTGCTGCGCCTGACCCTGGACATGGGCGAGGGGCGCACGCGCAACGTGTTCAGCGGCATCGCCAGCGCCTACCAGCCGGCGGACCTGGTGGGCAAGCTGACGGTGATGGTGGCCAACCTGGCGCCGCGCAAGATGAAGTTCGGTGTCAGCGAAGGCATGGTGCTGGCCGCCAGCCACGGCGACGAGAAGGCCAACCCCGGCCTCTACGTGCTCGAGCCCTGGCCCGGCGCCCAGCCCGGCATGCGGGTGCGCTGAGCCCCTGAACATCACGCCCGGCATGTTCGCCTTGATCCGCGGCTGGACCGACGTGGACCGCAGCACGCGGGCCAACGTGCGGCTGGGCGCGGTACTGGCCTTCGTGGCCGGCGCGGCCAACGCCGGCGGCTTCCTGGCCGTGGGCCAGTACACCTCGCACATGACCGGCATGCTGTCCTCGGTGGCCGACCACCTGGTGCTGGGCCATCTGGCGCTGGCCCTGGCCGGCCTGGCCTCGCTGGCGGCCTTCCTGCTGGGCGCCATGACCACGGCCGTGATGGTCAACTGGGGCCTGCGCCGCCAGCTGCGCAGCGCCTACGGCCTGCCGCTGCTGGCCGAGTCGGCGGCGCTGCTGGTGTTCGGCCTGTTCGGCGCGGCCATCAACCTGTTCGCCCCGCTGTTCGTGCCGCTGACCGTGGTGCTGCTGTGCTTCATCATGGGGCTGCAGAACGCGGTCATCACCAAGATATCCAAGGCCGAGATCCGCACCACCCATGTCACGGGCCTGGTGACCGACCTGGGCATAGAGCTGGGCAAGCTGTTCTACGTCAACCGCCACCCCGGCCGCGCACCGGTGCTGGCCAACCGCGACCGCCTGCGCATCCAGGGCCTGCTGATCGGCTGCTTCTTCGCCGGCGGCGTGGCCGGCGCGCTGGGCTTCAAGTCCGTGGGCTACGCGAGCACGGTGCCACTGGCGCTGATGCTGAGCCTGCTGACCCTGCGCCCCCTGCTCGACGACCTGCGGCGCGCGGGCTGGTAGGCCGGCTGGCGGGGGCTTGCCTGCGGGCATGATCCCTGCAACAGTCGCGGGCATGTCCGACACCGCCCCGCTCGCCCGTTTCCGCCCCCACCTGCTCGACGCCCTGCGCCATTACGACAGGTCGCGCTTCGCCGGGGACCTGGGGGCCGGCCTCACGGTGGGCGTGGTCGCGCTGCCGCTGGCCATGGCGTTTGCCATCGCCTCGGGGCTCAAGCCCGAGGCCGGCATCTTCACCGCCATCATCGCCGGCTTCCTGATCTCGGCCCTGGGCGGCAGCCGGGTGCAGATCGGCGGGCCGGCCGGCGCCTTCATCGTCATCGTCTACGGCATCGTCGCGCGCTACGGCCTGGCCAACCTGATCATCGCCACCGCCATGTCGGGCGTGCTGCTGTTCCTGATGGGCCTGTTCCGGCTGGGCACCCTGGTGCGCTTCATCCCGATCGCGGTGGTGATCGGCTTCACCAACGGCATCGCGGTGCTGGTCGGGCTGTCGCAGCTCAAGGACTTCCTGGGCCTGCAGGTGGCGACCATGCCGGCCAGCTTCTTCGCCATGCTGTCCACGCTGGGCAACTCGCTGCACACGGTCAACCCGGCGGCGCTGGGCGTGGCCCTGGCCTCGCTGGCGACCATCGTCGCCTGGCAGAAGGCCATGCCGCGCCTGGCCCCCGCCATGCAGTTCAGCGGCTCGCTCACGCGCGTGCCCGGCGCCATCGTGGCCCTGGTGCTGGCCACGGCGGCGGTGCGCCTGCTCGAGCTGCCGGTGGACACCATAGGCAGCCGCTTCGGCGGCATCCCGGCGGCGCTGCCGGCCTTCGCCCTGCCGGCCTTCAGTTGGGAGAGCGCGCGCTTCCTGCTCACGCCCACGCTGACCCTGGCCCTGCTGGGCGCCATCGAGTCGCTGCTGTGCGCGCGCGTGGCCGACGGCATGATAGGCGACCGCCACAACCCCAACCAGGAGCTGATGGCCCAGGGCGTGGCCAACTTCGTCACGCCCTTCTTCGGCGGCATGCCGGCCACCGGCACCATCGCGCGCACCGTGACCAACATCAAGAGCGGCGCCACCAGCCCGGTGGCCGGCGTGGTGCACGCGCTGACCCTGCTGGTGGTGGTGCTGGTGGCGGCGCCGCTGGCTTATCACGTGCCGCTGGCGACGCTGGCCGCCATCCTGGTCTTCGTGGCCTGGAACATGGGCGAGTGGCAGGCCTTCGTGCACCTGCGCCAGTACCGCCTGCCCTACCGCGTCACGCTGCTGGCGGTGTTCGCGCTCACGGTGGTGTTCGACCTCACGGTGGCGGTCGAGGTGGGCCTGGTGGCGGCCTGCCTGACTTTCATCTACCGCATCTCCAGCCTGTCGCGGGCCGAGGCCGTGAGCGCGACCGACCAGCCGGCCCTGGCAGGGCACGAGGCGCAGGTGCAGGGCTGGCGCCTCTACGGCGCGCTGTTCTTCGGCGCCGTCAAGCTGGTCGAGGACATCGAGGACCGCCTGCCCGCCCGGGCCCTGGTGCTGGACCTCAAGAACGTGATCTACGTCGACACCTCGGGCGCCGACACGCTGATGAGCCTGGCCCAGCACTGCCGCAAGCGGGGCGTGCGCCTGGTGGTCTGCGGCCTGATGCACCAGCCGCTGGACATGGCGCGGCGCTGCGGGCTGCTGGCCCTGCTGGAGGGCCAGGTCGAGCCCGACCTGGCGCGCGGACTGGCCGCCGCGCTGGGCGAGGCGCCCCCGTCCGAAGCGGCCGGCGGCCCTGCCGTGGGGTCAATTCCGACCGCCGAGGCCGCCACCCGGTAAAATTAAGGGTTTCTCCGCGCCGGAGACTTGCCGCAAGGCCCCCTGCTGTCCCGCCTATGTCCATCGCCAACTTCTTCAATCGCCCGCACTACACCTCCGAGGCCACGCAGTTCATCGATGAGCTCAAGGCCCGCAAACCCGAGCTCGAGGCCGAGCAGCGCGCCGGGCGCGCCCTGCTGTGGGACAAGGCCGTGGACCGCGAGGCCCAGGCCGAATACCAGGCCGGGCGCGTGCCGCAGCAGGCCTACGTCTACCAGACCAAGGGCTGACGCCCGGCCCGGCCCCCTGGCCCGCCCGGCATCCGCCCGCTCGCCATGAGCCTGCCGACCGACACCCCCGAACTGGCGCGCGAGCCCGAGGCCGCGCTGTCCGCCATGCCCGAGGTGGTCGACCATGTGGCCGTGGCGCGGCTGTACGGCGAGCCGCTGTTCGCCCTGCCCCAGGACCTGTACATCCCGCCCGACGCGCTGGAGGTGTTCCTGGAGGCCTTCGAGGGCCCGCTGGACCTGCTGCTCTACCTGATCCGCAAGCAGAACTTCAACATCCTCGACATCCCCATGGCCGGCGTCACGCGCCAGTACCTGAGCTATGTCGAGGAAATCCGCAGCCGCAACCTGGAGCTGGCCGCCGAGTACCTGCTGATGGCGGCCATGCTGATCGAGATCAAGTCGCGCATGCTGCTGCCGCCCAAGAAGACGGCCGAGGGCCAGGAGCCCGAGGACCCGCGCGCCGAGCTGGTGCGCCGCCTGATCGAGTACGAGCAGATGAAGCTGGCCTCGATGCGCCTGAACGAGCTGCCGCATTTCGGCCGCGACTTCCTCAAGGCCCAGGTCTACATAGAGCAGAGCCTGCAGCCGCGCTTTCCCGACGTGCAGCTCACCGACCTGCAGCAGGCCTGGGCCGACATCCTGCGCCGCGCCAAGCTGGTCCAGCACCACAAGATCAGCCGCGAGGAGCTCAGCGTGCGCGAGCACATGAGCATGGTGCTCAGGGCCCTGCAGGGCCGCCGCTTCGTCGAGTTCGAGAACCTGTTCGACCCCGCCAAGGGCGTGCCGGTGCTGGTCGTGACCTTCATCGCCCTGCTCGAGCTGGCCAAGGAAACCCTGATCGAGATCACCCAGGCCGAGGCCTTTGCCCCGATCTACGTGCGGCTGGCGTTCACGCCGGCCTGAAACCCCTTCCCGTGACGCCTTGCCATGGCCGAGACCACCCATAACTTCGATGTCCTGATTGTCGGCAGCGGCCTGGCCGGCCTCAGCGCCGCCCTGCACCTGGCGGCCACGCACCGCGTCGCCGTGATCACCAAGCGCGCTTTAGGCGACGGCTCCAGCGCCTGGGCCCAGGGCGGCATCGCCGCCGTGCTGGCCGAGGGCGACAGCTTCCAGGCCCATGTGGAGGACACCCTGGTCGCCGGCGCCGGCCTGTGCGACGCCGACGCCACGCGCTTCGTGGTCGAGCACGCGCCCGAGAGCATCGCCTGGCTGCAGCAGCTGGGCGTGCCGTTCTCGCGCGAGGACGGCGAGCTGCACCTCACGCGCGAGGGCGGCCACAGCGCGCGCCGCATCGTGCACGTGACCGACGCCACCGGCGCCGCCGTGCAGCGGACCCTGGTGGAGCAGGTGCGCCGCACGCCGGGCATCGCGCTGTTCGAAGAGCACACCCTGGTCGACCTGATCACCGCCCGCAAGCTGGGCCAGGCGCAGGACCGCTGCCTGGGCCTGTACGCACTCGACCAGGCCAGCGGCAAGGTGGTCAGCTTCCGCGCCCCCCACACCCTGCTGGCCACGGGTGGCGCGGGCAAGGTCTACCTCTACACCACCAACCCCGACACCGCCACCGGCGACGGCATCGCGGCGGCCTGGCGCGCGGGCTGCCGCGTGGCCAACATGGAGTTCATCCAGTTCCACCCGACCTGCCTGTACCACCCGCAGGCCAAGTCCTTCCTGATCTCCGAGGCGGTGCGCGGCGAGGGCGGGCAGCTGAAATTGCCCGACGGCACGCGCTTCATGCCGCAGCACGACGCGCGCGCCGAGCTCGCGCCGCGCGACGTGGTGGCGCGCGCGATCGACTTCGAGATGAAGAAGCATGGCCTGGACTGCGTCTACCTGGACATCTCGCACCAGCCGGCCGAGTTCATCCTGGCCCATTTCCCCAACATCCGCGCGCGCTGCCTGGAACTGGGCATAGACATCACGCGCCAGCCCATCCCCGTGGTGCCGGCCGCCCACTACACCTGCGGCGGCGTGGTGACCGACCTGGCGGGCCGCACCGACCTGGACGGCCTCTACGCGGTGGGCGAGACCACCTGCACCGGCCTGCACGGCGCCAACCGCCTGGCCAGCAACTCGCTGGTCGAGTGCATGGTGTTCGCGCGCGCGGCGGCGCAGCACATCGCAGCCACGCCGCGCCCCGCACCGCCCCAGCTGCCGGCCTGGGACGACAGCCGCGTCACCGACGCCGACGAGGCCGTGGTGATCTCGCACAACTGGGACGAGCTACGCCGCTTCATGTGGGACTACGTGGGCATAGTCCGCACCAACAAGCGCCTGGAGCGCGCGGCGCACCGCATCGCCCTGCTGCGCGCCGAGATCCAGGAGTTCTACGCCCATTTCCAGGTCACGCGCGACCTGCTCGAGCTGCGCAACCTGGTGCAGGTGGCCGACCTCATCGTGCGCTCGGCCCAGGCCCGCCACGAAAGCCGCGGCCTGCATTTCAGCCGCGACTACCCCGTGCTGCTGCCGCAGGCCGTCGACACAGTCCTCAAGCCCTTGAGCGCCGCCGGGCCGCCCCAAGGCGCGAAGGCCCCGGTCCCGAGCAACGCGCAGGGCATGCCTGCGCTTGGGGGCAGCGAGGACACGCCAGTGCCGAGCGTGGGGGCGTGATGACCTACAGCGTCAAGGAAATCTTCTACACCCTGCAGGGCGAGGGCGCGCAGGCCGGCATGCCGGCCGTGTTCTGCCGCTTCGCCGGCTGCAACCTCTGGAGCGGCCGCGAAGAAGACCGCGCCGAGGCCGTCTGCCGCTTCTGCGACACCGACTTCGTCGGCACCGACGGCACGCTGGGCGGCAAATACCCCGACGCCCAGGCCCTGGCCGACCGCATCGAGGCCCAGTGGCCGGCCGGCGATCGCGCCCACCGCCTGGTGGTGCTGACCGGCGGCGAGCCCCTGCTGCAGCTCGACGCGCCGCTGATAGCCGCCCTGCATGCGCGCGGCTTTCGCATCGCCGTCGAGAGCAACGGCACGCTGACCGCGCCGCCCGGCATCGACTGGCTGTGCGTCAGCCCCAAGGCCGGCGCGCCCTGGGTGCAGCGCCAGGGCCAGGAGCTCAAGCTGGTCTGGCCCCAGCCCGGCCTGGACCTGCAGGCCATGGCCCGTACCGGCGAGTTCGCCCACCGCTTCCTGCAGCCCATGGACGGCCCCGACCAGGCCGCCAACATCGCCACCTGCATCGCCGCCTGCCTGCAAGACCCGGCCTGGCGGCTGAGCCTGCAGACCCACAAGATCAGCGGCATACGCTAAAACCTAGACCTCATGCAGTTCACCATCAGCCAACGCTTCTACTTCGACGCGGCCCACACGCTCCAACGCGAAATCGAGGCCGAGGGCAGCCGCCGCATTCATGGCCACACCTACCACGCCGAGGTCTCGCTGGCCGGCGCGCGCGACCCGGCCACCGGCATGGTGATCGACCTGGGACTGCTGCGCCAGCGCCTCGAGACGGTGCGAGAGCGCCTGGATCACCGCCTGCTCGACGAGGTGGCCGGGCTAGGCCCGGCCACGCTGGAGAACCTCTGCCTGTTCATTGCCAACGCCCTGTCCGACCTGCGCCCGCGCCTGACGCGGGTGCGCGTCTGGCGCGATGGCGTGGGCGACGCCTGCACGCTGGACCTCACGCCCTGAGGCCGGCCCCTCCGTTTTTTTGATTCCCAGGAGACACCATGTTCCGCACCCTGCTCAAGTCCAAGATCCACCGCGCCGCCGTGACGCACTGCGAGCTGCACTACGAGGGCTCCTGCGCCATCGACGAGAACCTGCTGGAGGCCTCCGGCATCGCCGAGAACGAGCAGGTCCACATCTGGAACATCAACAACGGCGAGCGCTTCATCACCTACGCCATCCGCGGCGAGCGCGGCTCCGGCATGATTTCGCTCAACGGCTCGGCGGCGCGCCGCGCGTCCCTGGGCGACCTGGTCATCATCGCGGCCTTCGCCCAGGTGCACGAGGACCAGGTGGCCACCCACCAGCCCAAGCTGGTGTTCGTGAACGAGCAGAACCAGCGGGTCGACCTGCGCAGCCGCGTGCCGGTGCAGCACATCGAGGACCACGGCACCGAAGAGTGCTGAGCAGCACCGTCCGCGCCGGCCTGCCCCGCAGGGGCTCGCCGGGCGCACGGAAAACCGGCGACGAGCCCCTGCGGGGCAGGCCGGTCGGTGCCCTGAGCGGCGGCGCCCTTGCTTTATCCATAATTATTAATTAACATACCCCTCCACCAGCAGCCCCCAAGACCCAGCCGCCCGAGCAAGCCCTAAAATCTCCCCTCCTCCGCCGCGTGCGGAGGCCAGTGGCCTCGTCCAGCCATGCGCCCCGCATGCTGGGCGCGCCCTTGGGTCACCACCGCCCGCGCCGATTTCGGAAACGATCCCGCGCCATCCGTCCACCTTCGCCCGCCATGCCACCAGCCCTTTCCGATCTGCAACAGCGCAGCCTGAGCCATGTCTGGCACCCCTGCACCCAGATGCAGCGCGCTTGGCAGCTGCCGCCGCTGCCCATCGTGCGCGGCCAGGGGCCCTGGCTGTACGACGAGCAGGGCCGGCGCTATTTCGACGCCATCAGCTCCTGGTGGGTCAACCTGTTCGGCCATGCCGACGCGCGCATCAACGCGGCGATCAAGGACCAGCTCGACACCCTGCCGCATGTGATGCTGGCCGGCTGCACCCACGAGCCGGCCGTGCAGCTGGCCGAGCGCCTCTCGGCGCGCACAGCCGGCGTGCTGGACCACTGCTTCTTCGCCAGCGACGGCGCCTCGGCGGTCGAGATCGCGCTCAAGATGAGCTTCCACCACTGGCGCAACCTGGGCCGCCCGGCCAAGCAGGACTTCGTCTGCCTGCGCCAGGGCTACCACGGCGAAACCCTGGGCGCGCTGGCCGTGACCGACGTGCAGGTGTTCCGCGACGCCTACGACCCGCTCTTGATGCGCGCCCACCAGGTCATGTCGCCCGACGCGCGCCAGGCCCTGCCGGGCGAATCGGCGGCCGATGTCGCGCAGCGCGCCGCGGCCGAGCTCGAGGCCCTGCTGGCGGAGCAGCACGAGCGCATCGCGGCCCTGATCCTCGAGCCCCTGGTGCAGGGCGCGTCCGGCATGGCCATGCACGACCCTGCCTACCTGCGCGCCGCGCGCGAACTCTGCGACCGCTACCAGGTGCACCTGATCGCCGACGAGATCGCCGTGGGCTGCGGCCGCACCGGGACCTTCTTCGCCTTCGAGCAGGCGGCCCTGCCGGACCAAACGCCGATCTGGCCCGACCTGCTGTGCCTGTCCAAGGGCATCAGCGGCGGCTACCTGCCGCTGTCGCTGGTGCTCTCGCGCAACGCGATCTACGAAGCCTTCCTCGACGACGAGGTGGCGCGCGGCTTCCTGCACTCGCATTCCTACACCGGCAACGCCCTGGCCTGCCGCGCCGCGCTGGCGGTGCTGGACCGCTTCGACCAGGACCACGTGCTCGAGACCAACCGCGAGCAGGCCGCCCAGCTGACGGCCGCGCTGGCGCCGCTGGCGGCCGACCCGCGCATCGAGCATTTCCGCCAGCGCGGCATGATCTGGGCCTTCGACGTGCGCGAGCCCTTGGCCGGCGCGCGCTTTGCCGAGCGCTTCCACCTGGCCGGGCGCGCGCGCGAGCTGCTGATACGCCCGATCGGCCGCACGGTCTACCTGCTGCCGCCCTATGTGCTGGACCCGGCCCTGTCGGCCTGGCTGGCCGAGCAGCTGCGCGCCACGCTGGACGCCACCCTTTCCGAGAACACCGACGATGCTGATCGCGCACCTGAACCGGCAACTGCTTGAGCGCGAGGCCCAGGGCCTGCGCCGCCGGCGCCGCACGGCCGAGACGCCCTGCGCGCCGCAGCAGCGCGTGAGTGAGGACGGCCAGCCCGCGCGCGAGCTGCTGGCTTTCTGCAGCAACGACTACCTGGGCCTGGCCAACCACCCGGCCCTGGCCGAGGCCCTGGCCGAAGGCGCGCGGCGCTGGGGCGCGGGCAGCGGCGCCTCGCACCTGATCAGCGGCCATTCGCGCGCCCATGCAGCGCTGGAGGAAGACCTGGCCGCCTGGCTGGCGCCCTGGATCCCCGGCGCCAAGGCGCTGACTTTCTGCACCGGCTACATGGCCAACCTGGCCCTGCTCACGGCCCTGGGCGACGCCAGCGCCACCATCTTCGCCGACAAGCTCAACCACGCCTCGCTGATCGACGGCGCGCAGCTGGCCAAGGCGGCCGGGCAGCGCTACGCGCATGGCCAGCTCACGGTGCTGGCGCGCCAACTCGCCGCCTGCACCACGCCGATCAAGCTGATCGTGACCGACGCGGTGTTCAGCATGGACGGCGACCTGGCCGACCTGCCGGCCCTGCTGGCCCTGGCCGAGCAGCACGACGCCTGGCTGATCGTCGACGACGCGCATGGCTTCGGCGTGCTCGGGCCCCAGGGCCAGGGCAGCCTGGCGCATTTCGGCCTGCACAGCGAGCGCATCATCTACATGGGCACGCTGGGCAAGGCGGCCGGCCTGGGCGGCGCCTTCGTCGCCGCGCATCCGACCATCGTCGATTGGCTGGTGCAGGCCGCGCGCCCCTACATCTACACCACGGCCACGCCGCCGGCCCTGGCCCATGCGCTGCGCGAGAGCCTGCGCCTGATCGCCGGCGCCCAGGGCGCGCGCCGGCGCGAGCAGCTGCTGCAGCGCATCGCCCAGTTGCGCGGACTGCTTTCGGCGCTGATGGCCAAGCATCCCACGCTGGGCTGGCGCCTGGCCGACTCGGCCACCGCTATCCAGCCGCTGATCGTGGGCGAGAACACCACGGCCCTGGCCCTGGCCGAGGCGCTCGATCGCCGGGGCCTGTGGGTGCCGGCGATCCGCCCGCCCACCGTGCCGGCCGGCACGGCCAGGCTGCGCATCACGCTGAGCGCCGCGCACAGCGCCGAGGACGTGCAGCGCCTGGTCGACGGCCTGGCCCAGGCGGCCAAGGAGCAGGAATGAACCACTGGCCCCCGGCACGCGCCTGCTTCGTCACCGGCACCGACACCGAGGTCGGCAAGACCCGCGTCAGCGCGGCCCTGCTGCACTGGATGGCCCGGCAGGGTTGGCGCAGCGCCGGCCTCAAGCCCGTCGCAGCTGGCACGGAACTGATTGAAGGGATCCATGTCAACGAAGACGTGCGCCGCCTGCGCTTGGCCAGCTCCCTGCCTCTGAGCGACGCCGAGGTCGGCCCTTACCAGTTCGAGGCCGCCTGTGCACCGCATATCGCCGCCCACCTCGAAGGCCGAAGCATAGAGCGCGACGTGATCCTGCAGGCCGCGCGCGCGCTGGCCGCGCGCGCCGACGCGCTGGTGGTCGAGGGCGTGGGCGGCTTTTGCGTGCCGCTGGGCCCGGACTGGGACACGGCCGACCTGGCCCAGCAGCTCGGCCTGCCCGTGATGCTGGTGGTGGGCCTGCGCCTGGGCTGCATCAACCACGCCTTGCTCACGGCCGAGGCGGTGCGCGCGCGCGGCCTGCGCCTTGTTGGCTGGATCGGCAACGCGATTGACCCCGCCATGCCCTGGATGACTGAGAACATTGCCTACCTGCGGACGCGTCTGGCGCAGCAGCATGGCGCCCCTTGCCTGGGCCTCGTGCCCTGGCTGCCCTCCACCGACGCGGCCGCCGTGGCCGCGCACCTGGACGACGCGGCGCTGCGTGCCGTGTTCACTGCCTGAATACTTACGAAGGACCTGAGATGACCACCGTTTCCACCATCGACGTCTCGAACCTGCGCCCGCGCGCCCAGCCCAGCGCCGCGGCCGACCCGCGCTGGAGCGTCGCCGATGTCGAGGCCCTGTTCGCCCTGCCCTTCATGGACCTGCTGCACCGCGCCCAGCAGGTGCACCGCGCGCATTTCGACCCCAACGAGGTGCAGCTGTCCACCCTGCTGTCGATCAAGACCGGCGGTTGCAGCGAGGACTGCGGCTATTGCCCGCAGTCGGCCCACCACGAGGGCAGCGTGGAGGCCAGCAAGCTGATGGCCCTGGACGAGGTGCTGCAGGCGGCCAAGGCCGCCCAGGACCAGGGCGCGACGCGCTTTTGCATGGGCGCGGCCTGGCGCAGCCCGAAGGAACGCGACATGGAGAAGGTGACCGAGATGGTGCGCGAGGTGCGCGCCCTGGGCCTGGAGACCTGCATGACCCTGGGCATGCTCGAAGCCGAGCAGGCCCAGGCCCTCAAGGACGCGGGCCTGGACTACTACAACCACAACCTGGACAGCGCGCCCGAGTTCTACGGCCAGATCATCAGCACGCGAACCTACCAGGACCGGCTGGACACCCTGTCCAACGTGCGCCAGGCCGGCATCAACGTCTGCTGCGGCGGCATCGTCGGCATGGGCGAGAGCCGCCTGGAGCGCGCCGGCCTGATCGCCCAGCTGGCCAACCTGGACCCCTACCCCGAGTCGGTGCCGATCAACAACCTGGTGGCCGTGCCGGGCACGCCGCTCGAAGGCACGGCGCCGCTCGACCCCTTCGAGTTCGTGCGCACCATCGCCGTGGCGCGCATCACCATGCCGACGACCATGGTGCGCCTGTCGGCCGGGCGCGAGCAGATGGACGAGGCCCTGCAGGCCCTGTGCTTCGCCGCCGGCGCCAACTCGATCTTCTACGGCGACCGGCTGCTCACCACCAGCAACCCGCAGGCCGAGCGCGACCGCGCCCTGATGGCCCGCCTGGGCCTGCGCGCCCAGGGCGAGCGTCCGGCCGCCAAGGACGAGCGGGCCGCATGAGCGCCGCCGGGCCGTCCCAAGGCGCGAAGGCCCCCTCGGGGCCGGGCCGAAGCGTCATGCCTCGGCACGTGCATAGCGTAGGCCCGGCATGGGCTCGCTCCACTGTACAGCTGCGCGCACGGACGTTGCGCGAGCCCAGCGCAGTACACGAAGTGACAAGCGTGGGGGCTGATACATGAACGCAGTCCTGAGCCGCCCGCCGGCCGCAGAGCGCCCCCTGGTGGACGCGGCCTTCCTGGCCGACCCCTACCCGGCCTACCGTGCGCTGCGCGAGGCCGGCCCCATCCACTGGAGCGAGGAATTCTTCGGCGGCGCCTGGCTGCTCACGCGCCATGCCGACGTGGAAGGCGTGCTGCGCGATGCGCGCTTCTCGGCCCAGCGCACCGGCGGCTGGGTCAACCAGGCGGCGGCCGAGCGCGGCGAGCTGGCGGGCTTTCAGCAGCTGTTCGCGCGCGCCCTGCTGTTCCTGGACGCGCCCGACCATGGGCGCCTGCGCGCCCTGCTGCAGCCGGCCTTCCGGCCCGAGGCGCTGGCGCGGCTCAAGCCCGAGATCGCGCGCATCGCCGACGAGTTGATCGACGGACTGGACGATGCCGATGAATTCGACTTCATCGCCCAGGTGGCGCGCCCGCTGCCGGTGCGCGTGATCTCGACCATCCTGGGCATCTCGGGCGCGGACCGCGCCGAGGTCATGGCCTGGTCGGACGATCTGGCGGCCTTCATAGGCGCGCCCGAGCCCACGCATGAACAGGCGCGCCGCGCCCAGGCCAGCCTGCTGGCGATGACGCGCTACTTCCAGGCCCAGATCTCGGCCAAGCGCGAGGCGCCGGACGACAGCCTGCTCAGCAGTCTGCTGCAGGCGCGCGAGCGCGGCGAGATCCAGGGCGAGGCCGAGCTGCTGGCCCAATGCGCCATGCTGCTGTTCGCCGGCCACGAGACCACGCGCAACCTGCTGGGCAACGGCCTGTTTGCGCTCTTGAGCCACCCAGATCAATGGGCGCTGCTGCAGCAGGATTCGTCCCTGGTGCCGGGCGCGGTGCGCGAGCTGCTGCGCTACGACAGCCCGGTGCAGTACACGGGCCGGCGCGTCACCACCGACCTGATGCTGCACGGCCAGCGGCTGCGCCGCGGCGATCTGGTGCTGGCGCTGATAGGCGCGGCCAACCGCGACCCGGCGCGCCACGAGCGGCCCGAGGAACTCGACATCACGCGGGCCGACCCGGGCGCGCTGTCCTTCGGCTCGGGCGTCCATGTCTGCCTGGGCGCGGCGCTCACGCGGCTGGAGGCCGAGGTGGTGTTCGGGCGCCTGCTGGCGCGCTGGCCTCACCTGCAACTCGCGAGCACCGAGCCCCGCTGGTGCGCCAACCCGGCCTACCGCGGCCTCGCGGCGCTGCCGCTGCGGCACGCCTGATCAGCAGAGCTCCGCCGCCAGCCAGCCGCGCAGGCTGTTGAAGAAGGCCAGGCCGCTGGCGCGCCCCAGGTCCTCGACGCGCAGCAAGGCCTCGGCGACGCGGCCCTCGCGCAGCCAGCGCTGGCGGCCCACGCCGTCGAGCAGGCCAGCCTCCAGCGCCGGCGTGAGCCAGCGGCCGTCAATGTTGAGTGCGATGTTGCCGCGCGTGCATTCGGTGAGCTCGCCGCGCGGGTTCCACAGCAGGGTGTCGAACCAGCCGGGCATGGTCGGCTCGAAGGCCTCGTAATGCGCGCGCCTTGTGGTCTTGAAGCGCACGAACTCGCTGTCGGCCTGTTCCAGGGGCCGGTCGGCCAGCTTGAGCCGCACCGGCTGCAGCGTGGCCTGCATCGCATAGGCCTGGGCCTGAACCCCGCCCCGGGCATCGAGCAGCAGGCGCAGGCGCCACAGGCCTTCGGGATGGGCCCGGGCCAGCGCGTCCAGGGCCTGCCGCAGGCTCGCCTCATCCCAGGGGTAGCCGAAATGCGCGGCCGCGCGGGCCATGCGCGCCAGGTGCGCAGCCGCGTCGCGCGGCACGCCGTCCTCCAGCGCCAGGGTCTCGAGCAGCTCGAAGGGCTGGCTGGCGCGGTCCAGGAAGGCGCGCTTGTGGCGCCATTCCTGCCATTCGCCCTCGGCCGTGGCGTCGGCCGTGATGCCGCTGCCTATGCCGCAGCGCAACTGGCCGCCCCGCGCCGTGACGGTGCGTATCGCCACGTTGAAGCGGGCCGCGCCGCCGGGCCGCACCACGCCGACCACGCCGCAGTAGACGCCGCGCGGCTCGGGCTCGAGCTCGCGGATCAGGCGCATGGCCTGGACCTTGGGCGCGCCGGTGACCGAGCCGCAGGGAAACAGGGCCGCGAAGACATCGGCCAGCGTGGTGCCGGGCCGCGTGCGCGCCACCACGTCCGAGGTCATCTGCCAGACGCTGGGCAGGGCCTCGAGACGGAACAGCTCGGGCACGCGCACCGTGTGCGGCAGCGCCAGGCGCGACAGGTCGTTGCGCAGCAGGTCCACGATCATGACGTTCTCGGCCCGTTCCTTGGCCGAGCTGCGCAGGCGCTCGGCCAGCGCCGCGTCTTGCTCGGGCGTAGCGCCGCGCGGGGCCGTGCCCTTCATGGGGCGGGCCAGCAGGCGAGCGCCGTCCCAGTCGAAGAACAGCTCGGGCGAGACCGAGAGCAGCTGCTCCTCGCCGCTGTCGATGAAGGCCGCATATCCGCCCGGCTGGGCGCGGCGCAGGGCCTGGAACAGCGCGCGCGGGCTGCCCTGCAGCCTGCCAAGCAGCGGCGCCGTGTAGTTGAGCTGGTAGAGCTGGCCATCGGCGATGGCGCGGTGGATGGCCGCCATGCCCTGGTCGAACGCGCTGCGCGACAGGCCCTGGTCCCACTGCGCCTGGGCCTGGCCTTCGGCCTCGGGCCAGGGCTGGGGCGCGTCGTGCACGCCGAACCAGGCCAGCGGGCCGTCGGCCGGGTGCACGGCCAGGGCCGGGTCGAAGGCCGGGGCAGCCTCGTAGCGCAGGTAGCCCACGCACCAGCGCCCCTGGCGGGCCTGGGCCTGCACGGCCTCCAGTACGGGGCGAACCTGGTCCAGGGACCGGGCTACCAGCTCCTGGCGCGGCGCGCCGAAGGCACAGCGCAGGGACAGGTCGCCCACAGCCGGGGCGGCGAAGTCGAGCAGCGTCTGCACGCGGCCGCAGGCGTCAGGCGGCGCCTATCCTGGGCACCAGGCTGCCCGGCGCCTGGCCGCTCTTGAGCGCGGCCGTGAAGGCCAGCATGCGGTCTATCGGCAGGCGCGCGCGCGGGATCAGGGCCGGGTCCACATGGACCGCGTTGACGCCGGTCTCCAGCACATGGGCCACGCCGGCCAGGCTGTTCATGGCCATCCAGGGGCAATGCGCGCAGCTCTTGCAGGTGGCGCTGTTGCCGGCCGTCGGCGCCTCGATGAAGGTCTTGCCGGGGTTCAGCGTGCGCAGCTTGTGCAGCATGCCGCTGTCGGTGGCGACGATGAACTCGGGCGCGTCGAACTCTTGCGCGGCCTTGAGGATGGCCGAGGTCGAGCCCACGGCGTCGGCCAGCGCGACCACCTCGGCCGGGCTCTCCGGGTGCACCAGCACCTTGGCGCGCGGGTGCTCCTTCAGCAGCGCCTCGAGCTCGAAGGCCTTGAACTCGTCGTGCACGATGCAGGAGCCCTGCCACATCACCATGTCGGCGCCGGTCTCGCGCTGGATGTAGTCGCCCAGGTGTTTGTCGGGCGCCCACAGGATCTTGTGGCCCTGCTCCTTGAGCGCGCGCACGATGTCGAGCGCGCAGCTGGAGGTGACCAGCCAGTCGGCGCGCGCCTTCACGGCCGCGCTGGTGTTGGCGTAGACCACCACGGTGCGGTCCGGGTGCTGGTCGCAGAAGGCGCTGAACTCGTCGATCGGGCAGCCGAGGTCGAGCGAGCAGGTCGCGTCGAGGTCGGGCATCAGAACCCGCTTTCCCGGCGACAGTATCTTGGCGGTCTCGCCCATGAAGCGCACGCCCGAGACCACGAGCGTCTGGGCCGGGTGGTCACGGCCGAAACGCGCCATCTCCAGCGAATCGCTGACCAGGCCGCCGGTTTCCTCGGCCAGGTCCTGCAGGTCGGGATGCACGTAGTAGTGCGAGACCATGACCGCGTTGCGCTCCTTGAGCAGGCGGCGGATCCTGTCCTTGAGCGCCGCCCGCTCGTCGGGCGCAGGCTCGTCCGGCACGCGGGCCCAGGCATGGCGCGTGCTGCAGGCCGGCTGCTCGTACTCGACGTCGATCACGGCGGTCATGCCACCCCCACCCCGGCCCGGCGGCCCGCGACCTGCCCCTGCGCAGGGGCATGGCTTGGTTCGAAGCGCTGCTGCGCTGCACTCATCACAACTCCTGAAAGCGCATGAATACTCAACGGCCCTCAAGGCCTCGGGCCTGGAAGGCAAATGCGGCCCATCCCCGTTTCTGCAAGACCGGAAATGGAATCGCCCTGCGATGCAAGTATCGCGCCACTGAAACAGCGGCGCACGGCCTTGCGAGGCGTAGGGACATCCGTATTGTCGGTCAATCCGGCATGCCCTCAGCGGACGGCGGTTCATAGGCGAAACAGGCCGCGCGGACCAGGCTTGGCCGGAGCCAGGGAGCTGTGTACTAGACTCTGGACTCCGAATCACTCGCCCAGCGACCCGGCCATGACCACCCCTGCCCCGGCCCCCACCACCCCCTACGGCACGCTGCCGCCCACCTCGCCGCTGCCGCAGCGCCGCGCTATCAGCCTGCCGCGCCTGCAGCAGCTGCGCGAGAGCGGCGAGAAGATCACCATGCTGACCGCCTACGACGCCACCTTCGCCGCCGTGGCGGACGCGGCCGGCGTGGAATGCCTGCTGGTCGGCGACTCGCTGGGCATGGTCTGCCAGGGCCTGCCCAGTACGGTGGGTGTGAGCCTGGAGACCATGCGCTACCACACCGAATGCGTCTCGCGCGGACTGCACCGGGTCCAGGCCACGGCCTGGCTGATCGGCGACCTGCCCTATGGCAGCTACGCCGAAAGCCGCGAGCAGGCGCTGCGCAGCGCCTGCGTGCTGATGCAGGCGGGCGCCCACATGGTCAAGCTCGAGGGCGGCGGCTGGACCGCGCCCACGGTGCAATTCCTGGCCGAGCGCGGCATCCCGGTCTGCGCCCATCTGGGGCTGACGCCGCAGACCGTCCACGCCCTGGGCGGCTACCGCGTGCAGGGCAAGACCGACGAGGCCGCCGCCACGCTGCGCCGCCACGCGCTGGAGCTGCAGGACGCCGGCGCCGCCATGCTGGTGCTGGAGATGGTGCCGGCCAAGCTGGCGGCCGAGCTGACGGCCGAGCTCACGCACTGCCACACCATAGGCATAGGCGCGGGCAGCGGCACGGCCGGCCAGGTGCTGGTGCTGCACGACATGCTGGGCATCAACCTGGGCAAGATGCCAAAGTTCGTGCACAACTTCATGGCCGAGGCCGGCGACGTGCGCGGCGCCATCGAAGCCTATGTGCAGGCCGTCAAGCAGGGCCGCTTCCCCGACGACGCCCTGCACGCCTGGTAAGCAGACCTCCTTCTCCAAAGAATTCCATGCAGATCGCCCGTACCATTACCGAACTGCGCCAGCTGCTGGCCGGCCGCCAAAAACCCGCCTTCGTGCCCACCATGGGCAATCTGCACGAGGGCCACCTGGCCCTGGTGCGCCAGGCCGGGCCGCTGGGCGATGCCACCGTGGCCAGCATCTTCGTCAACCGCCTGCAGTTCCTGCCACACGAGGACTTCGACAGCTACCCGCGCACCTGGGAGGCCGACTGCGCCAAGCTCGAGGCCGCCGGCTGCGACCTGGTGTTCGCGCCGCGCGAGCAGGACATGTACCCCGAGCCCCAGACCTTCAAGGTCCACCCCGACCCGGCCCTGGCCGACATCCTGGAGGGCCAGTTCCGCCCCGGCTTCTTCGTCGGGGTCGGCACCGTGGTCATGAAGCTGTTCTGCGCGGTATTCGCGGGCCGCCCCGAAGGCGTGGCGCTGTTCGGCAAGAAGGACTACCAGCAGCTGATGGTGATCCGCCAGCTGGTGCGCCAGTTCGCTTTGCCGATCACGATCGTGGGCGGTGAGACCTGCCGCGCGGCCGACGGCCTGGCGCTGAGCTCGCGCAACGGCTACCTGAGCGAGGCCGAGCGCGCCGAGGCGGTGCAGCTCTCGCTGGCCCTGCGCACGCTGGCGCGCGACGCCCTGGCCGCGGCCGACGCCCTGCCGGCCCACCTGCCGGGCCTGGAGGCGCGCGCCATGGACGCGCTGCGCGCGCGCGGCTGGCAGCCCGACTACCTCACGGTGCGCCGGCGCGCCGACCTGCAGCCGCCCGCAGCGGGCGACGCACTGGTGGTGCTGGGCGCCGCCCGCCTGGGCAAGACGCGCCTGATCGACAACCTCGAAGTCTAGGGCCGGGCCGCTCAGGCGTACTCGCCCTTGGGCCCTCTTTCCATCAGGCTGGCCACGGCGTCGGCCGGCTGCAGCCGGCCGTCGAGCAGGGCCACCACACCCTCGGCGATCGGCATCTCCACGCCGAGCCCGCGCGCGCGCTGCACCACGGTGCGTGCGCTGTAGACGCCTTCGGCCACATGGCCCAGCGAGGCCACGGCCTGGTCCAGGCTCTTGCCCTCGGCCAGCAGCAGGCCGACCCTGCGGTTGCGGCTGAGGTCGCCGGTGGCCGTGAGTACCAGGTCGCCCAGGCCGGACAGGCCCATGAAGGTCTCGGCGCGCGCGCCCAGCGCCAGGCCCAGGCGCGTCATCTCGGCCAGGCCGCGCGTGATCAGCGCGGCGCGCGCGTTCAGGCCCAGGTTCAGGCCGTCGCACAGGCCGGTGGCGATGGCCAGCACGTTCTTGACCGCGCCGCCCACCTCGACGCCGACGATGTCGTCGTTGGCGTAGACGCGCAGCGTCGGCCCGTGCAGGGCCGCCACCAGGGCATCGCGCACGGCGGCATGCTCGCTCGCCGCGACCAGGGCCGTGGGCTGGCCGCGCGCGACCTCCTGGGCGAAGCTGGGGCCGCTGAGCACCCCGGCGGCCAGGCCGGGCGCGACCTGGGCCCGGATTTCATGGGCCAGCAAGCCGTGGGGCGCCGCCTGCGGCGCCTCGAAACCCTTGCACAGCCAGGCCACGGGGACGCCGCAGTCGCGCAGCGCCTCGAGCGCGCCGCGCAGGCCGGCCATGGGCGTGGCGACGATGATCAGGTCCGGGTCCGAGGCCAGTTGCGGCGCCAGCGGCCCGTTGTGCACCGCCAGCGCGGCCGGCAGGGCGATGCCCGGCAGGTAGCGCGCGTTCTCGCGCGTGGCCTGCATGGCCTGCGCCTGGGCGGGATCGCGCGCCCACAGCTGCACCTTGTGGCCGGCCGGGTGGCGGCTGGCGCTGATCGCCAGCGCCGTGCCCCAGGCGCCGGCGCCGATCACCATGATGTTCATCGCATGCACCAGTCTGGCGGACTCAAGGGGCGCAACCCCTGGGCATCACTGCGTGATGATGGGCGAGGCCGCCTGCTCGGCCTGCTGCTGCTCGTACATGGCCTGGAAGTTGATCTCGGCCAGGTGCACCGGCGGGAAGCCGGCACGCGTGATCACGTCGGCCACGTTGCCGCGCAGATAGGGGTAGACGATCTGCGGGCAGGCGATGCCCATGATGGGGCCCATCTGGTCTTCCGGCAGGTTGCGGATCTCGAAGATGCCGGCCTGCTTGCACTCGACCAGGAACACGGTGCGGTCCTTGACCTTGGTCTGCACGGTGGCGGTGACGCAGACCTCGAAGATGCCGTCGGCCACCGGGCTGGCGTCCACGCCGAGCTGGATGTCCACGCCGGGCTGCTCCTGCTCGAGCAGGATGGCGGGGGAATTGGGCTGCTCCAGCGAGGCCTCCTTGAGGTAGACGCGCTGGATCTGGAACACGGGGTCGAGGTCGGCCATGGATTTCTCGGTGGGTATCGGTGAAAGAAGGGTCGAAAACAAGCCCGCTGCGGACCTGCCGAAGCGGGCTGGCTGTTCGGGATGCGCCGATTATCGGCGATCCGGCGGGGCGCTATGGGCCGGTCAGGCGGCCTGCAGCAGCGGCATCAGGCCGCCCTGGGCGTCCAGCGCGACCAGGTCGTCGTGGCCGCCCACATGGGTGTCGCCGATGAAGATCTGCGGCACGGTGCGCCGGCCGGTGATCTCCATCATCTTCATGCGCTCGTCAGGGTTGACGTCCACGCGGACCTCCTCGATCTGCGCCACGCCCTTCATCTTGAGGATTTGCTTGGCGCGCACGCAGTAGGGGCAGACGGCGGTGGTGTACATCTTGACGGCTTGCATGAGGCGGTTCTCTCCAGAATCAGGCTTTCTCGACCGGAAGATTAGCGTCTTTCCAGGCCGCCAGCCCGCCGCTCAGCGATTGGGCCTGCGCGTAGCCCAGTTTTTTGGCCACCGCCAGGCCGCGGTTGGCCAGCGAGCCCGTGCCGCAGACCAGGACCAGGGGCGTGGCCTTGTTCTTGACCTGGTCCGGCAGCTGCTGCTCGAGCTGGCCCAGCGGCAGGTTCCTGGCGCCGAGCACATGGCCGGCGGCGTACTCTGCCGGCTCGCGCACATCGACCACCACGGCCTTTTCGCGGTTGATCAGTTGCACCGCCGCGCTCGCGCTCAGCGTGCCGGCGCGCGCGCCGCGCGCCACCACGGGCCACAGCAGCATCCCGCCCGAGGCCAGGGCCACCGCGATCAGCATCCAGTTATCGATCAGAAACTTCACTATTCACCTTTCGTACGCGTTCCGAAACCGGCCGCAAAGCGCCGAATTCTAAAATGGCGGGCTGTCTCGCGTTCATCCCACCCTTTTCAAGCAGGCCAACCATGCACAAACTCGTACTCATACGCCACGGCGAATCGACCTGGAACCTCGAAAACCGCTTCACCGGCTGGACCGACGTCGACCTGACGCCCACCGGCGTGTCCCAGGCCATGTCGTCCGGCAAGCTGCTCAAGGCCGAGGGCTACGAGTTCGACCTGGCCTACACCAGCGTGCTCAAGCGCGCCATCCACACCCTCTGGTACTGCCTGGACGAGATGGACCGCACCTGGCTGCCGGTGGTGAAGCACTGGCGCCTGAACGAGCGCCACTACGGCGCGCTGCAGGGCCTGAACAAGGCCGACATGGCCAAGCAGTACGGTGACGAGCAGGTGCTGGTCTGGCGCCGCAGCTACGACACGCCCCCGCCCGCCCTGGAGGCGACCGACCCGCGCTGCGAGCGCGGCGACCCGCGCTACGCCAGGCTCAAGCCCGAGGAGGTGCCGCTGACCGAGTGCCTCAAGGACACGGTGGCGCGCGTGCTGCCGTTCTGGAGCGAGTCCATGGCGCCGGCCATCAAGAGCGGCAAGCGCGTGCTGGTGGCCGCGCACGGCAACTCGATCCGCGCCCTGGTCAAGTACCTGGACGGCATCTCCGACAACGACATCGTGAGCCTGAACATCCCCAACGGCATCCCGCTGGTCTACGAGCTCGACGCCGAGCTCAAGCCGATCCGCCACTACTACCTGGGCGACGCCGAGGCCGCTGCGAAGGCTGCCGCGGCCGTGGCCAGCCAGGGCAAGGCCTGAGCCGGCCGGCGCCGCAGAGACATCGGTCTTTGCAGGACTTGACACAGGCGCCGCGCGGCCCGCGGCGCCTGCGTGTATATTGGCCGGTCGAGGTAATGGAAATGGGTCAGAAACTCAGGATCGCGGGCTGGATTTCGGTGGGCGCGCTGGCCGGCGCCCTGACCACGGTGTCGCTGCAGACCGTGGCGCGCGGCACGCTGGCACCGTTGCCGCTCGAGGAGCTGCAGCAGCTGGCCGCGGTGTTCGGCATGGTCAAGAGCGACTATGTGGAGCCGGTGGACGAGAAGAAGCTGATCACCGACGCGATCTCGGGCATGGTCGCCAGCCTGGACCCGCACTCGCAGTACTTCGACAAGAAGTCCTTCAAAGAATTCCGCGAGGGCACGACCGGCCGCTTCGTCGGCGTGGGCATTGAGATCACCCAGGAGGACGGCCTGGTCAAGGTGGTGTCGCCTATCGAGGGCTCGCCGGCCGACCGCGCCGGCCTCAAGCCCGGCGACCTGATCACCAAGATCGACGACACGGCCGTCAAGGGCCTGTCGCTCAACGACGCGGTCAAGAAGATGCGCGGCGAACCCCACACCAAGGTGCTGCTGACCATCTTCCGCAAGGACGAGAACCGCACCTTCCCCGTGACCATCACGCGCGAGGAGATCAAGACCCAGTCGGTCAAGTCCAAGCTGGTCGAGCCCGGCTACGGCTGGATCCGCCTGTCGCAGTTCCAGGAGCGCACGGTGGACGACTTCGTGCGCAAGCTCGAGGAGCTGCACCGCCAGGAGCCTGGCCTCAAGGGCCTGGTGCTGGACCTGCGCAACGACCCGGGCGGCCTGCTCGACGCGGCGGTGGCCGTCTCAGCCGCCTTCCTGCCCGAGAACGTGACCGTGGTCTCGACCAACGGCCAGCTGGCCGAGAGCAAGTTCTCCTACAAGGCCGCGCCCGAGTTCTACCAGCGCCGCGGCAACAGCGACCCGCTGCGGCGCCTGCACGAATCGACCAAGGGTGTCTTCAAGACCATGCCCCTGGTGGTGCTGGTCAACGAAGGCTCGGCCTCGGCCAGCGAAATCGTGGCCGGCGCCCTGCAGGACCACAAGCGCGCCACCGTGATGGGCAGCCAGACCTTCGGCAAGGGCTCGGTGCAGACCGTGCGCCCGCTAGGCCCCGACACCGCGCTCAAGCTGACCACGGCGCGCTACTACACGCCCAGCGGCAAGTCGATCCAGGCGCGCGGCATCGTGCCCGACGTGATGCTCGACGAGACCGCCGAGGGCAACGTGTTCGCCATCCTGCGCACCCGCGAGGCCGACCTGGAGAAGCACCTGGGCAACGGCCAGGGTCCCGAGATCAAGGACCCGGCGCGCGAAAAGGCGCGCGAGGAGGCCCTGAAGAAGCTCGAGGAAGAGGCCCGCAAGCCGGCCGCGGAGCGCCGCCTGCCCGAATTCGGCTCGGACAAGGACTTCCAGCTGGCCCAGGCGATCAACCAGCTCAAGGGTCGCCCGGTGCTGGTCAGCAAGACCCTGGTCGAGCGCAAGGAAGAGAAGAAGGAAAACTGACGTCAAGGCGGGCGCCAGGCCCGCCCCGGCGCGCGCGCCCATGGAAGACGAACAGCTGCTGCGCTACTCGCGCCACATCCTGCTGGACGAGCTCGGCGTGGAGGGCCAGGAAAAGCTCCTGGCCTCGCATGCCCTGGTCATAGGCGCCGGCGGCCTGGGCTCGCCGGTGGCCCTGTACCTGGGCAGCGCCGGCGTGGGCCGCATCACCCTGGTCGACCACGACAGCGTCGACGCCACCAACCTGCAGCGCCAGGTGGCCCACACGCTGGCCCGCCTGGGCCAGCCCAAGGCCGAGTCGGCGCGCGAGGCCATCGCCGCCATCAACCCCGACGTGCAAGTGAGGCCGTTCACGCTGCGCGCCGACGACGCCCTGCTCGAGCGCCTGGTGGCCGAGGCCGACCTGGTGCTCGACTGCAGCGACAACTTCGCCACCCGCCACGCCGTCAACCGCGCCTGCGTCAGGCACCGCCGGCCCCTGGTCTCGGGCGCCGCGATCCGCTTCGACGGCCAGGTCTCGGTGTTCGACCCGCGCGACGCGGCCTCGCCCTGCTACGCCTGCGTGTTCCCGGAATCGCAGTCGCTGGAGGAGACGCGCTGCGCCACCATGGGCGTGTTCGCGCCCCTGGTCGGCATCATCGGCACCCTGCAGGCGGCCGAGGCGCTGAAGCTGCTGTGCGGCATAGGCCGCTCGCTGGCCGGGCGCCTGCTGATGCTGGACGGCCGCGGCATGGAGTTCAGCGAGGTGCGCATCGCGCGCAACCCCGGCTGCCCGGTCTGCGGCGGTGCGCACTGAGCCGCGCTCAGCCCCGCTCCTCGTGGCAGGAGCCGTGGCGCTTGCGGAACGCCCTGGGCAGCTCGGCCTGCGGGTCGGCGAACAGGCCGCGCCGCGCGCGGCGCGCCGCCG
This sequence comes from Comamonadaceae bacterium 2FH, assembly GCA_005503335.1. Taxonomy (GTDB): domain Bacteria; phylum Pseudomonadota; class Gammaproteobacteria; order Burkholderiales; family Burkholderiaceae_C; genus SCMQ01. Next base: position 46,261 of record SCMQ01000037.1, read on the forward strand.
CCTCCTGCTCGGCATAGGGACCGGGGTTGTGGCGCCAGCGGTGCGACCAGGCCTGGCCCGCGCGCACCATCTCGGCCCCGAGGTCCGCGCCACCGACCCTGATGCGCGCCAGGCCGCGGCCATAGTCGTCCTGGCGACGCACTTCCACCTGCACCGGCCGGCGCAGGGCCCGCACCGCCAGCGCCGCGCGCGAAGCCTCCCCGCCGGCCTGGCAGATCTCGGGCGCATCTATGCCGTCGACGCGCAGCTTGCGCGGCGGCCCGCCGGCCTCGGGTGCGACCCAGAGCGTGTCGCCGTCGGAGACCCAGGTCACTGTGCCGGTAAAGGTTTCCGGCGCCGCGCCGGCTGACAGGGCCAAGGCCGCCAGCGCGGCGCCAACGGCAGCGGCGCGGGCCCGTATCGTCCGGATCATGGCGGCGTGCCCCTGACGCGTATCAGCTCGCCCGCCGCGGCGAGCGCCCGCCCCGCCGGCGGTTGGCCAGCGGCGCGTCGGGGCCGGGCGCCATGGCATCGGCCTGGGCCTGCAGGCGCACGAGAGCCGCATCGAGCGCCGCCAGCTCACTCTCGCCTAGTACGGACAACAGCTCCCGGTTGATCTGGGCCACGCGCGGAAACATGGCCCCGTTGACGGCACGGCCCGCCTCGGTCAGGCTCAGGACCACCTCGCGCCGGTCGCCCGGCCGCGCCTCGCGGAGAACCAGCCCCTTGGCCACGAGGCCGGACACGGCGCGGGAGGTGCGAGCCCGATCGAGCTGGGCCCGCTCGGCCAGCTGCGACGACAGGATGCCGTCGTGCTTGGCCAGCAAGCCCAGGATGCCCCATTCGCGCCGCGTGATGCCGAATTCACCCTCGCAGATGCGGATCACGCGCCGGCCGGCGGCAGACCGCAACCGCGACAAGCGGTACAGGAACAACTCGTCCGTCGTCTTGGGGTGGATCAAGTCGGTCCAGGCCATCAGGGTAAGTCAGGAGGATGATTGATTAGATCAATCAATTGTCGCCCGAATACAGTGACCACGCCCGCCACGGCAGCCCGCCGCGGCCCGCTGTAAGTCGGAGTAGGAATGCCAGTCACCCAACACCCCCTCCACAGATCCGTACGTGCGGAACTACCGCATACGGCTCCTGCCTTGGGTCGTGACGATCAGACGCTGGTTTGGGTAG
>SCMQ01000038.1 GCA_005503335.1 Comamonadaceae bacterium 2FH
CATCACGAACTCGCCTTGCGCGAAGTTGATGGTGCCGCTGGCCTGCCACAGCAGCGTGAAGCCCAGCGCCGCCAGCGCGTAGATCGCGCCGGTGGACAGGCCGCTGAAGAACAATTGCAGGAAGTCGGTCATGGGAGTCCCTTGGAGTGAACCGGAGCGGCCCGCCTCGCAGGCGGACCGCGCCAGGGCTTTACTTCTTGGCGGGGGCGGCCGGTGCGCTCAAAGGCGGCAGCGTGGCCACGACTTCCTGCTTGCCGTTCTTGACCTCGACCAGGAAGCTCTCGCGGTCCAGGTCACCGTTGCTGTCGAAGCTCACGTCCAAGATGATGCCGGGATACTTCTTGGCGTTGATGCTCAGGCCTTTCATGGCCTGGGCCACGGCCTTGCGGTCGATCTTGCCGGCCTTCTCGATCGCGGCCTTGAGCGAGTAGACGCCGGTGTAGCCCTTGATGCCGTTGTGGTCCGAGATGTACTTGTAGTCGCGGTAGAAGTTGGCCTTGAACTTCAGCATCTCGGGAATCGGTGCGTCCACCGTCAGGCCCACATGGGCCACGGCGCCGTTGGCGGCCTCGCCGGCCAGCTCGATCACCTTCTGGCCGGTCAGCGTGGTCTCGCCGATGATGGGCTTGTTCCAGCCCTGCTTGCGCAGCTCGCGCAGGGCGCGCGCCGACTCCTCCTCGTTGGTGTAGACGAAGACCGCGTCGGCATTGCTCTGCTTGGCCTTGAGCACGGCGGCCGAGAAGTCGACCTGGCCGGCGTCGGTGGAGATCTCCGACACGATCTTGGTCGGCGAGTTCGCCAGGGCCTTCTTGACCATGTCCAGGCCGCCCTTGCCGAAGTCGTTGTTCACGTAGATGACGGCCAGGTTCTTGGACTTGGTCGTGATGTAGCGCGCCACCTTGGGCATGGCCGTGGCCTGGGTGAAGCTGGTGCGGAAGATGTAGGGATTGCCCTGCTGGGTGATGGCGGCGGCCTCGCCGCCGGTGAAGTTGGGCACCTCGGCACGGCGCGACTCGGCCATGCTGACCATGATGGAGCCCGAGAACACCGGGCCGAAAATCGCGAAGGCGCCGTCGTCTATGGCCTTTTGCGTCAGGCCCTTGGCCACGCCGGGGTTGCTCTGCGTGTCGCTGGTCACAGTCTCTATCTTCTTGCCCAGGATGCCGCCCGCCGCGTTGATCTCCTTGACCGCCAGCTCCACGCCGTTCTTGAAATTGGTGCCGGCCGTGGCGCCGCCGCCCGAGAGCTCGACGATGTTGGCGATCTTGATGGTTTGCTGGGCCGAGGCACCGGCGGCGCAGGCGGCCAGGGTGGCGGTCGCGATCAGTTTGAGGGCGAAACGTTTTTGCATCAGTGTCTCCTAAAGGTCGAGTCAAGGTTCAAGGGGTCAAAGGGTCCCGGACACGGAAGGTCTCAGGGGCGGGGGCCGGCTGGGCGCCGGATCTCGTGCGCCAGCTCGGGCGGGTAGATGCGCTCGCGGATGAAGTCCGCGTCCTCGCGCAGCGCACGGGCCGCCTCGGCGAAGCCCATGAACTCGAGGTACAGGTGGGTCTGCTGGATCAGCATCTCGAAGCCGGGCTGGGCCACCAGGCCACGGGCGCGCGCGGCGCGCACCACGGGCGTGGGCTGGTTCTTCATCAGGATGTCGACCAGGGCCGCCTGTGGCGCCATGCGCGCCACGTCGCAGGGCATGGGGTCGCCCGGCTTGAGTCCCAGCGGCGAGCCGTTGATCACCAGGTCGTAGCCCGCGGGGTCGTTGCTGTCCACCGCCCAGACGCGGCATGGCGTGGCCGCGGCGATGCGCGCCGCAACCTCGGCCGCCTTGCCCGGCACGGGGTCGTAGAAGGCGATCTCGGCCGCGCGGCCCTCGGGCGCCAGCGCGAGCGAGGTGCCGATCGCCGCCGAGGCGCCGCCGGCGCCCAGGATCAGCACGCGCCGGCCGCTGAAGGGGATCTGGAAATAGGCCAGCGAGGCCTTGAAACCCTCGCCGTCGAACAGGCCGCCTTCGAGCCGCCCATCGGCATTGCGTCGCACGGCGTTCACCGCGCCGGCAACGCGACCGAACTCGCTGCATTGATCCAGCACGCCCATGATGGGCGCCTTGTGCGGAATCGTGACCCACATGCCCTTGATGTTGGGCGCACGGAAGGCGCTCTTGACGAAGGGGGCCAAGTCGACCGGCGCGATGTGCACCGGCACCAGCACCGCGTCCAGCCCGAAGCGCGCGAAGATCTCGTTGAACGACTCGGGCGCACGCACCTGGGCCACCGGGTCACCGAGGATCAGGTAGACATCGGTGCTGCCGGTGATGGGCGCAGCGAAGTGGGGGGTGGAGGCCATGGCTGTTCGACAATCGTTCAGGCAAATTGAGGTTGAGACGGAATGTAATCAGCATCCCCTGGGTTTCAAAGGTTTCCTCCAGCATGACGATCGATGAACGAACGAAAACGTTCGATAATCGATCATTCAACGGGTTTCCCCTGGTTTCCGCCTCCCCGCTCGCACCGCGCCAGGCCCCCAAACGGGCACACAATCGCCAGGCGCCGCCCTCCACGTCCAGCCATGAGCTCTCCCAGCCCGACCACCTCCCCGCTCGACAAGCGCGACTGGATCGCCGGCCTGGAAAAAGGCCTGTCCATCATCGAGGCCTTCGACGACGCCAACCCGCGCCTGACGGCCAGCCAGGCCGGCCAGCGCTGCGGCCTCACGCGCACCGCCGCGCGGCGCTACCTGCTCACCCTCGCCCACCTCGGCTACGTGGCCAGCGACGGCAAGCTGTTCTGGCTGACGCCGCGCGTGCTGCGGCTGGGCCAGAGCTACCTGGAGTCGGCCCGCCTGCCGCGCACCGTCCAGCCCTTCTTGCAGCGCGTGACCGCCGGCACGCAGGAGATCGCCTACGTCAGCGTGCTCGACGGCGACGAGGTGGTCTACATCGCGCGCAACGGAACCACGCGCTCGATGAACATCGGCTACGTGCTGGGTTCGCGCGTGCAGGCCCAGGTCACGGCCTCGGGCCTGCTGATGCTGGCCTACCGCAGCGAGGACGAGACCGAGGCCTGGCTGGCCACGCACGAACTCAAGGCCTACACCTCCTACACCATCACCAGCAAGGAACGGCTGCGCGTGGAGTTCGCGCGCGTCAGGCAGCAGGGCTGGGCGCTGTCCGAGCAGCAGCTGGAAATGGCCTTCCGCGGCATCGCCGTGCCCATGTTCGACCGCCGCGGCGACCTGCTGGGCGCGCTGAGCGTGACCATGCCCATGGGCCACGAGAGCAGCGAGGACGCGGTCGCCCGCGTGCTGCCGGTGCTGCAGGAGACGGCGCGCGCGATGCGCAACCTGCTCTGAGGCGAGCTTTTCGTCAGTCGGCGTGAGATCCGCGCCAAACCTGGAAAGCGCAGGCGCTGGCAATGAGGCTGGTCACAATCGAGACCCAGTAGACGCTGGCCAGGCCCAGGGCCGAGCTCAGTGCACCACCGGCCAGGCCACCGATCACGCCGGTCAGGCCATAGCCCACCACGGTGTAGAGCGCCTGGCCGCGCCCGCGCAGCCGGCCCGGGAAATGGCGCGACAACAGGGCGATGCAGACCGTGTGGTGGGCGGCGAACGTGAGGGCGTGCAGGGCCTGCGCCACGAGCAGCGCGGGCAGCAGGTCGGCCACGGTGGCGGTCAGCACCATGCGCAGCACCATGGCCAGGGCGCACAGCAGCAGCCAGCCGCCCAGGCTCAGCCGCGGCAGCCAACGCGCCTGGGTGTAGAACCAGGCGATCTCCACCACCACCGACACCGCCCAGAGCAGGCCTATCATGGTCTTGCTGTAGCCCAGCGCGTCGAGGTAGAGCGAGAAGAACACGTAGATGCCGATGTGCGAGAGCACATGGAAAAAGGCCGCCGCGAAGAACCACTGCACGGCGCGCCGGCGCAGCACCGGCAGCACCGACACCTTGGCCTCGTGCGCCGGCACGGCCTCCTTGAGATCGGGCAGCCGCCACACGCTGAGCGCCACTGCCAGCAGGGTCAGCACGGTCCAGGCCGGGAAATGTGCCATGCCGAAGGCCTCGAACCAGGCACCCGCCACGAACACCGTGACCAGAAAGCCCAGCGAACCCCACAGCCGCACGCGGCCGTAGCGCCGGACGTCGAAGCCCCCGCCCTGGCTGACCAGGTGGGCCATCGCGGCCTCGCTCATCGGCATCATGGCGCTGGTGTGGGTGAACATCAGCAGCAGCACCAGGGCCAGCCAGGGCGTGGAAAGGTTCAGCCACAGGGCCGTCGAAACCAGCAGCGCGGCGCTGGCGCCGTAGCGCAGCAGCTTGACGCGCTCTCCCGTGTGGTCGCTGAGCCAGCCCCAGCCATAGGGCGCGAACAGGCGCGTGGCGGCCTGCACCGAGGTCAGCAGGCTGATGGTGAAGATCCCCAGACCCAGTTCCTTCAGCCACAGCGGCAGATAGGGATTGAAGAAGCCGATGTGGGCGAAGTAGCTGGCCGACAGCGCGGCGAAGGGCAGCAGCTGTCGCCGTGCCGCAGCCTCCCGGCCCGGCTGCATTTAGAGGAAGGAGGATGGGATCGCCGGGACCGGCAGGCTGACGTCGCCGCATTGGGCGCGCTGGCGCAGCGCATGCTCCATCACCACCAGCGCCAGCATGGCCTCGGCGATGGGCGTGGCGCGTATGCCCACGCAGGGGTCGTGGCGCCCTTTGGTGATCACCTCGACCGGCTGGCCGGCCTGGTCTATGGATTCGCGCGGCGTCAGGATGGAACTGGTCGGCTTGACCGCGATGGCGACCTCCAGGTCCTGGCCGCTGCTGATGCCGCCCAGCACCCCGCCCGCGTTGTTGCCCTTGAAGCCCTGCGGCGTGAGCGAGTCGCCATGCATGCTGCCGCGCTGCGCCACGCTGGCGAAGCCCGCGCCTATCTCCACGCCCTTGACGGCGTTGATGCCCATCATGGCGTAAGCGATGTCAGCGTCGAGCTTGTCGAACAGCGGCTCGCCCAGGCCCACCGGCACGTTGCTGGCCGTCACGCGCAGGCGCGCACCGCAGGAGTCGCCGTCCTTGCGCAGCGCGTTCAGATAGTCCTCCAGCGCCGATACGTCGGCCACCGGCGCGAAGAAGGGGTTGTCGGCCACATGCTCCCAGCCCTCGAAGGGGATCGCGATCCCGCCGATCTGCGTCATGCAGCCGCGGAACAGCGTGCCGTACTTCTCGTTCAGCCATTTCTTGGCCACGGCGCCGGCCGCCACCATGGGCGCGGTCAGCCGCGCCGACGAGCGGCCGCCACCGCGCGGGTCGCGGATGCCGTACTTGCGCCAGTAGGCGTAGTCGGCATGACCGGGGCGGAAGGTCTGCAGGATGTTGCTGTAGTCCTTGCTGCGCTGGTCTGTGTTTTTGATCAGCAGGCAGATCGGCGTGCCGGTGGTCTTGCCCTCGTAGACGCCGGAGAGGATTTCCACCGCGTCGGGCTCGTTGCGCTGGGTGACGAACTTGGAGGTGCCGGGACGGCGGCGGTCCAGGTCGGGCTGGATGTCGGCCTCGGACAAGGCCAGGCCGGGCGGGCAGCCATCGATCACGCAGCCTATGGCCGGGCCGTGGGATTCGCCGAAGTTGGTGACTGCAAAAAGGGTGCCGAAGGTGTTGCCGCTCATGGGGGGATTATCCCAGAGCGGGTCCCGGCTTGTAACAGCAGCTTGACCGGGCCGGGCGCGGGACTAACATCCAGGCGGGTATTGACCTTGATTTCAAACACTTTCGGGGATCGCCATGGCTCTTACTCGCACCGTCCTCTTCCTGACCTTGGCGTTCGGAACCTGCGCCCCAGCCTTCGCCGAGCCGATCGATCCCCCGGCCGACCACCCCTACGGCGCGTCGCAGCCGATTGCGGGGCGCTACATCGTGGTGTTCAAGGCCCATGTGGCCAATCCGGCCGCGACGGCCGCGACTCTGATGCGTGGGACCGGCGGACAGTTGCACCACGCGTACTCCCGAGCCATCAAGGGCTTCGCCGCCACCCTGCCAGACTGGGCGGTAAGGGCGCTGCGCAACAACCCGAACGTGGATTACGTCGAACAGGACCAGACGGTGTCGCTCAACGAGACCATGCTGACGGAAACGGCCGTCCAGGACGCAGCCACCTGGGGCTTGGACCGCATCGACCAAGGCGACCTTCCGTTGAACAGTCAGTATCAGTACAACTACACGGGCGCGGGCGTCCAAGCCTTCATCATCGACACCGGTATCTACGCCGCACACAGCGACTTCGACAACCGAGTGCTGCCCGGTTACTCTGCCATCGGCAGTGACGACGGTAGGACTGACTGCAACGGCCATGGCACCCATGTCGCCGGCACCGTGGGCAGCCGCACTTGGGGCGTGGCCAAGGCAGTCTCGCTGATACCGGTGCGCGTGCTCAATTGCAGCGGATCTGGCAGCTGGAGTGGCGTGATTGATGGCATTGAATGGCTCATCGGTCAAGCCACCAAGTCCCCAAGTCCGCTGAGGCCCGCGGTGGCCAACATGTCGCTGGGTGGCGGCGCCTCTACTGCTGTCGATCAAGCCGTAGCAAATGCGGTCGGAGCCGGCGTGACCATGGTCGTGGCGGCCGGTAACAGCAGCACCGACGCCTGCAGATATTCCCCGGCCCGGGAACCGAGCGCCATCACGGTCGGTGCGACCACCAAAAGCGACGCTCGTGCCTCGTATTCCAACTATGGCAAGTGCCTAGACCTTTTCGCACCGGGCAGCGCCATCACTTCGGCATGGAACACCGGCAACAACGCAACCAATACCATCAGCGGCACGTCCATGGCTTCGCCCCATGTCGCCGGGGTCGCCGCGCTGGCCCTGGCGGCCAATACGGAAGCATTGCCTGCGGATGTTGCATCCTTCCTGATAACGAATGCCACACCCGACACGCTCGTTTCCACCGGCAAAGGCGCCATCGGAAAAGGCTCGCCCAACAAGCTCGTCTACTCCCTCGGAAGCTGGACATCCACGGCGGTGGCAGTCTCGTCCATGACAGACAGCAGCAGCAGCAGCACGCCCGGTGGCTGGCGCGCTTCGGCCAAGGTCACCGTTCACAGGCGCAACAGCGACTGGAGCACCGGCGCTGCCATGGCCGGTGCCACCGTCACGGGTAGTTTCGCGCCGGGCGGCGCAGCCAATTGTGTGACGGATCAGAGTGGCAGTTGCACGCTGACCACTACCACCATCAGCAATACAAGCGCCACCAAGGCCACAATCATCAGCGTCTCTGGCCCACTGATGACCTACGACGCGAGCCAGAACACGGTTACCGAGATCGTCATCACCCGACCCTGAGCACAGCCCAGGCGGATCCTGGGACGCCAGCCCGCCTCAAGGCAGCTTCGACTCCTCGTCCGGCTCGTTCTCCGCCGGCCAATCGCGGATGTAGGCCTTGAGCATCTTGTTCTCGAAGTTCTGGCTGTCGACCACGGCCTTGGCCACGTCGTAGAAGCTGATCACGCCCATCAGCATGCGCTTGTCCATCACCGGCATGTAACGCGCATGGCGATCGAGCATCATGCGCCGCACCTCGTCGAGGTCGGTCTCGGCGGTGCAGGTCAGCGGGTGGTCGTCCATGGCGGTGCGCACCAGGGTCACGCCGATCTGGCCGCAGTTCTTGACCAGCATCTGGATCACCTCGCGGAAGGTGAGCATGCCCACCAGGTCGCCATGCTCCATCACGACCAGCGAGCCTATGTCCTTCTCGCCCATGATCTCCACGGCGTGTGAAAGCGGTTCGTCGGGGGTGACGGTGTAGAGCGCGGTCCCCTTGACGCGCAGGATGTCGCTGACTTTCATGCTGATCTCCAGTGCCGCCGCCGCGGCGGATTTGAATCGAATATAGCCCACAATGCGTGGAAAAAAACAGATCCGCCCGACTCTGAGACCTTTGGAGACATGAATGCCCGGCTATTCCGATCCCGGCTTTGACACCCTGGCCCTGCACGCCGGGGCCGCACCCGACCCTGCCACCGGCGCGCGCGCCGTGCCCATCCACCTCACGACCTCGTTCGTGTTCGAGTCCGCCGACCACGCGGCGGCCCTGTTCAACCTCGAGCGCTCCGGCCATGTCTACAGCCGCATCAGCAACCCGACCAACGCCGTGCTGGAGCAGCGCGTGGCGGCGCTCGAAGGCGGCATAGGCGCGATCGCCACCGCCAGCGGCCAGGCCGCCCTGCACCTGGCCGTCGCCACCCTGATGGGCGCGGGCGCGCACATCGTGGCCAGCACGGCGCTGTACGGCGGCTCGCAGAACCTGCTGCACTACACGCTCAGGCGCTTCGGCATCGCCACCAGCTTCGTCAAGCCCGGCGACCTCGATGGCTGGCGCGCCGCGATCCGGCCCGAGACCCGGCTGCTGTTCGGCGAGACCGTGGGCAACCCCGGCCTGGACGTGCTGGACATCCCCGCCGTGGCCCAGATCGCGCACGCCGCCGGCCTGCCGCTGCTGGTCGACTCCACCCTCACCTCGCCCTGGCTGATGCAGCCGCTGGCGCTGGGCGCGGACCTGGTCTACCACTCGGCCACCAAGTTCCTCTCGGGCCACGGCACGGTGGTCGGCGGCGTGCTGGTCGATGGCGGCAGCTTCGACTGGGACGCCTCGGGCAAATTCCCCGAGCTCACGGCGCCCTACGAGGGCTTTCACAACATGGTGTTCAGCGAGGAATCGAGCGTGGGCGCCTTCCTGCTGCGCGCGCGGCGCGAGGGCCTGCGCGACTTCGGCGCCTGCATGAGCCCGCACACGGCCTGGCTGATCCTGCAGGGCATAGAAACCCTGCCGCTGCGCATGGCGCGCCACATGGGCAACACCGAGAAGGTGGTGCAATTCCTGGCCAGCCACCCCTTCGTGGCCCGCGTCGGCCACCCGCTGCTGGAAAGCCACCCCAGCCATGCGCTGGCGCAGAAGCTGCTGCCGCGCGGCGCCGGCTCGGTGTTCAGCTTCGACATCCAGGGCAGCCGCGAGCAGGGCAAGGCCTTCATCGAGACGCTCAAGGTCTTCAGCCACCTGGCCAACGTGGGCGACTGCCGCTCGCTGGTGATCCACCCGGCCAGCACCACCCATTTCCGCATGAGCGACGAGGCGCTGGCGGCCGCCGGCATCGGCCCCGGCACCATACGCCTGTCGATCGGCCTGGAAGACCCCGACGACCTGATCGACGACCTGAAAAAGGCCCTGAAGGCCGCGGAGAAGACCGCATGATGCTCACCGTCCAGGGCGCGCCCACCTACTGCTACAGCGGCGGCAAGGCTTTCGACCCGGCCAAGCCCACCGTCGTCTTGATCCACGGCGTGCTGCACGACCACAGCGTCTGGGCGCTGCAAAGCCGCTACCTCGCCAACCACGGCTGGAACGTGCTGGCCGTGGACCTGCCCGGCCACGGCCGCAGCGGCGGCCAGGCACCGGCCAGCGTCGAGGAGGCCGCGGACTTCGTCGCCGCCCTGCTGGCCACGGCCGGCGTGCCGCGCGCCGCCCTGGTGGGCCACAGCTGGGGCTCGCTGATCGCGCTGGAGGCCGCGGCCCGGCTGCAGGAGTGCGTGAGCCACCTGGTGCTGGTCGGCACCGCCTTCCCGATGAAGGTGTCGCCGGCCCTGCTCGACGCCTCGCTGAACGAGCCGGACAAGGCCATCGCGATGATCAACCTGTTCTCGCGCAGCACGCTGGCGCCGCCGCCCTCGGCCCTGGGCCCCGGCACCTGGGTGCACGGCGCCAACACCGCGCTGAACCGGCGCGTGCTGGCCGGCAACACCGAAGTCAACCTGTTCCACCTGGGCTTCCAGGCCTGCGACCGCTACGCCAATGGCGAAACGGCCATCGCACAGATCAGCTGCCCGGTGCTGTTCGTGCTGGGCGCGCTCGACCAGATGACGCCGCCCAAGGCGGCCCAGGGCCTGATCGCCCGGGCCCGCGAGGCGGGCAAGGCCGTGCAGCTGAGCACCCTGCCCGTGGGTCACCACCAGATGACCGAGGCACCCGACGCCACCCTGTTCGCCATCCGCGACTTCATCGCATCATGAGCGCCGCCCCTGCCCTGGACCCCGCGCAGATCACGCCGCCCATGAGCGCGACGCGCGCACGCGAGATCGCCGCGGGCTTCGACCTGCGGCAGCTGCCGGCCGATTTCCTGGCCAACCCCTGCCCGGTCTACCAGGTGCTGCGCGAGACCGAGCCGGTGCGGCGCATGCCCGACGGCTCCTACTTCCTCACGCGCCATGCCGACCTGGTCGCGGTCTACCGCGACGCCCAGACCTTCAGCTCGGACAAGCAGGTCGAGTTCGCGCCCAAGTATGGGACCGGCTCGCCGCTCTACGAGCACCACACGAGCAGCCTGGTGTTCAACGACCCGCCGCTGCACACGCGCGTGCGCAAGCTCATCATGGGCGCGCTCACGCGCCGCGCCATCGCCGAGATGGAGCCCGGCCTGGTGGCCCTGGTGGACAGCCTGCTCGACGCGCTCGAGGCCAGCGGCGGCGGCGACCTGATCGAGGATTTCGCCTCGGCCATCCCGGTCGAGATCATCGGCAACCTGCTGGACGTGCCGCACGCCGAGCGCGGCCCGCTGCGCGGCTGGTCGCTCGCCATCCTGGGCGCGCTAGAGCCCAGCCTCACACCCGGGCAGCAGGCGCTGGGCGAGCAGAGCGTGCGCGAGTTCCTGGACTACCTGCGCGCTCTGGTGGCCGAGCGGCGCCGACGCCCGGGCGATCCCGAGCGCGACGTGCTGACACGCCTGATCCAGGGCGAGAACGCCGCGTCGCCTGACGGCTCCGTGCAGGGCGAGCGCCTCAGCGAAACCGAGCTGCTGCAGAACTGCATCTTCCTGCTCAACGCCGGCCACGAGACCACGACCAACCTGATCGGCAACGCCCTGCTGGCGCTGCAGGAATGGCCGGCGGCCAAGGCCCAGCTGCTGGCCGACCTGGCGCGCACGGCGGCAGATGGCCCTGGCCAGGAGGCGGTCCTGACGCTGGCCGTCGACGAGTTCCTGCGCTTCGAATCGTCGAACCAGCTCGGCAACCGGCGCGCCCTCCGGGCCGCCACGGTCGGCGGCGTGGCGCTGCCCGAGGGCGCTCTGGTGACCCTGTGCATAGGCGCGGCCAATCGGGACCCGGCCCAGTTCGAGCGGCCCGAGCAGCTGGACCTGCGGCGCGAGCACAACCGCCACCTGGCCTTCGGTTTCGGCATCCACCAATGCGCGGGCCTGAGCCTGGCCAGGCTGGAGGGGCGCATCGCCATCGGGCGCTTTCTGCAGCGCTTTCCCGATTACCGGCTGACCGCCGCGCCCACGCGCGGCGGTCGCGCGCGCTTCAGGGGGTTCTTGCGGGCGCCGTTCGCGACCGCATGAGGCCTCTGCCTGCTAAGCCCGGCCGTGCCGCCGCGCGAGGGCATGCTCCAGCGCTTCGAACAGGGCCTCGCTCAGCAGAGCCAGCAGCGCGGCTGGAAGGGCGCCGGCCAGCATCAGCTCGCCGTCGTTCAGGGCCAGGCCCGTGACGATGCGCTCGCCAAAGCCCCCTGCGCCGATGAAGGCCGCGATGGTGGCTGTGCCTATGGCGATCGAAGTCGCCGTGCGCACGCCGGCCAGGAGGGTGGGCAGGGCCAGCGGCAGCTCGACGCTTCGCAGGCACTGGGCCGCGCTCATGCCCAGGGCCTGGGCCGCCAGGCGCAGGCCCTGCGGCACCTCGCCCAGGCCGGTGGCGGTGTTGCGCATGATGGGCAGCAGCGCATACAGCGCCAGCGCCAGCAGCGCCGGCAAGGTGCCGATGCGGCCGAGCAGCCAGATCAGCGCCGCCAGCAGCGCCAGCGAGGGCACGGTCTGCAGCAGGCCCGACGCCCCGAGCACGGCGGCGCGCAGGCGCGGATGCGGGAACACCAGCACCGCGAGAGGAATGCCCAGCAGTGCGGCGAAGCCGACCGACAGGCCCACCAGGGCCAGGTGCTGGGCCGCGAGGCGCGCGAAATCCGGTCCCGACAGCTTGGCCCAGAAGCCGCGGCCGGCGGCATCGGGTGCGCCCGGCTTGCCGGCCCCTGTGGAAGCCCCGGCCGCCTTGCCCGCCAGGTAATCGCGCGCGATCACGTCGAAGGCCACGCCCTGCAGTTCGGCGCGTGCGTTCATGCCTATCATCGCCGCCTCGTCGATGCGGCCTTCCAGCGCCTGCAGCGCGGCCCAGGCCTGCGGGAAGCGCTGCGGCAAGTCCAGGCGGTAGAGCACGACGGCGTCGTAGCGCGGAAAGTATTGCCGGTCGTCGGCCAGCACGCGCAGGGCAAGGTGCCCGATCTTGGCGTCGGTCGTGTAGATGTCCATCACGTCGATCTGCCGGCCCGCCAGCGCGTCATAGGCGAGGCCGTGGTCCAGGCCCATCGGCTTGTGCGGCAGGCCGTAGCGTGCGGACAGCCCGGCCCAGCCGTCGGCGCGACCCAGGAACTCGTTGGACAGGCCCAGCCTGAGCGCGGGATGGCGCGCGAGATCGCTGATAGCCCGGATGCCCAGGCGATCGGCCTCGGCAGCCCGCATGGCCAGCGCATAGCCGTCGTTGAAGCCCAGTGGAATGGCCACGCCCAGGCCCAGCGGCGCGAGCGCCCGGCGCATCTGCTCCAGGCTCATGGCGCCAGGGCTCTTGAGGATTTCGAGGCCGATGGTGCCCGTGTATTCCGGGTAGAGGTCTATGCTGCCGGAGCGCAGCGCCTGGTAAACGATCGCGGTGTTGCCCAGCCCCTGCAGCACGGCCGCAGGCCTGGCCATGTGCCCGGCCGCCTGCTGCGCCAGCAACTCGGCCAGGATGTAGGACTCGGTGAAGCGCTTGGAACCTATGCGCAGGCGCTCGCTGGAGGCGTCGACGGCCAGGGCGGCCGTGGCCGCCAGCGCCAGGCCGACGAGGACCAGGGCGCGCAGCCGCCTCAGCCATGAAAAAGGGCCGGCGCCCGCCAGCCGGAGAATCATGCTGTGGTGGTCATAGCGCATCGCGCAGCTTCAGGCTGTTCCAGCCGGCGTGGTTCCACAGCGCGGCGACCGAGTCCGAGGGTTCGAGCAGCAGCCGCTGCAGCAGCGGCGCCAGCGGCGTGGCGTCGGGGTCGGCCAGCAGCACATAGCGCGCCTCGCCCTCGGCGTCCTCCTCGTTGAGCCGGGCGATCCAGTCCAGCGCCGTCAGCGTCTCCAGCACCGGCACCAGCTGCAGCGCATCGACGCGCAGCAGCTGCGTCAACGCCTGCAGGGTCAGGCCGCGGCGGTCGCCATGGCGCACCCGGTGCAGTGCCTGCAGCAGCTCCAAGGCCAGCTGGAAGTTCCAGCCCTGGCCGCTGCTGCGCCGCGCCACGCCGGCGAACAGGCTGGGCAGGTAGGCAGCGATCACGGCGCCCAGCAGCACGATGACCCAGGACAGGTAGATCCAGACCAGCAGGATGGGCACCACGGCAAAGGCGCCGTAGACCGCCGAGTAGGTCGGCATGTTGCCCAGGTAAAGGGCCAGCAGCTTCTTGGCGATCTCGATGCCGGCCGCCACGAACATGCCTCCGGTCCAGGCATGGCCCCATTTGACCGGGGTGTTGGGCACGTAGCGGTACAGGCCCGCCATGCCGCCGGCCAGCAGGAAGAATTCGACCGTGTCGAAGAACAGCCGCACCCCGCCCGGCAGGTCGCCGACCAAGCCGCGCGAGGCCGTGACCGCGTACGAGGTCAGCGCCAGGCTCGCGCCCAGCAGCAGCGGCCCCAGGGTGAGCGCGGCCCAGTACAGCAGCACGCGCTGGCCCAGCGGCCGCGGCTGGCGCACGCGCCAGATCGCGTTGAGCGTCTTGTCTATGGTCAGGATCAGGGCCAGCGCCGTGGTCACCAGCACCGCCAGGCCCGCCACGCCCAGGCGGCTGGCCTTGCTCGCGAACTGGGTCAGGTAGCCCAGCACCTGGCGCGAGATGCTGTCCGGCACCAGGCTGTCGACCAGCCATTTCTGCAGCAGCAGCTGCAGCTTGCCGAAGATGGGAAATGCCGTGAACAGCGCCAGCGCCACCGTGATGAAGGGCACCAGGGCCATGGTGGTGGTGAAGGTCAGGCTGCTGGCCGTCAGGCCCAGGCGGTCCTCGCGAAAGCGCTCGAACAGCGTGAGGGCCGTGTTTTTCCAGGGGAAGTGGGAAAGTTCCTGCAGCAGGGACTGCAGGCGCTGGGGGAAACTCATGGCCGCTATGATGCCACCTCGATGACCAATGAAGACAAGACCGTGCGCCTGACGCGCGCCCTGGCCGTGGGCAGCCTGCTCGGACTGATCGCCCTCGGCCTGTCCTGGGAGCTGTGGCTGGCCCCGCTGCGTCCGGGCGGCTCCTGGCTGGCGCTCAAGGTGCTGCCCCTGTGCCTGCCGCTGGCGGGCCTGCTGAAGAACCGCATGTACACCTACCGCTGGGTCAGCCTGGTGGTCTGGCTCTACTTCATCGAGGGGGTGGTGCGCGCCAGCGGCGACCGCCCGCCCGGCAACTGGCTGGCCGCGCTGGAGATCCTGCTGTGCCTGCTGCTGTTCCTCGCCTGCACCCTGCATGTGCGCCTGCGGCTGCGCAACGCCAAGAACAAGCCCTCCCCCGCCGCACCATGAACACCCTGCTCGAAACCCTGCGCCGGATCTGCGGCGCCGCCCATGTGCTCACCGAGGGCGACCTCAGCGCCTGGGAGCAGGACTGGCGCAAGCGCGCGCGCGGCAAGGCGCTGGCCGTGGTGCGCCCCGGCAGCACCGGGGAGGTGGCCGCCGTCGTCGAGGCCTGCGCCGCGGCCGGCGTCAGCCTGGTGCCGCAGGGCGGCAACACCGGCCTGGCCGTGGGCTCGGTGCCCGATGCCTCCGGCACCCAGGTGGTGCTCAGCCTCACGCGCATGCAGGCCGTGCGCGCCATCGACGCCGCCAACCTCACCGTCACGGTGGAGGCCGGCTGCGTGCTGCAGAACCTGCAGGAAGCGGCGCAGCAGGCCGGCTTCCTGTTCCCGCTGAGCCTGGCGGCCGAAGGCAGCTGCACCCTGGGCGGCAACCTCGCCACCAACGCCGGCGGCACCCAGGTGCTGCGCTACGGCAACGCGCGCGAGCTCTGCCTGGGCCTGGAGGTCGTCACCGCCCAGGGTGAGGTCTGGAACGGCCTGTCCGGCCTGCGCAAGGACAACACGGGCTACGACCTGCGCGACCTGTTCATCGGCAGCGAAGGCACGCTGGGCGTCATCACGGCCGCGACCATGAAGCTCTATCCCCTGCCCGCGGCCCAGCTCACGGCCTGGGCCGCCGTGCCTTCGCTCGACGCGGCCGTCGCCCTGCTGGGCCTGGCGCACCGCGAACTGGGCGCGGGCCTGACCGGCTTCGAGCTCATGGGCCAGTTCGCCCTGAGCCTGGTCGACAAGCATTACCCGCAACTGCGCGTGCCGCTGTGGCGCGACGCGCCCTACTGCGTGCTGCTGGAGAACTCCGACCACGAATCCGAAGCCCATGCGCGCGCGCAATTCGAGCGCCTGCTGGAAACCGCGCTAGCGCAGGGCTGCGTGAGCGATGCCGTGGTCGCGGAGAACCTGGCCCAGGCGCACCAGCTCTGGCATGTCCGCGAAAGCATTCCGCTGGCCCAGGCCGAGGAAGGCCTGAACGTCAAGCACGACATCTCGATCCCGGTCTCGCGCATCCCCGAGTTCGTGGCCGAAACCGACGCGCAGCTGGCGCGCGAGATCCCCGGCGTGCGCCTGGTCAACTTCGGCCACCTGGGCGACGGCAACCTGCACTACAACGTGCAGGCCCCCGAGGGCGGCGACCCCGGGGCCTTCCTGCGCGAGCAGGAGGACCGCATCAACACCCTGGTCTACGACGCGGTTGCGCGCTTCGACGGCTCGATCTCGGCCGAGCACGGCGTGGGCAGCCTCAAGACGGCCAAGCTGCCGCATTACAAGTCGCCCGTGGCCCTGGCCATGATGGGCGCGATCAAGCGCGCGCTGGACCCGCAGAACATCATGAATCCGGGGCGCGTGGTGCCGGCGTAGGCGGCGCGCCCAGCGCGGACCTTTCCCCCAGCGCGCCCTATTTGCGGACGACGATATCGGCCTTGGTCTTGCCGACGATGTCGAACAACTCCTTCTGCTCGTCCGCCGGGACCTTGAACTTGTCCAGGGATTTCTTGAATTCCTTGGCCATGACGTCCCATTCCTTCTCACTGATGTTCAAGTGAGCGTGGGAGTCCTTCATGGACTTTCCTGTGTATTTGCACGGTCCGCCCGTGGTCTCGCAAACCAGCTGCGCGACCTGGAACTTGAGGTAGGGCGCCGGTGAGCTCTTGCGACCGGCGTCGATGGCGGGATTCTTGTTGAGCGTCTTGTTGGCCACGAGACGGTTGATGAAGTCGTCGACAACCATCGTGATGCCTTTGAGTCCCCCCAGGCGCTCGTAAAGGGATTTCTGGGCGGCCGGCTGGGCCGATCCCGGTGGCACGAAGCACAAACCCAAAGTGAACGCCGCGGCCAGCACGGCCGACTGCACTAGTTTCATCTCCGCTCCTCCAACGATTCGGGGCCATGAGCCTGATGCGCCGCCATGGGCCCCGGCCATGGCCAGCTCGGTACGAACATCCCAGGCCGCTCAGACCACCCGAAAGACCTCCCAGCGATTGCTGCCGGAAACGACCAGCGGCTCGAGTTCACGGCCCCATTGCTTGTGCGACTCTATGGTCGCCAGCTTGCTCCAGGCGGCGTCGAGTTCGGTGAGGTCGGCCACCGTCACCTCGAGCACCACGGCCGACTCCGGCGCGCCGATCGCGCCGACCAGCAGGCGCAGCTTGTCCTCGGTCCAGCCGATCTGCACGCCGACCTCGCGGCACCATTTGCGTGTGGCGTCGATCACCCCCTGTTTGTGGCCGAAACGGGCTTCGATCTGAAAGCGGGCAATCATCATGAGAGTCTCCTCCATAAAGGCCAACTGGCCCCCTGCCCCGGAGGAACAGGACGGACCACGCAGCGCGGCAGCTGCTCAACCACAGAGCGGCCGGTGGCGCGCGTCAAACGCCTGCGTTCCGAGACCCTCACTTCTTGCGCGGGTCATCTTCCGGATTCACGTAGGTGATGCCCCATGGCCCCACGCCATGAACCTGGACGACGGTCTCCTTGCGGGTCCAGGCAAAGTGGTTGGTCTTGGGCTGCATGACAGCGAAGCTGCCTGCCACCAGCGCCCGCGTCTGGCTCTTGTCCAGTTTGTCGCCCATGCCCATGTTGAACGCGCCCGAAATCACCGTGACATGCTCGACCGCAGGATGCCAGTGCGCCGGCAGCATGTAGTTGGCGGGAAACTTGATGCGGAACGTGAACGGAACCGCCTCGCTCACAGGACCTTCGATGACGGCTATCTTGGCCCCGGGCGGCAGCGAGGGCACGTCGGCCCACTTGAGCTCGCCCGGCACAAGCATCATGTGGGTGTGGGCGGCCGACTGGGAGGCCACGCTGGCCGGCAGCAAGGCGCCGAGCAGAAGCAGCAGCCCAACGGCCACGGGTTTGAGGATCTTCTTCATCGTGTACCTCCTGCGAGCAAGCGCGGCCCGGAAAGGCCTCAAGCCAGCCGTTCCTGCGCTGGGCCCGCTCAGCAGTATGGTGCGCGCCGGCCGATTGATCAAGCTCAGGACCGGCCGCCTGCGACCGAGGCCAGCTCAGCGGCAGATCGCCGTCTGCGGGGCCTTGCCGACCCGCGCGTGGCCACGGTACATGCCCTCGGTATTGAACACCAGGCTCAGCCGGCCCCGGGCATCGACCGCGATCAGGCCGCCCTGCCCGCCGATCGCCGGCAGCACCTTCATGACCAGCTGCTCCGCCGCCGCCTCCAGCGTCTGGCCGCCGTAGGCCATGCGCGCACAGAGGTCGTGCGCCGCCACGGCGCGCATGAACAGCTCGCCGGTGCCGGTGCAAGAGACGGCAGCCGTGCGGTTGTCGGCATAGGTGCCGGCACCGATGACCGGGCTGTCGCCGACGCGTCCGGCCCGCTTGCCGGTCATGCCCCCGGTGGAGGTAGCCGCCGCCAAGTTGCCCCGGGCATCGAGCGCGACCGCACCCACCGTGCCGAGCTTGCGCCCCTCGTCGAGCGGCGGCGGCACGGCAGGCGGCGGCCCGGACGCCAGCGCCCGGCGCCAGTCCGCGCGCCGGGCTTCGGTCGAGAAATAGTCCGGCGCGACCATCTCCAGCCCGCAAGCCTGGGCAAAGGCTTCGGCGCCCGTCCCCACCAGCAGCACATGCTCGCTGCGCTCCATCACGGCCCGTGCGGCGCGCACGGGATGGCGCACCCGGCGCACGCAGGCCACGGCACCGGCGCACAGCGTGGCCCCGTCCATCACGGCCGCGTCCAGTTCGTGCGTGCCCTCCCGAGTGAAAACCGCACCCCGGCCGGCGTTGAACAGCGGACAGTCCTCGAGCATCTCCACCGCCAGGCAGACCGCGTCGAGCGCGCTGCCGCCGCCGGCCAGCAGATGCTGCGCCGCCAGCAGCACGTCCCGCAGGGCCGCGTGGTAGGCCGCCTCCTGCCGCGCGTCGTGGCCGTCGACGGCCGTGGCGCCGGCGCCGCCATGGATGGCAATGACGGGGCGTGGTCGTGCATGCATCACGGATGCAGCTTCAGGGGGCCTCAGCGCGACGCGATGCTTGCGGCAGGGCCGAGGGAATCGGCTCAAAGGCCTTCGGTAACAACCAGATTGGACCTTGCCGTTCGCTCGCGAATGGCCCGAAGAGGCTGATACTCGGGGGACGCCCACCACGCCCGGACTTGGGCCATGCTTGGGAATTCAAGGACCACGCAGCGTTTGGGCGACCAGGCGCCTTCAAGCACCTCTGTCGCTCCACCACGGGCGATGTATCGCCCCCCGTAAGCGGCGATCGTTGCGGGCACTTTCTGACGATACTCCTCGTATCCGGAGCTGTCGACGACCTCCACATCTGCAATCACGTAAGCGGGCATGGCTGCTTCTCCTTGGTGCGGAATCAATCGGGGGCTTGCGGTTCAGCTCAAGCGATTGGGCGGCATTCGCGCTCCCTGCGCATCTGGCGCAAAGCGCCAGACTCAACGCGGGAACGCAAGCCGCAGGCTGATCCGGGAAACCCAGTTTATCCGACGGAACAGACTTTGCGGTATGCCGCGTCGTAGCCGGCAGTCTCGGCGACGCAGCAACCTCATGGCCTGGACGACATCGCCCTTTGCGCACGAAGCATGCGCATATAATTTCCACATTCATCCGCCGGGAGTGCGCCATGCTCCAGTTCGACAAAGCCCCCAAGAAAGCCACCAACCTCTCGCTCAACGCCAAGGTTCTGGAGATGGCACGCGAGCTGGGCATGAACCTGTCGCAAACCGTCGATGCGCTGCTGGCCGAAGAGGTGAAGCGCCGGTATTGGGAAAAATGGCGCGACGACAACAAGGAGGCGTTCGAAGCATACAACGAGCGCGTTCGGCGCGAAGGCCTACCACTGGCCAAGTACCGCAGCTTTGCACGCAGCCTCGGCGACGGAAAGATGCACGACGGCGAACAGAAGGCGACCTGAGCCGATGGCGCGCTTTGATGTCTACCCCAATCCGGACAGCGAAGACCGTATCGCAGTCCCCTACCTTCTCGATGTGCAGAACACATTCGTTGACATCGAGACGCGGGTGGTGATACCGCTGCACGCGGCCAGCCGGTTTCATGCGCGCGTACGCGACCTCAACCCGGATCTGGTGGTACAGGGAAAGAACGTGGTCTTGAACACCGCGGCCCTTGGCGCCGTTCCCTCCAACGAACTGCGGCGCGCGGTGGCCAATCTCGCGCCACAACAGGCCCTCATCCAGGAAGCCCTCGACATATTGCTGGGAGGCTATTGACATGCATCCACGCCCCATCCGCCACCAATACGAAGACTTCATGCGCCATGTGGACACGCATGGCACGCCCAAGACCGAC
The DNA here is from genome assembly GCA_005503335.1 of Comamonadaceae bacterium 2FH. Classification (GTDB taxonomy): domain Bacteria; phylum Pseudomonadota; class Gammaproteobacteria; order Burkholderiales; family Burkholderiaceae_C; genus SCMQ01. Next base: position 19,915 of record SCMQ01000038.1, read on the forward strand.
CGCACGGGCACCGGCACCAAGAGCGTGTTCGGCTACCAGATGCGCTTCGACCTCGGCGAAGGCTTTCCGCTGGTGACCACCAAGAAGGTGCACCTCAAGTCCATCATTCACGAGCTGCTGTGGTTCCTCCAGGGCTCCTCGGACAACCACTGGCTGCGCGAGCGCGGCGTGACGATCTGGGACGAATGGGCGCGCGAAGACGGCGACCTGGGACCGGTCTACGGCGTGCAGTGGCGCAGCTGGCCCACGCCCGACGGCGGCCACATCGACCAGATCGCCGAGGTCATCAAGACCCTCAAGACCAACCCGGACTCGCGCCGCATCATCGTCAGCGCCTGGAACGTGGCGGACCTGCCCAAGATGGCGCTGATGCCCTGCCATGCCTTCTTCCAGTTCTACGTCGCGCCATCGCAGGTGGCTGGCGAACCGGCCAAGCTCAGCTGCCAGCTCTACCAGCGCAGCGCCGACATCTTCCTGGGCGTGCCCTTCAACATCGCGAGCTACGCCCTGCTGACCCACATGGTGGCGCAACAGTGCGACCTGGCCGTGGGCGACTTCATCTGGACCGGCGGCGACTGCCACATCTATAGCAACCACCAGGAACAGGTGGCGCTGCAGCTCTCGCGCACGCCCTACCCCTACCCGCAACTCCGCATCCAGCGCCGGCCGGCCTCGATCTTCGAATACGAATACGAGGACTTCGAGGTGCTGGGCTACGAGTGCCATCCGGCGATCAAGGCGCCCGTCGCCGTCTGACCGCCCCTGCCCCACCTGGAGCCGCCCGCTCCCGCGGCGCGGCCACCGCCCCGATGAAACTGCACCTGATCTTTGCCCGAGCCGCCAACGGCGTGATCGGCCTGCGCAACACCCTGCCCTGGCAGCTGCCGGAAGACCTGGCCCACTTCAAGCGCACCACGCTGGGCTGCCCGGTGATCATGGGCCGCAAGACCTGGGATTCGCTGCCGCCGCGCTTTCGCCCGCTGCCTGGCCGGCTCAACATCGTGGTCACGCGACAAGCCGGCTGGCAAGCCGAGGGCGCGCTGCGCGCCGGCTCCATCCCCGAGGCCATGGCCTTGTGCCCGGCTGACGGCGACGCCTGGGTGATCGGCGGCGCCGAGCTGTACGCCCAGGCCCTGCCCCTGGCCAGCAGCGCGGTCGTCACCGAGATCGAGCAGGACTTCGAGGGCGACGCCTTTGCTCCGAACTTCGGCCCGGGCTGGGTAGAGACCGCACGCGAGCGCCATGTGTCGGCCACCGGCCTGGCCTACAGCTTCGTCACCTACCACCACATTCCCGAGGAACACTGAACCATGTCCGGACACGGCTTTCACGTACACGGCCCGCACGACCACGAACTCGAACACGCCCAGCAGGGCCATCACGGCCACGCAGACGAGGACGCCAGCGCCAAGTCCATGACCAACCAGATCGCGCTGTTCACCGCCATCATCGCGACGGTGGGCGCCATCTTCGGCTACATGGGCGGCGCCACCCAGGCCAACGCGGGCCTGTACAAGAACAACGCCGCGATCAAGAAGACCGAGGCGTCCAACCAGTGGAACTACTACCAGGCCAAGAGCAGCAAGCAGAACCTCAGCGAGCTGGCGCTGGAGCTGGCCCCCGAAGGGCGCAAGGCCTTCTACACCGACGAGATCAAGCGCTACAAGACCGAGAAGGCCGAGATCAAGACCGGCGCCGAGAAGCTGGAGGCCGAGGCCAAGGCCTGGGACGACCGCTCGGATGCGCAGATGCACGAACACCACCGCTGGGCCCAGGCCACGACGGCGCTCCAGGTGGCGATCGCGCTGGCCGCGATCGCGCTCTTGACGCGCAGGAAATGGCTGGAATGGGGCATGTTCGCCATGGGCGGCATAGGCGTCGCGATCGGCGGCCTGGCCCTGCTGCATGTCTGAAGCCAAGTCCCCGCCGACCGAGGAAAGCCCGACCATGAAAATTGCCACCTGGAACGTCAACTCCCTCGCCGTGCGCCTGCCTCAGGTGCTGGACTGGCTCGCCGCCCAGCCGGTCGACGTGCTGTGCCTGCAGGAGCTCAAGCTCAGCGACGACAAATTCCCGCTGGTTGAGCTCGAGGCCGCGGGCTACCACAGCGCGGTACTCGGCCAGAAGACCTACAACGGCGTCGCCATCCTGAGCCGCACGCCGCCACGCGAGGTGGTGCGCAACATCGTTGGCTTTGCCGACGAGCAGTCGCGCGTCATCAGCGCCACGCTGGACACGCCGGCGGGCGAGTTGCGCGTGGTCAATGGCTACTTCGTCAACGGCCAGGAACCGGGCAGCGAGAAGTTCGCCTACAAGATGCGCTGGCAGGACGCGTTGCGCGAGCAGGTGCGTGCGGAGCTGTCCGCGCATCCGCGGCTGGTGCTGCTGGGCGACTTCAACGTGGCGCCGGAGGACCGCGACTCCTACGATCCCGAGGGCCTGCGCGAGACCATACACCACACGACCCAGGAGCGCGACCAGTTCAAGGCCCTGCTGGAGCTGGGCCTGCACGACGCCTACCGCCTGTTCGAGCAGCCCGAGAAAAGCTATTCCTGGTGGGACTATCGCATGCTGGGCTTCCAGAAGAACCGCGGCCTGCGCATCGATCACATCCTGGTCAGCGAGGCGCTCAAGGCCAGGGTGCAGTCCTGCAACATCGACCGCGCGCCGCGCAAGAACAAGCAGCCCAGCGACCACGCTCCTGTAGTGGTGGAACTGGCGTAGCCGCCGTCCAACCTCGCATCCGGGGGCGCGCCGCGCCGGGCCGCCCCAAGCGGCCGCGCCGCCCCCCAGTGGGGGGAGGCGGCCGCAGGCCGCGTCGGGGGGCGTCCTACTCCAGGCCCAGCTCCTGGATCTTGCGCGTGATGGTGTTGCGGCCTATGCCGAGCTTGTGCGCGGCCTCGATGCGGCGCCCGCGCGTGCTGGCCAGCGCGGTCAGGATCAGCTTGGACTCGAAGCGGCGGGTCAGCGCGTCCCACACGTCGTGGCGGCCGGCGGCCAGCAAGGCCTGAGCCTCGGCCTCCAGCCCCTGCTCCCAACCCAGGGCCTCGGTGCTGCCCTGCTGCAGCACGGGCAGGGCCTGGGCCAGCGGCGCCTCGGCGGCCGGTACAGGGCTCGCGGCCGGGGCGGACCCAGCCGCCTCGGGCCGCGGCTCGGCGCCCAGGGTCGGCACGTCCAGCACCTCGGGCGGCAGGTCCTTGGCCTCGATCACCTGGGCCGGCGCCATCACCGTGAGCCAGTGGCAGATGTTCTCGAGCTGGCGCACGTTGCCCGGGAAGCCGAAGGCCATCAGCCGGGACAGCGCGGCGTCGGAGATGCGCTTGGGCTCGACGCCGAGCTGGCGCGCGCTTTGCTGCAGGAAATGGCGCGTCAGCATGGCCACGTCCTCGCGGCGCTCGCGCAGCGCCGGCAGGCGCAGGCGGATCACGTTGAGGCGGTGGAACAGGTCTTCGCGGAACACGCCTTCCTTGACGCGCTGCTCCAGGTCCTGGTGCGTGGCGGCGATCACGCGCACATTGGCCTTGACCGCGTTGTGGCCACCCACGCGGTAGAAATGCCCGTCCGAGAGCACGCGCAGCAAACGGGTTTGCAGGTCGAACGGCATGTCGCCGATCTCGTCGAGGAACAGGGTGCCGCCCTCGGCCTGCTCGAAGCGCCCGCGGCGCATGGTCTGCGCGCCGGTGAAGGCCCCGCGCTCGTGGCCGAACAGCTCGCTCTCGAGCAGGTCCTTGGGGATGGCGGCGGTGTTGATCGCGACGAAGGGGCCGTTGGCGCGCGGCGAATGCTTGTGCAGCGCGCGCGCCACCAGTTCCTTGCCCGAGCCCGACTCGCCGGTGATCATCACCGTCACGTTGCTCTGCGACAGCCGCCCGATGGCGCGGAACACGTCCTGCATGGCCGGTGCCTGGCCCAGCATCTCGGGCGCGGCGGCCATGCGCTCCTCGGCCACTTCCTCGCGCTGGCTTTCCTCGACGGCGCGGCGGATCAGCTCCACGGCCTTGGGCAGGTCGAAGGGCTTGGGCAGGTATTCGAAGGCGCCGCCCTGGAAGGCCGAGACCGCGCTGTCGAGGTCGGAGAAGGCGGTCATGATGATGACCGGCAGGCCGGGCAGCTTTTCCTTGACCTTGGTCAACAGGTCCAGGCCCGAGCCGCCGGGCATGCGGATGTCGCTCACCAGCACCTGCGGGCCGCCCTCGCCGCCGTCATGCTCCAGCGCCTGCAGCACCTCACGCGGGTTGGTGAAGCTGCGCGTGGGAAGGTCTTCGCGCAGCAGCGCCTTCTCCAGCACGAAGCGGATGGATTGGTCATCGTCTACGATCCAGATCGGCTTCATGTGCTTAGTGTCCCCTCAGGTCAAACAGGTTACGGCAACGGAATCAGTATCTTGAAATCCGTACGGCCCGGCACGCTGTCGCACTCGATCAGGCCATGGTGCTGCTGGACGAAGGTCTGCGCCAGCGTGAGCCCCAGGCCGGAGCCGCCTTCGCGTCCCGAGATCAGCGGGAAGAAGATGCGGTCCTTGATCGAGTCTGGCACGCCAGGCCCGTTGTCGATCACATGCAATTCCAATGCCAGTCGGTAGCGCTGCTTGCCGAAGGTGACTTGGCGCGCGATGCGCGAGCGGAAAACGAGCTCGGCCTCGCCGGCCGCGATGCCTTCGGCCAGCGCGTGCGCCGCGTTGTGCGCGATGTTGAGCAGGGCCTGGATCAGCTGCTCGCGGTCGCCACGGAACTCGGGGATCGAGGTGTCGTAGTCGCGCACCACGCGCAGGCCGCGGGGGAACTCGGCCAGGATCAGCGAGCGCACGCGCTCGCAGACCTCGTGGATGTTGACGTCGCCCACCACATGCGGGCGGCGGTGCGGCGCGAGCAGGCGGTCGACCAGGGTCTGCAGGCGGTCCGCCTCGTGGATGATGACCTGGGTGTACTCGGTCAGCTCCTTGGACTCCATCTCCATCTCGAGCAGCTGGGCCGCGCCGCGTATCCCGCCCAAAGGGTTCTTGATCTCGTGCGCGAGGTTGCGGATCAGCTCCTTGTTGGCCTGCGCCTGGTCGATCAGGCGCTCCTCGCGGTCCTGCCTGGCCTGGGCCTCCAGCGGCAGCAGCTCGATCACGATCTCGCCGGGCCGCTCGGTCTGCGCCACGATCACGTGCACCGGCAGCGGATCGTGGTGCTGGCGCTTGAGCTGGGCGTCGTAGCGCAGCGCGGCGAACTCGTTGCTGCGCGCGCCCTCGAGCGCGTTGCGCAGCACCTGCGGCTCGGCGAAACATTCGGGGAACTGCGCGCCCTCGATGCTGCGGCGCGACATGCCTATCGCGTCCTCCAGCGCCGAGTTGGCGAACAGGACGACGCCATCGCTGCGCACCACGGCCACCAGGGTGGCCAGCAAATCGAAAGCGAGGAAACGGGAGGGGTGGGGGCTGGGCTTTTTCAAGCCGACTATTTTGACGCAGGCACCGCGACGCCCAGGCGCGCCAGCTCGCGCCTGATGCCCGCGACGTCGCTCTCGCTGCGCGCGACGGCCGCCTTGAGCTCGGCCACGCGATCCAGGTACTTCTGGTGGTTGCGGTGCTCGGGGCCCAGCTTCTCGGGCTCGCCGTTGTTGTATTCCTTGAGCAGCTCGGCGTGGCGCGCCTCGGCCTTCCTCAGCTCGGCCTCCAGGATGGCGCGCGCGTCGGCGTCGCGCGCGCGCTGCTCGTCCGAGCCCACGCGCTGGCCGGGCGCACCCGAAGCCGCCGGCCGCGCCACGGCAGGGGCAGTACCCGAGGCGGCCGGGCGCGTACCCTGCACCACCGTGACGTTGCCGCCCTGCACCAGCTTGCACTGGCGCATCTGGGCCTCGGTGGGCTTGTTGGTGTATTCGTTGCCGCAGCGGTAGATGCGGTCCTGGGCCAGCGCCGGAGCCGGCAGCAGGGCCGACGCGACAGGGATGGAGAACAGCAGGCAGGAGACAAACTTCATGCAATTCCTCGCCTCGACCCGAGGCGTTCGCTGCTCCCGAGTATGGGGCAATTCCGGGACCTTCTCAACGAAAGGGCCACCCCAAACAAAAAGGACGGCTTGCGCCGTCCTTTTCGAGCCACACAGGGGTGTGGATCAGAGCGAGTAGTACATGTCGTACTCGACCGGGTGCACGGCCATGCGGAAGCGCGTGACTTCGGCCATCTTCAGCTCGAGGTAGGCGTCGATCATGGAGTCGGTGAACACGCCGCCCTTGGTCAGGAAGGCGCGGTCCTTGTCCAGGTACTCGAGGGCCTGGTCCAGGCTGTGGCAGACGGTGGGCACCAGCGCGTCCTCTTCCGGCGGCAGGTGGTACAGGTCCTTGGTGGCGGCTTCGCCCGGATGGATCTTGTTCTCCACGCCGTCCAGACCGGCCATCAGCAGGGCCGAGAAGCACAGGTAGGGGTTGGCCAGGGGATCGGGGAAGCGCGCCTCGATGCGGCGGGCCTTGTCGCTGGCGACGTGCGGAATGCGGATCGAGGCCGAGCGGTTGCGGCTGGAGTAGGCCAGCTTGACCGGGGCTTCGAAGCCGGGCACCAGGCGCTTGTAGCTGTTGGTGCCGGGGTTGGTGATCGCGTTCAGCGCGCGGGCATGCTTGATGATGCCGCCGATGTAGTACAGAGCGTAGTCGGACAGGCCGGCGTAGCCGCTGCCCGCGAACAGGTTCTTGCCGTCCTTCCAGACCGACTGGTGCACGTGCATGCCGGAGCCGTTGTCGCCGACCAGGGGCTTGGGCATGAAGGTGGCGGTCTTGCCGTAGGCGTTGGCCACGTTCCACACCACGTACTTGAGCATCTGCGTCCAGTCGGCGCGCTCGACCAGGGTGCTGAACTTGGTGCCGATTTCGTTCTGGCCCGCGCCCGCCACTTCGTGGTGGAACACTTCGACCGGGATGCCCAGCGACTCGAGGATCAGCGACATCTCGGCGCGCATGTCCTGCATGCTGTCGACCGGGGGCACGGGGAAGTAGCCGCCCTTGACCGTGGGACGGTGGCCGCGGTTGCCGCCTTCGAGCTTGGCGCCGGTGTTCCAGGGGGCTTCGTACTCCTCGATCTCGAAGGAGGCTCCGCTCATGTCGTTCTTCCAGCGCACGCCGTCGAAGATGAAGAACTCGGGCTCCGGTCCGAAGTAGGCGGTGTCGCCCAGGCCGGAGGCCTTGAGGTAGGCTTCGGCGCGCTTGGCGATCGAGCGCGGATCGCGGTCGTAGGCCTTGCCGTCGCCCGGCTCGAGCACGTCGCAGGTCAGGATCAGGGTCGACTCTTCGAAGAAGGGGTCGACGTTGGCCGTGTTCGAGTCCGGCATCAGCAGCATGTCGGAAGCTTCGATACCCTTCCAGCCGGCGATCGAGGAGCCGTCGAAGGCGTGGCCGTCGCTGAACTTGTCCTCGTCAAAGTGCGAAATCGGCACGGTCACGTGCTGCTCTTTGCCGCGGGTATCGGTGAAGCGGAAGTCAACAAACTTGACCTCGTTCTCCTTCACCATCTTCATGACGTCTGCGACGCTCTTGGCCATCAGGTTCTCCTGTTTGGATGGGTGGTAAAAACTAAACGTGGACCGGGATGCAGTTTCTGTGCCAGCGCAAGCGGCGGCCAGGCTGGCCGGGAAGCCGGTATTGTGCCTTGACTTGCATGGCGCAAAGGCAGGCAGGCGCAAGTAAAAATAGCCATGCATCCAAAGGATTGAGCCAATATGGTGCATCAATAATGCACCATATTGGGTGCTTTTGTTTAACGCACCAATTCGGGGCCCAATTTTAGGTCAAATGCCTGCAGCCCAATCAGCAGGGCCGCATAGGCCGGCTCCACCAGGGCCGGATCGCCCTTGACGCCGAGCTCGATGTGCCGGCCGTACTGCGGGTGGTCGACGCTGGGCAGGCTGAACACCTTGACGCCGGCATGCTGCTGCTCGATGGACTCCATCAGCGGGGTCAGCGTGGCCTCCATGGCGCCGTAGACGATGATGGATTTCTCGACCCGCGCCCCGCGGCTGAAATGCTGGGCATATTGCTGCTCCAGCACCCACTCGATCATGGGCCAGGCCATGACGGGAAAGCCCGGCACGAAATAGACCGTGCCGCCACGCTCCCCCGCTTCGTGTGAGTCGCTGCCCCCCGAGGGGGGCCGCGCAGCTTGGGACGGCCCGGCGCTGCTCGCCGTGCAATAAAAGCCGGGGATCTTGTTGTAGGGGTTGGGGATGATCTGCGCGCCGCGCGGAAACACCCCCATGTTGAGGCGATGCACGTTGTCGGCGCGGTCCGGCTCGTAGCTCAGGCCTTGCTCGCGCGCCACGTCCTGCATGCGCTCGCGGATCAGGGCCTCGGCCTGAGGGTGTAGCAGCAGGTCCACGCCCAGCGCGCGCGCCGCGCACTGGCGCGTGTGGTCGTCCGGTGTCGCGCCTATGCCGCCGCAGGAAAACACCACCTCGCCGGAAGCAAAGGCGCGGCGCAGTGTGGCGGTGATGCGCTCGGGCGAGTCGCCCACGTACTCGGCCCAGGCCAGCGAGAGGCCGCGCGCGGCCAGCAGCTCGATCACCTTGGGCAGGTGCTTGTCGGCGCGCTTGCCCGACAGGATCTCGTCGCCGATGATGATCAGGCCGAAGGCCTCGGGCTGGCTGCCTGCGGATTCAGGCGCCGGACGGGGGGATGGCTGGGGATTCATCCCGCAATGCTAGCGTCTCGGCGGCCACTGGTTCGACCGGCCGAGCCACGGGCGGCCGCTCGGCGCGCAGGCGCTCCAGCGCCGCCAGGCTGTAGTGCGCGAACCAGAGCGAGGCGAAGGCGAACACCAGGGTGTAGATCCAGATCGCCACCGGCACCAGGATCACGAAGGCCGCCGCGAACAGCGCGCCTGAGGCCCAGACGATGCTGGGCGCCGCGCCCAGGTAGCCCGTGAGCACGCCTATGCCCAGCAGCCAGAGCCGGTGGCGGCGCAGGATTTCCTGGCGCTCGTCCTTGCTCGCATGCTCGGCCAGGGCATCGAAGGCCATGACGCGGTAGGTCAGCCAGCCCCAGATCAGGGGCGGCAGCACCAGGATCAGCGGCGGCACCAGCCACAGCGGCAGGGACAGCACCAGCGCGACCAGGGCCAGCAGCGTGGAGCCGAACGACCACAGCAGGCTCAGCGCCAGCGAGCCGCCGCGCTTGCGCTCGAGATGGGCGAAGCGGCGCTCGGCCACCAGCCTGACCAGGGCCGGCGCCATGGTCAGGCCGACCGCGAGCAGCGAGAACACGACGATCAGCGGCGTGACGGCGAAGATCACGATCAGCGGCGCCAGCACGGTCTTGAGCTGGCCCAGGCCCAGGCCCTCCAGCCACCGCCAGAGCTGGGTCAGCAGGTCCGAGCCCTCGAGCATGGCGCGCACGCCGTCGAGCGCCGGCTCCCAGTAGAGATAACCCAGGCCCAGGGCCAGGGCGACCATCGCCACCAGGGGCAGGAAGGACAGGGCGATCACGCGCGGATGCATGCAGTAAGCCACGGCGCGCCAGAAGGAGTCCAGGAACAGCGTCATGGCGGGAGCATAACCCGAGGTGGCGGCCGGCCCAGGCCGGGCTCTCGCGCACCCGTTCAGGCGCGACCAAGCAGGCGCTTGAGTCCCAGCAGTTGCTGCGCCCAGAAGCCGCGGCCATAGTCCCGCCCCTGCTCCACCTGGTCGCGCACCCCCGTGGGGTCGTAGCGCAGCTCGAAGTTCGCGGTGCCGAACAGCATGTCCCACCAGGGCAGCAGCACGCCGAAATTAAAGCCACCCAGCGTGCCCTTGCCGGAGCTCTCGTGGCCCAGCCCGACGCTGTGGTGCAGACGGTGAAAGCGCGGACTGATCCACAGGCGCTCGCCGACCGGGCCGAACCACAGCCGCAGATTGGTGTGCTGCAGGCTCTCGCTGAGCTGGGTGAAGGCGACGATGGCGACGAACTGGCCCGGCGCCACGCCTATGCCCTGTGCCAGGACCACGATCAGGCAGTCACGCAGCAGGTCGTCCAGCAGGTGGTTGCGGTTGTCGCTCCACATCGTCATCTGGCGCTGCGCGTGGTGCAGCGCGTGCAGCTGCCACCACCAGTGGAAGTGGTGCTGGGCGCGGTGCAGCCAGTAGTCGACTAAATCGAAGGCCACCAGGTAGATCAGCAGGCTGACCAGGGCCTGATCCGTGACGCCGGGCCACAGCTCGTCCAGGTGCCAGGTGTGCCAGCCCGCCACCCGCAGCGCGCCGAACAGATCGTCGAACAGCGGTTCGAGCGTGAGGAACATCGCCACGCGGAACAGTCCCAGCCGGTGGATCAGGGTGTAGAGGATGTCGGTGCGTATTGTCTGGCGGTCGGTCACGGGCTCGACCGGGCGCCAGCGCTGCAGCGGGCCGAACACCGCCACCAGCACGGCGATCTGCAGCAGGCCCACCAGCAGCCAGCCGGTCGCCGTATAGCCGTCCTCCAGCAGGTTGCCCATTCCCAGGGAGAACATGGCGGGCTGCACCAGGGCCTCGAACAGCCACTGCTGCACGGTGGAAAACAGCTCGCTCAGGGCGTCCACGGCAAGCTCAACCGTGCTGGGCGATCCAGCCGCGGTAGGCCGGATGCTGGCGCAGGGTCTCGAAGCAGAAGCCGCGCGCCTTCAATCCCACGATCAGCGGCTCCAGCACCGCCGGCGCCCAGGCTTCGCGGCGCGACCAGATGCCCAGGTGGGCGACCAGGATGTCGCCGGCGCGTATGTCCCTGAGCGCCCGCTCCAGCAGCGCCTCGTTGCTGAATTTCTCGCTCGGCAATTCGTCGCCCAGAAAGCCGGCCGGCGACCAGCCCACATGCTCGTAGCCGCAGGCTCGGGCCGCCGCGAGCAGGCGCGGCGAGGTCTTTCCGCCCGGGGCGCGGAACAGCGGCAGCGGCTTCCTGCCCGTGTGGTCCTCCAGCCGTTCGGCCGCGTAGGCGACGCTCTCGCAGTATTTGGCAGCGTCCCAGGTGAACTCGCGCCCGGCAAAGGCCCCGGCCGAGGGGCGGATGCGAAAGCGTGGTTCGATGCCGGGCAGATCGCCACGCCAGTAGGCATGGTCCCAGGTGTGGGACGCGAACTCGTGGCCCTCGGCCGCGCGCGCCTTCCACCAGGGCGCCCAGTGCGCGCCCAGGCTGCCGTCGCCCTCCTGGGTGCGCTCGTTGGCCGCGAAGAAGGTCACGCGCACCTGCTGGCGGCGCAGCACCTCGGCCACCAGGGGCGCCACGCCCATGTGGCCGGTGTCGAAGGTCAGGTACAGCGGCCGGGTGCAGGCCGGCTGGGGAGTGCCCTGTGCCTGGGCTGCCGTGCCGACCAGGCCGGCCGCGATGCCGAGCGCGGCCAGCGCCGCCTTAAAGGCGCGGCGCATGGTTCAGGGTCCAGACGCCGTGCGGCGACTTGCCCACGCCCACCTGGCGCACCACGTTGCCCGTGGCCATGTCGATCACGGTGAGCTTCCTGGCCCAGCGCGAGGCCACCATCAGGGTCTTGCCATCGGCCGAGACGTCGATGCAGTCCGGGCCCGAAGGCGCCGGGTAGTTGGCGACCACCTGCAGGCTCTGGTAGTCGATCTTGCTGATGCTGTTGGCGACGCGGTTGCTGACCAGCACATGGCGGCGGTCGCCCAGCGCGCGGAAGGCATGGGCGCCCAGGCCGGTGGGAATCTTGCGCACCAGGCGTGCCTCCTTGCCCTTCACGTCGTAGACCTCGACGCCGTCGCCACCGGTCAGGCCGATCAGCAGCAGCCGGTCGTCGGGGGTGGCGAACAGGTCGGCCGGCATGGCGCCGGTCTTGACGCGCCACTTGATGGTCTGGCTCGCCAGGTCGATGGCCACCAACTCGTCGCTGTCCTGCATGGTGGACCAGATGGTCGTGCTCTTGCTGTCTATCCACAGGTGGCTGGGCGTCTTGCCGGTGGAAATGCGCTTGACCAGGCTCATGTCGCGCCCATCCCAGCGGTAGATGTCGATGTGGTTGAGCCGGTTGGCGGCCGTGACGAACCACTTCATGTCGGGCGAAAAGCGCAGCTGATAAGGGTCGACTATGCCGCGCACCGTGCGCTGCACCTCGGCGGTGCGCGGATCGATGAAAGTCAGCGAGTCGCTCAGCGCGTTGGCCACGATGACCGACTTGCCGTCCGGCGTGAGGTAGAGGTGGTGCGGCTCCTTGCCGGTCGGAATGCGCCGGGTCTCGGTCCAGCTGACCGGATCGACCACGCTGACGTCGCCGTCCAGCGAGTTGAGCACGAAAACCGGAGGGGTAGAAGCTTCAGCGGCGGGCGCCAGCAGCGCCCACAGACAGCCCAGCCAGGCCAGGCGACGAAACAGAATTTTCACAAATACACACTTTCACGACGATTTTCGAGTGTATCCGGCGTATGGCACCGGGACGCGCATCTCCCCCTTAACATTCGACGGATGAATTCGGTGGACATCAACGGCATACGCCTAGAAATCGAGCAGATCCCGGCACCCGCGGCGACCGCGGCAGCGCCCCTGGTCTTCCTGCACGAGGGCCTGGGCTCGGTCGCCATGTGGCGCGACTGGCCGGCCCAAGTCTGCGCGGCCACGGGCCGGGCGGGCCTGGTCTATTCGCGCCAGGGTTACGGCCGCTCCGCCCCCACGCCCGATGTGCGCGGCGAGCCGGCCGAGCGCGACGGCCGCCGCAGCGGGCGCCTGCGGCCCGACTACATGCACCGCGAGGCGCTGCAAGTGCTGCCGGCGCTGCTGGAGCGCCTGGAGATCGTGCGTCCGGTGCTGGTCGGCCATTCGGACGGCGCCACCATCGCCCTGCTGCACGCCAGCCGGCACCCAGTGGCGGCCTGCGTGGTGCTGGCCCCCCATGTGATCGTCGAGGAGCTGTCGGTGCAGGCCATCGCCCAGGCGCGCGAAGCCTACCTGTCTGGCGACCTGCGCGCGCGCCTGGCGCGCCACCACACCGACGTGGACTGCGCCTTCTGGCAATGGAACGAGGTCTGGCTCAGCCCCGAATTCCGCGACTTCGACATCCGCCAGGACTGCCGCCGCATCGGTGCGCCGCTACTGGCCATCCAGGGGATCGAGGACCCCTACGGCACGCTGGCCCAGATCCACGACATCGCGGCCGCCGCGCCCCAGGCCCGGCTGCTCGAACTGCCGGCCTGCGGCCATTCGCCGCACCGCGACCAGGCCGGGGCCGTGACCGCGGCGATCGCGGATTTCCTGCGTTCCGCCTGAAGCCTACTCGTCGTCGCCGCCGACCAAGCCGCCCAGCAGCCCGCCGGCCGCAAAGCCGCCGAGCACCGAGCCCTCCTCGCGCCGCCCGCCCTGCTGCGGCGCGGCCGCGAACACGCGGCTGGCCAGGCGGCTGAACGGCAGGCTCTGCAACCACACCGTGCCGGGGCCCGACAGGCGGGCGAAGAACAGGCCCTCGCCGCCGAACAGGGCGGTCTTGACCTTGCCCACGTACTCGATGTCGAAGTCCACGCCCGGCGTGTAGGCCACCACGCAACCCGTGTCCACGCGCAGCAGCTCGCCCGCGGCGAGCTCGCGCCGCACCACGGTGCCGCCAGCGTGCACGAAGGCCAGGCCGTCGCCCTCGAGCTTCTGCATGATGAAACCCTCGCCGCCGAAGAAGCCCACGCCCAGCTTGCGCTGGAAGGCGATCCCCAAGGCCACGCCGCGCGCCGCGCAAAGGAAGGCGTCTTTCTGGCAGACCAGGGTGCCGCCGAGCTGACGCAGGTCCATGGGCATGATCTTGCCGGGATAGGGGGCGGCGAAGGCCAGCTTCTGCCGCGTGGCGCCCTGGTTGGCGTAGACCGTGGTGAACAGCGACTCGCCGGTCACCAGCCGCTTGCCGGCGCCGAGCAGCTTGCCCAGCAGACCGCCCTGGGCGGCGCTGCCGTCGCCGAACACCGTGTCCATGGCGATGCCGGCCTCCATGTACATCAGGCTGCCGGCCTCGCCGATCGCGGCCTCGCCGGGGTCGAGCTCGATCTCGACGAACTGCATCTCGCTGCCGAGCAGCCGGTAGTCGATCACGTCCATGGCCATGGTGCTGTCCTTTCTTTCTCTCGATACAAGTTCAATGTTCAGGCCGCGATGCTGGCCAGCGCCTCGGCCCCCAGCCAGCGCCACTGGCCCGGCGCCAGGTCCGGCGGCAGGCGCAGGCCGCCGATCTGCGAGCGGTGCAGGGCTTCGACCCGGTTGCCCACGGCCGCCACCATGCGCTTGACCTGGTGGTACTTGCCCTCGGTCAGCGTCAGCCGCAGCTGGTGGCTGTCCAGCGCCTCGCAGGCCGCCGCGCGGACCGGCCTGGGGTCGTCGTCCAGCACCACGCCGGCCAGCAGGCGCTGCACCTGGGCCTGGTCGAGCGGGTGCTTGGTCATGACTTCGTAGACCTTGGGCACGTGGCGGCGCGGCGAGCTCATGCGGTGGATGAAGGCGCCGTCGTCGGTCAGCAGCAGCAGGCCCGTGGTGTCCTGGTCCAGCCGGCCCACCGCCTGCACCCCCTGCACCGCACCCTTTTGCGGCCGCTGGCGCAGCGGGCCCGGCAGCAGGGTGTAGACGCTGGGCCAGGTCGAGGGCTTCTGCGAGCACTCGGTGCCCGCGGGCTTGTGCAGCATCAGGTAGGCCTTCTGGTGGAAGGCCCAGTCCGTGCCCTGCACCCTGAAACGCAGGCCCTCGGCCTCGAATTCCTGGGCCGGGTCGGTCTGGATCTGCCCCGCCACCGCCACATGCCCCTGCTGGACCAGGCCCGCGCAGACGCGGCGCGTGCCGAAGCCCTGGGTGTAGAGGATGTCGTCGAGTCGCATGCGGCTCATGCCAGGAAATGCTCCATGGGGGTAGGTCTCGGGTCGGCCGGCAGTGTACCGCCATGACACTATCACCCGGACGGGATTGCGCGATGCGCGACACTACGGCCTTGGACAATGAACGGAACCCCGCCATGAGCCTGTGCGTTGGCCTGTGCCAGATGGACGATTACGGCTACTGCATCGGCTGCGGACGCACCCAGGCCGAAATCGACGGCGGCGAGCCGCCCCCGCCGCAGGATGCTGCGCAGGCCTGCGCCAGCGTCGGCATCGCGCAGCCCGCCGAGGGCGAGCCGCACTGAGGCCGCGGGCCGGCATATCCCGGGCAGGGCTGGGATTCCAAGCAGGGCCGGCATGCACAACGCCCCGCCGGCCACCGAGCGCATCATGCCCAGCACCGGCCGCCCCTCCCCCGGCCCCCGCCTGGAGGCCACCGAGCTGCTGCGCATCCTGCGCGAGCTGGTGAGCGAACTCCACCCCGGGCCGCCGCGCCCCGCCGAACTGGACAGCCACCTCGAGCGCGACCTGGGCCTGGACAGCCTGGCACGCGTCGAACTGCTGGCCCGCCTGGAGCGCGCCGCCGGCGTGCGCCTGCCCGCCGCCACGCTGGCCGAGGCCGAAACGCCGCGCCAGCTGCTGACGGCGCTGCTCAGCGCGCAACCCGAGGCGCCGCCAGCCACCGAGGCCGAGCCCGTGCCGGCTGCGCCCAGCGCCGCGGTGGAGGCTCCCACAGCCGCGCTCACCCTGGTCGAGGTCCTGCAATGGCATGCGGCGCGCACGCCGCAGCGCGTGCATGTGCGCCTGCTGGGCGACGGCGCCGAACTGGGCACTCTGAGCTACGGCGAACTGCTGCATGACGCGCGCCGCATCGCCTGCGGCCTGCAGCGCGATGGCCTGGCACCGGGCCAGGCCGTGGCCATCATGCTGCCGACCTGCCTGGCGTTCTTCACCAGCTTCTTCGGTGCCCTGCTGGCCGGTGGGGTGCCGGTGCCCATGTACCCGCCGACGCGCCCCTCGCAGCTCGAAGACCACCTGCGGCGCCAGACCGGCATCCTCGACAGCTGCCAGGCGCCGGTGCTGATCACCGTGACCGAGGCCCTCGCCGTCGCGCGCCTGCTCGCCACGCAGACCGCCAGCCTCAAGCGCGTCTGCACGCCGCAGCAGCTGGGCGCGGGCGCCGACGACCTGGCCGCGGCCACGCCCCTCACGACCGGCCTGGCCCTGCTGCAGTACACCTCGGGCAGCACCGGCAAGCCCAAGGGGGTCATGCTCAGCCACGCCAACCTGCTCGCCAACATCCGCGCCTGGAGCCGTGCCGTGGCGATCACGGCCGACGACGTGGTCGTGAGCTGGCTGCCGCTCTACCACGACATGGGCCTGATCGCCACCTGGCTCGGCAGCCTCTACAACGGCAACCCGCTGGTGCTGATGTCGCCGCTGGACTTCCTGGCCCGCCCGGCGCGCTGGCTGTCGGTGATCGACCGCTACCGCGGCAGCCTGTCCGCGGCGCCGAATTTCGCCTACGAGCTGGTGCTGCGCCATGCGAGCGCGGCCGATCTGGCGGGACTGGACCTGTCCTGCTGGCGGCTCGCGGTCAACGGCGCGGAACCGGTGAGCCCGGATACGGTAGAACGCTTTTGCGAGCGCCTGGCGGCCCAGGGCCTGCGCCGCGAGGCCATGGCGCCGGCCTATGGCCTGGCCGAAAACGCGGTCGGCCTCACGGTGCCGCTGCCCGGGCGCGGCGCGCGCATCGACCGCATCGCGCGCGAGCCCTTCTTCCAGGACCAGCGCGCCCTGCCCGCCGCCGAGGCCGACGCCGACGCGCTGCGTTTCGTCGGCAGCGGCCGGCCGCTGCCCGGACACGAATTGCGCGTGGTCGACGCCGCGGAAAATGAGCTGCCAGAGCGCCAGGTCGGCCGCATCGAGTTTCGCGGCCCGTCGGCCACCACGGGGTATTTCCGCAACCCCGAGGAAACGGCGAAGCTGTGGCGCGGCGACTGGCTGGACACGGGCGACCTCGGCTACCTGGCCGAGGGCGAGCTGTTCGTCACCGGCCGCGTCAAGGACATGATCATCCGCGGCGGACGCAACCTCTACCCCTACGAGCTGGAGGAGGCCGTGGGCGCCCTGCCCGGCGTGCGGCGCGGCTGCGTGGCGGTGTTCGGCGCCAGCGATCCGGCCACGGCCAGCGAGCGCCTGGTGGCCGTGGTCGAAACCCGGCTGCAGCCGGCCGAAGAACGCCAGCAACTGCAGCGCGCCGTCGAGCAGCTGGCGCCGGACCTGCTCGGCCTGCCGCTGGACGAGGTGGTGCTGGCGCCGCCGCACAGCGTGCTCAAGACCTCGAGCGGCAAGATCCGCCGCGCCGCCACGCGCGAGCTCTACCTCGCCGGCGCCCTGGGCAGCCAGCGCAGCGTGCGCATGCAACTGCTGCGGCTGGCGGCGCTAGGGCTGGCCAGGCGTGCCAGGCGCTGGACCGGACGCCTGATCGACCTGCTGTGGGCCGGCTGGGCCTGGGCCCTGCTGGCCCTGCTCGCGCCGCCGACCTGGCTGGCCATCGTCGCCTTGCGCCGCCCGGCCCTGGGCTGGCGCATCGCCGGCGCGGCCGCACGCCTGCTGCTGCGCCTGACCGGCCTGCAGCTGCGCGTGCAGGGGCTGGACCAGCTGCCACCGGCCACCGCCTGCGTGGCGGTGGCCAACCATGCCAGCTACCTGGACGGCCTGCTCGCCATGGCGGCCTTGCCGCGCCCCTTCGTGTTCGTCGCCAAGAGCGAACTGCTCGAGCGCACGGGCACCCGCCTGCTGCTGCGCGGCCTGGGCGCCGAGTTCGTCGAACGCTTCGTGCTGGAGGGCAGCGTGGAAGCCGCCCGCCACCTGGCCGAGCGGGCGCGCGCCGGCGCCGCCTTGTTCGTCTTCCCCGAGGGCACCTTCATGCGGCATGCCGGCCTGCGTGAATTCCATTTGGGCGCCTTCCTCGCCGCCTGCGAGGCCGGACTGCCGGTGCTGCCGATCGCGATCGAGGGCACGCGCGCGCTGCTGCCGGCCGGCACCTGGCGGCCGCGCCGCGGCCCCATCACCGTGACCCTGGGCCAGCCCCTGACACCCCAGGGCGCTGACTGGCGCGCCGCGGTCGCGCTGCGCGATGCGGCCCGCGCCCAGATCCTGGCGCATTGCGGCGAGCCCGACGCGGCGCCCTGAGCCAGCGGGAACCCCCGAGGGCCGTCAGACCCGGTGCCGCGCCACCGCGTCCTGGTCCCAGTCCAGGCCGATGCCGGGTGCGTCCCAGGGCAGCAGCATCCCGTCGCGCAGCTTCAGCGGCGCCCGCCGCAGCCCGCCGGCCGCGTCCAGCACCTCGAGCCAGTGGGCGGTGGGCGTCGCGCACAGCAGCTGGGAGCTGGCCTCCAGGAAGGTGTGCGAAGACATTCGCAGACCGGCCTGGTGCGCCAGCGCGGCCGCCTCCAGCCAGCCGGTGACGCCATGGATGTACTGCGCATCCGGCATCACCAAGTCCATCGCCCGGGCCGCGATCGCCGCGCGCATCTCGGCGGGGCCGTGGAAGTTCTCGCCGATCTGGATCGGCGTGGCCACTGCGTCGGAGATGCGCGCGCAGCCCTCCAGGTCGTCCGCCAGCACCGGCTCCTCTATCCACTCCAGGCCCTCGCCGTCCAGCCCCTTGCAGCGCGCCATGGCCTCGACCGGATCGAGCGACTGGTTGTAGTCGACCATCAGCGCCACGCCGTCGTCCAGCGCCCGGCGCGCCGCACGCACGGCGGACAGGTCCTGCGCGAAGCTCGGAAACCCGGTCTTGATCTTGAGCCCCGCATAGCCGGCGGCACAGGTTTCCTCGGCGATCGCCACCACCGACTGCGCGTCGTACAGGCCCACGCTGTTGTAGGCCTTGAGCGGGCGCAGCTCGGCGCCGAGGGCGCGCGCCAGCGGCTCCCCCCTGGCGCGCGCCCAGGCGTCCCACAGGGCCATGTCCAGGCCTCCCAGGGCCACGCCGGTCAGGCCCTTGAGACCGAACAGGCGGCAGCGGCGCAGCAGGAAGGCATGGACGTCGCGCGGCGCGAGCGCCATGCCGACGACCATGCCGGCCATGCCCGCGACACAGCGCTCCAGCGCGGGCAGCAATTCGGGCAGGTAGACCTGGGCATAGGCCCCGCCCTCGACGCCGGTGTCGGTGAGCAAGTCGATGAGCACGAGCGGAAACCGGTCTATGGTGCCCGAGGCGGTGCGCACCGGCCGCGGCAGCGGGGCGAGCACGGGGGTGGTACGGATGCTGGCGATGTTCATGGCGGCGGACTGGGACGGTGCAGGTCGCGCCATGTTAGCGGCTGCCGGCCATCTCGGAGCACAGGGCCTGCGGGTGCGTCTTCGCCATGCAAAGGTCAAAGGGCCCGGCGTTGCCGCCGGGCCCTTGGGTGGATGGTGGCGGGTGGGTTGACCATGTGCCTACTGGCCTCCCGAGCTTATGAGCACTGGTGCGGGTTGCTGCGGGAATCTGTCGCCTCCACCTCAGACCCCTCGTCTCCGCGAGTACTCTCGTAGCCGCTGGTATCGGGCGTCTTGCGCAAGCAGTGGCGCAGCTTGCACGATCCCGTCCAAACATTGCCCCAATTCCCGAGGGGCCCACTGTTGGTCGTCAATCACAGCATCCAGAAGACTCAGTGCATCCGCCGGGAATCGGCTGCATAAACCCGATTCGTGCAGCAGATGCACAACGTCGTGCGGATGTTCAATTGGTTGCAGCCAGTCTTGCACCGCAGCCAAAGCCTCTGGGAATTCAGATCGGGCAGCAATGATCAGCCGGGTCAACGATTCGGCGATTCGCGGGGTGGCAAGGTCGCGGGACTTGGGCCAGACGTGTTGCCAGAATGGCTGCACACGGTTCTTCCAATAACTTTCCCTCTGATCACCTGCCCCTTCAAGCGCTTGAGAGAGCGCCTGCGCGGATTCCTCCAATCCCTCTTGAGGAAGCGCCCCAAGCGCGGATCGGAACTCTTCCACCGTGTAACCCTCGGTCGGCCCCAGCGCCGCGTAAGTCAGGAAGGCCGCGAACTGCTGGCGGTGTTCACCCAAGTCAGCGTAGTGGCGTGCGCTTTCGAGGAATGAGGATTTGAAAGCGGTCAACAATGGTTGGTAGAGGCGCGGCGACCAGAGGAAGCCTTCCCACACGGCTTTCGCTTCTGCCGGATTGTTCCAACTGAACAGCGGCAACAGGTATTGCTCGGTCCAAGTTCGATCCACGCGGAAGAGCGCGATCAATCGCGAACCCAGCAGTACCCGGCCGTGGCGGAATCGGTCCACCCGTATATCGCAGAGCTCAGTGAAGAAGGGCTCGATTTCGGTTGGAAGATGATCGTTGTCGTTCGGATTCCGTTTGAACCACAGGTTGAGCAGCGCCTGCGTGACATGCCCAACCGGATGATTGATGGCTTCGGTGACAGGCTGATCGATCGGCGCGCCATTGCGCGTCATGCCGGTACCTGCTTCTAGCGGCAGAGCCAGGACGCGACGACACAGGTTCAGAAGGATTTCCTCGTGTCGGTTGATCGATTTGGAAGCAGCCTCGATCCACCACGTCACGCCGTGGGCGATATCCTGAATGACGGTGTCGGGCATGGTCTGCACGAGTGGTGCAGCGTATCGCCAAGACCGCAACACCATGCCGTCTTCGCTCCAGACCTGCAGTGCCTCCCGCCATCGCCCGGCCGGCCACAGGCCATCACGTGCCAGATCGCACAGTGCGTACAGACTGTTCAATAGGTGCTTTCGGCAGACATTGCGCCAAGTGTCCTCATAGAACGGTCGTCGTTCGGGCTGCGGTTTTGTCAGCCATTGAACGAGCTCGTGTCGCTTGCGAGGCGCGATGTCGATGTCCCGGCTTTCTTCATAGTCCGGATCGCCGGTGCCGCTCATCCAGTGCGAGAACTCGTCGCGTTCATTGCCCGCCAACTGCCATTGCGGGTATGCACTGGACAGTTCCGCCAAGCGCGCCGCTGCGAGCGCGCCCAGCGCGAGGCCTGATGCATTCAATTTGGCCAGATGCAGCCAGACTGAACGTGCGACCAAGTCTTGCCACCGATCTGGTTCGAGATCGTCCCGGTACATCTCGCGCGGAGGGCCGGCCACGATGGCGGCCTCCAGACGCTCCTGCGTAGCACCTGCCAATTGGCCCCCTTGCAGAACCAATAGCCGGAATACCTCCCGCCCCGTATCGTTGGACCACAACCACCAGGCGCCATCCGCCGACAGCCAGTCCACCCACTGCTCGGATGCGATGCAACCGTCCTGGCTGGCGGCAAAAAAGGCCAGTCGCTTGAAGGTGGGGTACGGCAGATCGAACCACGTCTGGGCAATCCGTGCAGCGCGAGCGCTGTCAATGCTGCGAACCGCGAGCCACGCATCGCGCAGCAACTCGATCAGGGTCACCCAGTCGCGAAAGCCCCGGTTCTGCCAATGCGGACTGATGGACGGCAGGTCCCATTGCGATCGGTCGCTGCGGTTGTCCGCCTCGCCCAACTCGCGCAACAGGTCCAGCGCATCCCGCAAAAGTTGCTGGAAATCCTCCAGCAGCAGCGGCAAGGCAGACGCCCAGTGCTCGTCGGCAAGGTCACGCAGGGCTGAATGCACGTGATCGGCGGCCAGCACCAGCTCCCAAGCCACCAATTGTTTGATGTGCGTTGGCTCGTCCGTGTTCTCTGCCCCGTCTCTCCAGAGAAACGGCTGCTTCAATGCCACCTGGGGCGCGAGCAGGTCGCGCAGTTCCAGGCGCAGCGTGGCAGTCAGCCCGCCCCTCTTCAGGCGACCTTTCCAACGATAGAGATCGGGATCGTGCCACGGCGACTTCACCCGTCCGCTGAGCAGCAGGTGCCACAGCGTGCGCATCAACGGCCCGGGGATGGCCTTGGGTGCGTGTGAGCGGATCTCATCCAGCTCGGCGAGCTTGCCTTCACGTTCCAGTAAGGCAAAGCGATCCAGTTCGTGCTCGATCAGCCACTGCCAACGGTCATGCAACTGCCCGCCGCGCTGGGCGATCCAGATGACCAGCCTCGGGTCATCCAGATGCCGTACCAGCCAGCGGGCCAGATGAAATATCACGTCGTCCCATTGGCTACCTGTAACTCCACCGGAAGCCAGCAGCATCGGCGGCGCAAGGGGATAGGGGGCCGGTCGGCGAATCAGGCTGAAGCGCAGTTTGGCGTCCACCTCGTCGCGCGGGGGTACGCCAAAGCGAGCCAGATCACTGTGTTGAAAGCGTTCGTCTGAGAACGCCTCCAGCAACCAGTACAGTGGTGGAGCGGGGTTGAAGTCTGCAAAGCGTTTCGCCGGCAGCCCTGATTTGTCGGACAAGGCCCACAACACTCGGCCAACGAAATCATCCTGTCGCGTGCTTGCCGATGGCCGCGTGATAGCGTGGCTGACTACGATGCGCTCCTTGCCCAGTACGCCGTCGCGGTAGGTTTCCGCCCAGGCATGCAAGGTTTTGTGTAGCGCCGAATGGTCATGACTGCCGGCGGGGACTTCGTACAGGATAGGAGTTACGCCCTTTGCTTCCCACTCGATGGTCTTGCGGTGTTCCTGCCCTGGCTCGCAGTCGCCCAGCGCCCAGGCCTGCGGCGTGACTTCGCCCAGCATCCGGTCGGCAGCCAGCGCATCCATCATGTAGCGCAACACCGGATCATTGATGCTGTAGCCAACGAAGCACACCACGTAGTTGCGGAACAACTCGCTCACGAAGCGAGCTGCCCAGCGTTCGGTGAGGTAGGCCAGACCAAAATCACCACTGGTGACCACCAACCGGTTCAATGCCGTGTCATCCGTTTTTTCGGGCAGCAGGCCGTGCAAGTAGACCAGCCCGTTCCAGCGGCTGTTCTTTGGGATAGGCAGCATCGGTGCGGCATACGCCTGGAACGCTTGGCCTGTGCGTTTGGCCGCCGTGTGAAACTGCGCAGGTCCAGCAGTGTGTGCAGCTTGACGGCGGCCTTGGTGGAGCGAAACGGCGCCCAGTCGAACAGGCTCAGGCACAGATCGATGGTGCTGGAGTCCAGCGCGTAGACCGTGTTGTCCAACTCGACGCCGAGCGACTCGCTCGCGTAGAGCTTGCGCGCGCGACGGATCAGCACGGCCGCCAGGTCCGACCAGATGCGCCAGTCGCGCGATTCGTTGGCGTCGGCCAGCGTCGAGCGCCTGACCGCCGAGCGAAAGCCCATCGCGTAGAGCTTGCTCGCGTTGGCCGACAGGCTCGCCTCGATGTCGCGCAGGCTCTCGCGCCAGGTCAACTGTGCGAAGGCCATCGCCCGGAACTGCTCGGCGCACGACAGCGTGCGCACACCCGAGTTGCCGGCGTAGCGGTGCACGATGCGCGCAAAGCTCGTCCACGGCACAAACTCCATGTTCTGGGCGAACAGGGTCTTGCCGGCATTCACAGGTACTCCTCGGAGATGTCAACTCCGAGAAACTACCTAATTTTTGACGCTCGAAATTCAAATCGGCACCAAGAGAAATCAGCCTGCAGCCCGCGCCAATGCTCGATCTTTGGCTTGGCATGGGCTATTTAACCGGACAGTAGTGGTCAAGGAACTTGACTCATTTGGCCTGCGCGGGCGTATCGCCCAGGCGCTATCGCCCGGCTATCGACGATAGCGCGCATGGTGTCCTTCCAGGCTCAAGCGCAGCCTCCCCCGGTGTGGTTCATTCTTCTTGCCCCCTGCTCTCCGACTCCTCGTCGGCACCGCCGGCGCGCACCCAATCGTCCACCTCAGACAACTGGAACTTCCAAAGCCGACCAATCTTGTGCGCCGGCAGGCCTTTACGCTCGCGCCAGCGGTAGACGGTGTCCTTCACGACGCCCAGGTGCTGGGCGACTTGCTCGGCGGTGACCCAGGGTTCGGCAGTCATGACATTGGTGCTCATGCTTGGACTCTTAGAGTCGAATTAAATCGTCCAAAGTCTAGCAGAGGCAAACCAAGACGCCGAGCCTTCCGGGGCCGGATATCCCTGGCCCGATGGCCAGCACCGGCGCCGATACTGGGAAAGCAGACAAGAAAAAGGGCCCGGAGAACATCCGGGCCCTTGTGTATGGTGGAGCTGGCGGGATTTGAACCCGCGTCCGTCAATCTTCCTCGCACAGATCTACATGTTTAGCGTTCTGATTTGAGTCTCGCCACCTGGATCGCGCAGACGCACGCTACCCAAGCCGCCAGTACCCTATTGTCTCGTCTCAACCCAAGGTACCCGGGCCAAGACCAGCCGATGTGAATGCCCTCGCAGCCGGGAGGTCTTGCGACCCCCTTGCCCAGCCCATCGGCCTGCTGTTGCGAGGCTCACCGGTGTTTAAGCGGCGAGTGCGAAACGTTCGTCGTTTGCAGTTAGTTTGTTTCAGCTGTTTTACGAGGTGACTGAACCTCGACATGCACCGCTACGATTCCAACCCACGTCGAAACCAATGCAGCCCCTAGACGCGTATTTTAGGCGTCTGCGAGTAACTTCAAGAGCTGTAGGGGTGAATTTATTGCGGCCTGCGCCTGCCACTGGCCAATATCGGTCTGCGGGCCCAGGTAGCCGTAGGTGGCGGCCACCGTGCCCATGCCGGCCGCCTTGCCCGCGATGATGTCGCGCTCGTCGTCGCCCACGTAGACGCAGCGCGCCGGCTCGACGCCGATGCGCCGCGCCGCCTCCAGCAACGGGGCTGGATGCGGTTTGGAATGCGGCGTGGTGTCGCCGCTGACCACGGCCGCTGCCGTGGCGAACAGCGGCATGCCAGCCGTCAGCGGCAGGGTGAAGCGGCTCGACTTGTTGGTCACCACGCCCCATGGCCGGGCCTGCCCGACCAGCTCGGCGATCAGTTCGGCCACGCCCTCGAACACCAGGGTGCGCTCGGTCATGCAGCGCTCATAGTTGGCGAAGAATTCCTCGCGCAGGACCTGGAACTCCGGGTGCTCGGGCGTCATGCCGAAGGCCACGCCCAGCATGCCGCGCGCACCCGCGCCGGCCATGGACCGGTAGCGCTCCAGCGGCAACGAGGGCAGGCCGCGGTCGGTGCGCATCTTGTCGGCGGCAGCGCCCAGGTCTGGCGCGCTGTCGATCAGCGTGCCGTCGAGATCGAACAGAACGGCCTGTATACGCTTGAACATGGGGATCATGCGGCCGGCAGCTTGCGCGTGGCCAGCAGGTAGTTGACGCTGGTGTCGGCGCTGAGCCAGTAGCGGCGCGTCAGCGGGTTGTATTCCATGCCGCGCGTGTGCAGCAGCTCCAGCCCGGCGCCGCGGCAATGCGCTGCCAGCTCGCTGGGACGGATCAGGCGCGCGTACTCGTGCGTGCCGCGCGGCAGCAGGTTCAGCAGGTACTCGGCGCCGACGATGGCAAACAGGAAGGACTTGAGGTTGCGGTTGATGGTGGAGAAGAACACCCAGCCGCCCGGCTTGACCAGGGTGGCGCAGGCCTGCACCACCGAGGCCGGGTCGGGCACATGCTCGAGCATCTCCATGCAGGTCACGACGTCGAAGCTGCCGGGCTGCTCTGCCGCCAGTGCCTCGGCGCTGACCTCGCGGTACTGCACGCCGCGGGTCTGGGCCTCGAGCGCGTGCAGTTGGGCCACCTTGAGCGACTTGGTCGCGAGGTCTATGCCCAGCACCTGGGCCCCCTTGCGCGCCATGGCCTCGGACAGGATGCCGCCGCCGCAGCCCACGTCGAGCACGCGCTGGCCCGCCAGCGGCGCCAGGCCATGAATCCACTCCAGCCGCAGGGGGTTGATCTGGTGCAGGGGGCGGAACTCGCTCTCGGGGTCCCACCAGCGATGCGCCAGATCGGAGAATTTGGCCAGTTCGGCCGGGTCGACGTTGCTTGTTTCGCTCATGACGGCATTTTCCTCGCAGGAAAGAAAAAAGCCCCGTTGCCGGGGCTTTTTGAAGCAATCCGGGAAGGATTACTTGTTGGCGCGGGTACCGACCACTTCGATTTCCACGCGGCGGTTCTTGGCGCGGCCTTCCTTGGTCTTGTTGTCGGCGACGGGCTGCTTCTCGCCCTTGCCTTCGGTGTAGACGCGGTTCTTCTCGATGCCCTTGGACACCAGGTAGGCCTTGACGGCTTCAGAACGCTTGACCGACAGCTTCTGGTTGTAGGCGTCGCTGCCGACGGAGTCGGTGTGGCCCACGGCGATGATCACTTCCAGGTTGATGTCCTTGACCTTGCCGGCCAGGTCGTCCAGCTTGGCCTTGCCTTCGGGCTTGAGGACGGCCTTGTCGAAGTCGAAGAAGGCGTCGGCGGCGTAGGTCACCTTGGTGGCGGCCGGGGGCTGGGGAGCGGGGCCGGACGGGCAGCAGG
>SCMQ01000039.1 GCA_005503335.1 Comamonadaceae bacterium 2FH
CGCTGGTGTCCATCCACCAGCACCTCCAGTGTTCCGCTTGAACCGCCGTATGCGGAACCGCACGTACGGTGGTGTGAGAGGGCTGAGGGGGTAACCCCTCACCCTACTCAATCGCGTCCCACCTGCCCATTTCCAGCCACCCATGAACCTGCGCCAAATTCCCGTCACCGCCCTGATGCTGCTGGTCTTGTGGCCAGTGGCTGCCACCGCGCAGTCCGCGCCCCAGCTCGACCTGCCGCGCGTGAGCCTGCGGGCCGGCATGCACCTGATCGACGCCCAGGTGGCGCACACGCCCGAGCAGCGGCAGACCGGCCTGATGTGGCGCAGGGAGATGCCGCAACACGAGGGCATGCTGTTCGTCTTCGAGCAGCCCGCCGTCCAGTGCTTCTGGATGAAGAACACGCTGCTGCCGCTGACGGCCGCCTTCGTCGCCGACGACGGCACCATCGTGAACCTGGCCGACATGAAGCCCCAGAGCACGGACTCGCACTGCAGCAGCCAGCCGGTACGCTACGTGCTGGAAATGCGCCTGGGCTGGTTCAGCCAAAAGCGCATACAGGCCGGCTTCAAGCTCGGCGGCGCGCCTTTCGCCGCTGCTCCCAGGGGCCGCTGAGCCCAGGCCTCGCGACGGCCGGCCTCTATGACCATGAAAAAACGGCCCGCGGGCCGTTTTTTCTACCACCGCGAACGGCGGCCGCCGGCAGGCAGGCGCGTCAGGCCTGCATCGACGCCAATGCCGCGTTCAGCGTCTGGCTCGGGCGCATCACGGCGTCCAGCTTGCCCGTATCGGGCAGGTAGTAGCCCCCGATGTCGGCCGGCTTGCCCTGCACCGCCGCCAGCTCGGCCACGATGGCCTGCTCGCTCTCGGCCAGGCGCTGGGCCAACGGCGCGAACTTGGCGGCCAGCGCCGCGTCCTCGGTCTGTGCGGCCAGTTCCTGGGCCCAGTACATGGCCAGGTAGAACTGGCTGCCGCGGTTGTCCAGCTGGCCGGTCTTGGGCGAGGGGTTCTTGTTGTTCTCGAGCAGCTTGCCGGTGGCGGCGTCCAGCGTCCTGGCCAGGATCTTGGCCTGGGCATTGCCGGTCTTCAGCCCCAGGTCCTCCAGCGACACGGCCAGCGCCAGGAACTCGCCCAGCGAGTCCCAGCGCAGATGGTTCTCCTCGACCAGCTGCTGGACATGCTTGGGCGCCGAGCCGCCCGCGCCGGTCTCGTACATGCCGCCGCCGGCCATCAGCGGCACGATGGACAGCATCTTGGCGCTGGTGCCCAGCTCCATGATGGGGAACAGGTCGGTCAGGTAGTCGCGCAGGATGTTGCCGGTGGCACTGATCGTGTCCTGGCCGCGGATCACGCGCTCCAGCGTGTAGCGCATGGCGCGTACCTGGCTCATGATCTGGATGTCCAGGCCGGTGGTGTCGTGCTCATGCAGGTACATCTTGACCTTGGTGATGAGCTGGGCCTCGTGCGGACGGTAGGCGTCGAGCCAGAACACGACCGGCATGCCCGAGTTGCGCGCGCGGTTCACGGCCAGCTTGACCCAGTCGCGGATCGCGGCGTCCTTGACCTGGCACATGCGCCAGATGTCGCCCGCTTCCACGTTCTGGCTCATCAGCACTTCGCCGGTGTCGAGGTCCGTGATGTTGGCCACGCCGTCCTCCGGGATCTCGAAGGTCTTGTCGTGCGAGCCGTACTCCTCGGCCTGCTGGGCCATCAGGCCCACGTTGGGCACCGTGCCCATGGTCTTGGGATCGAAGGCGCCGTGCCACTTGCAGAAGTTGATCATCTCCTGGTAGATGCGCGCGAAGGTGCTCTCGGGCATCACGGCCTTGACGTCCTTCAGGCGGCCGTCGGCGCCCCACATCTTGCCGCCGTTGCGGATCATCGCCGGCATGGAGGCGTCGACGATGACGTCGTTGGGCGAGTGGAAGTTGGTGATGCCCTTGGCCGAGTCCACCATGGCCAGCTCAGGGCGATGCTCGTGGCAGGCGTGCAGGTCGCGCATGACTTCTTCGCGCTTGGCCGTCGGCAGCGTGGCGATCTTGTCGTACAGATTCACCATGCCGTTGTTCACGTTGACTCCGAGCTCGTCGAACAGCTTGCCGTGTTTCTCGAACGCTTCCTTGTAGAAGATACGCACGCAGTGTCCGAACACGATGGGGTGCGAGACCTTCATCATCGTGGCCTTGACATGCAGCGAGAACATCACGCCGGTCTTGCGGGCGTCCTCGATCTCCTTCTCGTAGAAGCCCAGCAGTTCCTTCTTGCTCATGAACATGCTGTCGATCACCTCGCGGTCCAGCAGGGCGACCTTGGGCTTGAGGACGATGGTCTTGCCGCTCCTGGTGATGAGCTCCATCTTGACGTTGCGCGCGCGGTCCAATGTCATCGACTTCTCGCCATGGTAGAAGTCGCCGTGGTGCATGTGCGAGACATGCGAACGCGAGGCCTGGCTCCACTCGGCCATGCTGTGCGGGTTCTTGCGCGCGTATTCCTTGACGGCCTTGGGCGCACGGCGGTCGGAGTTGCCCTCGCGCAGCACCGGGTTCACGGCGCTGCCGGTGCACTTGGCGTAGCGTGCGCGGATCTCCTTCTCTTCCTCGGTCTTGGGATTTTCCGGGTAGTCGGGAATGTTGTAGCCCTTGGCCTGCAGTTCCTTGATGGCCGCCATCAGTTGGGCGACCGAGGCGCTGATGTTGGGCAGCTTGATGATGTTGGCCTCGGGCTGGAGCGTGAGCCTGCCCAGCTCGGCCAGGTGGTCGGGCACGCGCTGCGCCTCGGTCAGGCGCTCGGGGAACTGGCCCAGGATGCGGCCGGCCACCGAGATGTCGCTGGTGGCGACATGGACCCCGGCCGGCGCGGTGAAGGCGCGGATGATAGGCAGGAAGGCACTGGTCGCCAGCCGCGGGGCCTCGTCGGTCAGGGTGTAGATGATGGTGGGTTGCTGGGTATTCATCTCTCGTCTCAGGAAGTGAT
This sequence comes from Comamonadaceae bacterium 2FH, assembly GCA_005503335.1. Classification (GTDB taxonomy): domain Bacteria; phylum Pseudomonadota; class Gammaproteobacteria; order Burkholderiales; family Burkholderiaceae_C; genus SCMQ01. The sequence continues at coordinate 2,972 of SCMQ01000039.1, forward strand.
CAAAGGGCGGAAAAAGGAGGGCATGCGGCCGACGCGTCACCCGACGCGCGGCCATGCGGCGCGACGATGCGGAGTCCGCGTCGACCCGCATTGACATCTTTTGCAATGCAATCCCACAACACGGAATTCTAAGCCCTGGAGCGGCATTTTCGCCAAGTCTTCTACAAGACTTACCATCCCGAACCCCCAGCCCACTGGATCGGAGGGCCGAAAATTCACATGGCGGAACCGTGGCAAGGCGCTTCGCCGGACAAAGAAAAGGGCCCGAAGATGGCTCTTCGGGCCCCTGGGTCCTGCATGCTCGCGGAGGAGGCGCCCGGCGGAGACCCGCCGGACGACCGCCAAAAGCAGGCGGCGCCTTGCAACTCAGGCGAAGTTGGCTTCGGCGAATTGCCAGTTCACCAGCTTGTCGAGGAAGACCTCGACGAACTTCTGGCGCAGGTTGCGGTAGTCGATGTAGTAGGCGTGCTCCCACACGTCGACCGTCAGCACGGCCTTGTCGGCGGTGGTCAGCGGCGTACCGGCCGGGCCCATGTTGACGATGTCCACGCTGCCGTCGGCCTTCTTGACCAGCCAGGTCCAGCCGGAGCCGAAGTTGCCCACGGCGCTCTTGACGAAGGCTTCGCGGAAGGCGGCGTAGCTGCCCCACTTGGCGGTGATCGCCGCGGCCAGCGCGCCCGTGGGCTCGCCGCCGCCGTTCGGCTTCATGCAGTTCCAGAAAAAGCTGTGGTTCCAGATCTGGGCGGCGTTGTTGTAGATGCCGCCGCTGGACTTCTTCACGATGGACTCCAGGTCCATGCTCTCGAACTCGGTGCCCTTTTGCAGGTTGTTCAGGTTCACCACGTAGGCATTGTGGTGCTTGCCATGGTGGTACTCCAGGGTTTCCTGGGAGTAGTGCGGGGCCAGCGCGTCGATCGCGTAAGGCAGGGGGGGAAGCGTGTGTTCCATGGTGTCCTCGTGGTTTGTTGTGGAGAAAGCGTTTGAATGCGCGATTGTAGGAACTTACAGCAGGCGCCGCTCGGTCACCATGAGATCGACCGTGCCATCGGCCAAGGTGGCCTGCAGAGCCTGGCCGGGTTGCGTGGCGCGCGCGCTGGTGAGCGCATGACCCTGCATGTCGGTCAACCAGGCATAGCCGCGCTGCAGCACCTGGCGCGGATCGAGCCCGGCCAGACGCAGACCCAGGCGGTCGAGGCGGTCGTGCTGGCGCTCCAGCCCGCGCTGCAGGTCCTGCGGCAACGCCTGGGCCAGCTGTTGCAGTTCGCGCAGGCGCGCCTGCAGCGCGGCGTGCGTGCCGTGGTGCAGGCGCTGGGCCTGTCCGGCGAGCAGCAGGCGGTGCTGAGCCAGCCGCGCCGAGGGACGGCCCAGTCGGGATACCGCCAGGTCCAGCCGCTGGCCCTGGCGGTCGAGCTGTCGGTGCGCCGCCTCGGCCAAGCGATCGGTCAGCAGCTCGAGCGCACCCAGCCAGACCTGGCGCGGCTGCGCGGCCAACTCGGCTGCGGCCGTGGGTGTGGGCGCGCGCAGGTCGGCCACGAAATCGGCGATCGTGAAGTCAGTCTCGTGCCCGACGCCGCAAATCACGGGCACCGGGCTTTGTGCCAGCGTGCGGGCCAGCTGCTCGTCGTTGAAGGCCCACAGGTCCTCCATCGAGCCACCGCCCCGCACCAGCAGGATCAGGTCCGGTGCGGGCACGCCCTGCCCGCCCTCGCCCAACTCCGCCAGGCGGTACAGGCGCGTCAGCGCCTGGACCAGCTCGGCCGGAGCACCGGCGCCCTGCACCGCCGCCGGCGCCACCAGCACCGGGATATGCGGCACCCGCCGCTGCAGGGCGGTTGCCACGTCGTGCAGGGCCGCCGCGCCCGGCGAGGTCACGACGCCTATGGCCCGCGGCATCAGGGGCAGCGGCCGCTTGCGCGCCGGGTCGAACAGGCCCTCGGCTTCGAGCTTGGCCTTCAGGCGCAGGAACTGCTCGAACAGCGCGCCCTGCCCGGCCCGGCGCATGGACTCGACGACCAGTTGCAGATCCCCGCGGGCTTCGTAGACGCCCAGTCGGCCGCGCAGTTCCACGAGCTCGCCGTCGCGCGGCGCAAAGTCGAGCAGGCTGGCCGCGCGGCGGAACATGGCGCAACGGATCTGTCCCGCCTCGTCCTTGATCGAGAAATAGCAGTGGCCGCTGGCCGCGCGCGAGAAGCCGCTGAGCTCGCCGCGCACCTCGACCGGGTTGAAACGGGCGTCCAGCGCTTCAGCCACGGCGCGGCACAGCGCGCCAACTGCCCAGATACGCGGCGTCAAATCAGGCTCCGGCTTGTACGGCGCCAGTCCTGCTCTGGCTTTGCGGGGCAAAGCACGGCGGCGGCAGGCATGAATAGTCCACATCCGGCTGCAAAGCGGCCCCCAAATCGCCCTGATGCCGCCGCAGAGCGTGAAATCTCGTCCAAGTCATTGATTTCATTGATTTTTCTTCTGCCCAAAATGTGATCGTTCTGTTGCAAACGCCATTTGGCGCGGGCTGAGCCCCCCTGGAACATGAGTTCTTCACAAAGTTATCCACAGAAAATGTGCACCGGATCGAGGCCGTGGCATCAGCCGCCCCGGGGAGCCCCGAACGGCAAACAAGCCTGGGCGAAGCGGGCGGCGCCTGAGCCATAATCTGCAGCGCAGTTTCCTGCCCCATGTCACACGCGGAGAGCCCGATTTGCTTTCGATCATACAAGCCGCAGGCTGGCCGATTTGGCCGCTGGTCGCCTGCTCCATACTCGCGCTGGCCCTCGTCATCGAGCGTTTCGCCAGCCTCAAGACCGCCCGGGTCGCACCCCCCAAGCTGCTCGACGAAGCCCTCACGGCCTCGCGCCAGGGCGTCCCGGCGCCGGACGTGGTCAGCAAGCTGGAGCAGAACTCCGCGCTCGGCGAGGTGCTGGCCAGCGGCCTGCGCGCCCTGAATGCCCATCCCGGCTGCAGCGACGAGGACCTGCGCGCCGCCATGGAGGGCACGGGGCGCAGCGTGGCGCACCGCCTGGAACGCTACCTGGCTGCCCTGGCCACCATCGCCTCGGCGGCGCCGCTGCTGGGCCTGCTGGGCACCGTGATCGGCATGATCGAGATCTTCGGCTCGCAGGCGCCGACCGGCGCCGCCGTCGGCGGCGGCAACCCGGCGCAGCTCGCGCACGGCATTTCGGTGGCGCTATACAACACCGCCTTCGGCCTGATCGTGGCGATTCCGGCGCTGATCTTCTGGCGCTACTTCCGTGCCCGCGTCGACGGCTACCTGCTGACGCTGGAGCTGGCCGCCGAGCGCTTCGCGCGCCACCTGAACACCCTGCGCTAGGTCCGGCATGAACTTCCGCCCCCGCTCGCGCGACGAGCCCGAGATCAACCTGATCCCCTTCATCGACGTGCTGCTGGTGGTGCTGATCTTCCTGATGCTGACCACCACATACAGCAAGTTCACCGAGATGCAGCTCAAGCTGCCGGTGGCCAACACCGAGGCACAGCGCGACTACCCCAGGGAGGTCATCGTCGCCGTGGCCGCCGACGGCCGCTACGCCGTCAACAAGGTGCCGGTGAACGGGCGCGGCGTCGACAGCATGGCCCGGGCTCTGACCGAAGCCGCCCGCGCCGGCCGCGACAGCGTGCTCATCATCAGCGCCGACGCCTCGGCGGCCCACCAGTCGGTGATCACGGTGATGGAGGCCGCGCGGCGCGTCGGCCTGACCCAGGTCACCTTCGCCACCCAGGCCGGCGCACACTGAGGCCGCCCCTTGCCTGGCTTTTCGCTGGAGCGTACGCTGCTGGCCGCCTGGACGCGGCGCGGCCTACTGGCTTGGGCGCTCTGGCCCCTCTCCCTGCTCTACGGCGCGCTGGCGGCTCTGCGCCGCAGCCTCTACCGGCTCGGCCTGCGCCGCGCCACCCGCCTGCCCGTGCCGGTCATCGTGGTCGGCAACCTGGTGGCCGGCGGTGGCGGCAAGACCCCGACCGTGATCGCGCTGGCGCAGCACTTGCGCGCGCGCGGCCTGCGGCCGGGCGTGGTCTCGCGTGGCCATGGCCGGCAGGGCCATAACTGCCGCGAGGTGCTGGCAGACAGCGCCGCGCAGGAGGTCGGCGACGAACCCCTGCTGATCCGCCAGACCTGCGAGGTGCCGGTGTTCGTGGCCGCCAGGCGCGTGGAAGCCGCGCAGGCCCTGCTCGCGCGCCACCCCGCCACCGACCTGCTCGTCTGCGACGACGGACTGCAGCACCTGGCCCTGGCGCGCGACATCGAGGTCTGCGTGTTCGACGAGCGCGGCACCGGCAACGGCTGGCTGCTGCCGGCCGGCCCGCTGCGCGAGCCCTGGCCGCGCGCGGTCGACCTGGTGCTGCACACCGGCCGGCGCGCCTTCGCGGCCGGCTACGGCGCCGAGCGCGCGCTGGCGGCCTACGCCCGGCGCGCCGACGGCAGCCGGGTGGCGCTGGCCGAGCTGCGCGCCCAGCCCGTGCTGGCCCTGGCCGGCATCGCCCGGCCCGAGGCCTTCTTCGCCATGCTGCGCGAGCAGGGGCTGAACCTGGCCCAGGCCCAGGCCCTGCCCGACCATTTCGACTTCGAAGGCTGGACCCCACCGCCGGGATGGCAGGGCGAGATCCTGTGCACCGAGAAGGACGCGGTCAAGCTCTGGCCCCAGTACCCGGGGGCCCTGGCCGTGCCCCTGGTCTTTGCACCCGAGCCCGCCTTCCTGGCTGCGCTGGATCGGGCACTCGACGCGCTGCGTGTCCCGCGCCAAGCGGCGTCGCTATCATCGGCCGATGGACACCAAACTACTTGAACTGCTGGTCTGCCCCGTCACCAAGGGGCCGCTGGATTTCGACCGCGAGCGCCAGGAACTGATCTCGCGCAGCGCGCGCCTGGCCTATCCGGTGCGGGACGGCATTCCCGTGCTGCTGGAGAACGAGGCCCGCACGCTGAGCGACGAGGAGCTCGAGAAGCTGCCGCCGCGCACGCCCCTGGTCTGAACACGGGGTGATTGCGGCATGAGTTTCACCGTCCTGATCCCGGCGCGCCTGGCTTCCTCGCGCCTGCCCAACAAGCCGCTGGCCGACCTCGGCGGCGCGCCCATGGTGGTGCGCGTGGCCCAGCGCGCTCTGCGCTCGGGCGCGAGCCAGGTCGTGGTCGCGGCCGACAGCCCCGCCATCGTGGACGCCTGCCAGCAGCACGGCGTGCGCGCCCTGCTCACGCGCGAGGACCACCCCTCGGGCAGCGACCGCCTGGCCGAGGCCTGTGCCCAGCTGGGCCTCGCCGACGAGGCCATCGTCGTCAACGTACAGGGCGACGAGCCGCTGATCGACCCCACGCTGATCGACGCCGTGGCGCAGTTGCTGCATGAGCGGCCCGAGGCCAGCATGAGCACGGCGGCGCACGCGATCGACAGCGTGGCCGACTTCGCCAACCCCAATGTGGTCAAGGTCGTGCTCGACGCCCGGCAGCTCGCGCTGTACTTCAGCCGCGCGCCCATCCCCTGGTGGCGCGACGGCTTCGCCCAAGGCATCCAGGACCTGCCGCAGCCTGCCCCCTTGCGCCACGTGGGCATCTACGGCTACCGGGCAGGCTTCCTGCGCCAGTTCCCGGCGCTGCCCCAGGCGGCGATCGAGGTCGGCGAGGCGCTGGAGCAGCTGCGCGCGCTCTGGCATGGCCACCGCATCGCCGTGCACGTGAGCGAGCACGCGCCGGGGCCCGGCGTGGACACGCCCGAGGACCTGGACCGGGTGCGCAGGCTGTTCGCCAGCTGAATCAAGAGGCCTTTACGCGGGGGCCCTGTCAGCGGGGCGGAAGCTCTCGCATGCTATTCTCGGAGGGAGATACGCGACGGGGCGGCCTTGCATCGCCCGTCTGCGCCGCCGATTTCGACATTCAAATTCCAAGGACATCCATGAGACTGATTCTGCTGGGCGCACCGGGCGCAGGCAAAGGCACGCAGGCCACCTTCATCTGCCAGAAATACGGCATCCCCCAGATCTCCACCGGAGACATGCTGCGCGCCGCCGTCAAGGCCGGCACGCCGCTGGGCCTGCAGGCCAAGTCCGTCATGGAATCTGGCGGCCTGGTCAGCGACGACCTGATCATCAACCTGGTCAAGGAACGCATCGCCCAGCCCGACTGCGCCCAGGGCTTCCTGTTCGACGGCTTTCCGCGCACCATCCCCCAGGCCGACGCCATGAAGGCGGCCGGCGTCAAGCTCGACTATGTGCTCGAGATCGACGTCCCCTTCGACGCCATCATCGAGCGCATGAGCGGCCGCCGCTCGCACCCGGCCTCGGGCCGCACCTACCATGTCAAGTTCAATCCGCCCAAGCTCGAAGGCCTGGACGACGTGACCGGCGAGCCGCTGGTGCAGCGCGACGACGACAAGGAAGAGACCGTGCGCAAGCGCCTGGACGTCTACAGCGCCCAGACCCGTCCGCTGGTCGACTACTACTCGGCCTGGGCCAAGGCCGACCCCGCCGCCGCCCCCAAGTACCGCGCCATCAGCGGCATGGGCAGCGTGGAAGAGATCACCGCGCGCGCCCTGCAGGCCCTGTCCAGCTGAACGCCGCCCGCGCTGGTAGACGCCCCGCCTGCCGGGGCGTTTGTCTTCAAGGGGCCAGCAGCGACAACAGCATCGCCACCCGCGCCTTGACCGGGCTCAGCCCCTGGGCGACGGCCAGCGCGTCGCCCGGCTTGGGCAGCACCCGGCCGTAGGCGCAGCGCGTCGTGCGCAGCACGCGTACGCCGCCCGCCTGGGCCCGCTGCAGCGCGGCCTCGAGCTCGTGGTGCAGCGAGCCATTGCCCGTGCCGGCCACCACCAGGCCTTGCACGCCGCCCTGCACCAGGGCGTCGACCGCCGCGCCGCCCGCCCCGGCGTAGTTCATCACGATCTCCACACGCGGCCAGGCCGGCGCACCGCGCAGCGCCTGCAGCGCCGACGCTGCGCCTTCGTCCGCGGCACAGGGCCGCAGCCAGCGCACGCGCGCCTCCTCCACCTGGCCCACGGGCCCCGCCTCGCCCGAGTCGAAGGCGTCGAGCCGGTAAGTGTGGCTCTTGCGCACGTCCAGGGCGCCGTGCACTTGGCCCGCGCAGACCGCCAGCACCCCATGTGCCGAGGGGGCGAGCGCCACGGCAAAGGCGTCCAGCAGGTTCTGCGGCCCGTCGGCCAGCAGGGCCGTGGCCGGGCGCATGGCGCAGGCCAGCACCACGGGCTTGTCCGGCGCCAGCACGGCCTGCAGGAAATACGCAGTTTCCTCCAGGGTGTCCGTGCCGTGGGTGATCACCAGGCCCCGCACCTCGGGCTGGGCCAGCCAGTGCTCGCAACGCAGAGCCAGGCGCTGCCAGACGCCGAAGTCCATGTCCTTGCTGTCGACCTGCGCCACCTGCTCGGCCTCGAGCTCGCAGTCCTGCAGCACGGCCGGCAGCCCGGGCACCGCGTCCAGCAACTCGGCCACGCCCAGCTGGGCCGCCTGGTAGCCGATGTTGTCGCCCGCCTGGGCCGACTTGCCGGCGATGGTGCCGCCGGTGCCCAGAACCACGATTTTTTGCTGTTTCACTTGCCAAGCCCTTCAAACTGATTAAAAATACAGTCACTGGATATCAACACAGTAGTCAGAGCCCGTCGCCAGGAGTCCCCATGATCGACAGCCCCAAACTCACAGCCCGCCAGCAGCAGATTCTGGAACTGATCCAGAACACCATGGCCCGCACCGGCGCTCCGCCCACCCGGGCCGAAATCGCCGCCGAGCTCGGCTTCAAATCGGCCAACGCGGCCGAAGAGCACCTGCAGGCCCTGGCTCGCAAGGGCGCGATCGAGCTGGTCAGCGGCACCTCGCGCGGCATCCGCCTCAAGGGCTCCTCGCTGCGCGCCCTGCACGAGGCGCGCGGCGACCAGTTCCACCTGCCCCTGCCCAGCCTGGCCCAACTGGTCCTGCCCTTGGTAGGCCGCGTCGCGGCGGGCTCCCCGATTCTCGCGCAGGAGCATGTGGACCGGACCTACCATGTCGAAAGCAGCCTGTTCCAGCACCGCCCCGACTACCTGCTGAGGGTGCGCGGCATGTCCATGCGCGACGCCGGCATCATGGACGGCGACCTGCTGGCCGTACAGGCCTGCAAGGACGCACGCAACGGGCAGATCGTCGTGGCCCGTCTGGGCGACGAAGTCACGGTCAAGCGCTTTCGCCGCAACAAGCAGCAGATCGAGCTGCACGCCGAGAACCCCGACTACCCCACCATCGTCGTCGAGCCCGGCGAGCCCTTCGAGATCGAGGGCCTGGCCGTGGGCCTGATCCGCAACACCATGCTGATGTAGCAGCCCGTCGCGCGCCGTCGCAGGTGGCGGGCGTTTGGCGGCCTAGGCCGACCACAACCCTGCGGCAGCGCGCTCGTTCCAGGAATCCTGCCTGTGTCCAACCTCGTTCATACCGAAAGGTTTCACATGGGAATCGCTTTGCTCACCCTGTCCTGCCTGCTTTCCCCGCTGCGCGCCCGCCTGGCGCGCAAGAAGCGCGCGCCTGGCAGCCCGGCGACAAGTACCGCCCTGCTTCGCCCGCCACACGCCAGTCATGCTGGCGCGCCGGCCCAGCCCGCCGCCAGGCATGCCGTGCCGCTGCGCGTGGTGCGCGTGGCCGAGGCCGGCTACCGGCCCGGCTGTGCCGGGCGCATGGTGATCTCGGGGCGCATGGCGGACGTCTGCGCCGAGCTGGACCGCCTGGCCGCGCGCGAGTCCGCGCTCGCGCAGCCCTGAGCTTCTGTTCTGCGTCGCCACGGGGCCATGCTGCGCGCCCAAAAATCTCGCGGCCGGCCCCTGGCCCCTGTCGGAGCCAAGGCCAAGGCACAATGACGGCATGAACATTGTGATCCTTGACGACTACCAGGATGCAGTCCGCAAGCTGGCCTGTGCGACCAAGCTCGATGCCTATCCCGCCAAGGTCTATACCAACACCGTCAAGGGCATAGGCCAGCTGTCCGTGCGGCTGCGGGACGCCGATGTGATCGTGCTGATACGCGAGCGCACCCAGATCACGCGCGCCCTCGTGGAAAAACTGCCCCGGCTCAAGCTGATCGCCCAGACCGGCAAGGTCGGCAGCCATATCGACGTGGCAGCCTGCACCGAGCGCGGCATCGCGGTGGCCGAAGGCGTGGGTTCGCCGGTCGCCCCGGCCGAGCTGACCTGGGCCCTGATCATGGCTGCCATGCGCCGCCTGCCCCAGTACATCGGCAACCTCAAGCATGGCGCCTGGCAGCAGTCCGGCCTCAAGTCCGCCTCCATGCCACCCAATTTCGCGCTTGGCACCGTGCTGCGCGGCAAGACCCTGGGCATCTGGGGCTACGGCAAGATCGGCCAGCTGGTGGCCGGCTACGGCAAGGCCTTCGGCATGCAGGTGCTGATCTGGGGCAGCGAGGCCTCGCGCGCGCGCGCCGCCTCTGATGGCTACGTGACCGCCGCCAGCCGTGAAGCCTTCTTCGAGCAGTGCGACGTGCTCTCGCTGCACCTGCGCCTGCACGATGACACGCGCGGCATCGTGACGCTGGAGGACCTGTCGCGCATGAAGACCACGGCGCTGATCGTCAACACCTCGCGCGCCGAGCTGATCGAGTCCGACGCCCTGATCAGCGCGCTCAACCGCGGACGCCCGGGCCTGGCCGCCGTCGACGTGTTCGAGGCCGAGCCCATCCTGCAAGGCCATGCCCTGCTGCGTCTGGAGAACTGCATCTGCACGCCTCACATCGGCTACGTCGAGCTCGACAGCTACGAGATGTATTTCAACGCCGCCTTCGACAACCTGGTCAACTACATCAAGGGCACGCCAACCAACATCGTGAACCCCGGCGCGTTGCAGGTGCGGCGCTGAAGCCCCCGGCCCGGGCTATGCCCTGGGGCCTTCAGGCACGGGGAAAACATGCACGATAATGCAGCTCATGCAAACCTCCCTCACCTTTCCAACCGTGGGCATCATCGGCGCCGGCGCCATGGGCCGGGGCATTGCCCAGATCGCGGCCCAAGCCGGCAGCCAGGTCTTGCTGTTTGACACCCAGCCCGAGGCCGGTGCGAAAGCCCAGGCGGCGATCGCCGCCCAATGGGACAAGCTGCAGGACAAGGGCCGCCTCTCCGCCGAAGCCGTGGCCGGCCACAAGGCGCGGCTGCAGGTCGCCACGGCGCTGCCAGAACTGGCCGACTGCGACCTGGTCGTCGAGGCCATCGTCGAGCGCCTGGACGTCAAGCAGCGGCTGTTCGCCGAGCTCGAGGCCATCGTCCAGCCCTCGGCCGTGCTCGTGACCAACACCTCCTCTCTCTCGGTGACGGCGATTGCCGCCGGGCTGAAGCAGCCCCAGCGCTTCGCGGGCTACCACTTCTTCAACCCGGTACCGCTGATGAAAGTGGTCGAGGTCATCGCGGGCCTCAAGACCGACGCCGCGGTCTGCGCGCGCCTGGCCGACTACGCACGCCAGATGGGCCACACCCCCGTGCAGGCCCAGGACACGCCCGGCTTCATCGTCAACCACGCCGGCCGCGGCTACGGCACCGAGGCGCTGCGCATCGTCAGCGAGGGCGTGGCCGACTTCGCCACCGTCGACCGCATCCTCAGGGACCAAGTCGGCTTCAAGCTCGGCCCCTTCGAGCTGTTCGACCTCACCGCGCTCGATGTCTCGCACCCGGTGATGGAGTCGATCTACCAGCAGTACTACCAGGAGCCGCGCTACCGGCCCAGCGTGATCACGGCCCAGCGCCTGGCGGGCGGCGTGGTCGGCAAGAAGGCGGGCGAGGGTTTTTACCGCTACGTCGACGGCGCGGCCCAGGTCGCGGCCGAACCGCCGGCGCCCCAGGTCGAGGCGCTGCCGCCGGTCTGGGTTTCGCCGCGCGCCGCGCGCCGCGCCGAGTTGCTGCAACTGCTCAAGGACCTGGGCGCGAGCATAGAGACCGGCGCCTCGCCCTCGCCGGTCGCGCTCACTCTGGTCGCGCCGCTGGGCTTCGACGTGACCACGGTGGCCGTGGTCGAGCGCCTGGACCCGGCACGCACGGTCGGCATCGACATGCTGATCGACGACGCTGCGACCAAGCGCCGCGTGCTCGCCACCAACCCGGCCACGCGCGCCGACATGCGCGACGCGGCCCACGCCCTGTTCGCGCGCGACGGCAAGCCTGTGAGCGTGATCCGCGACAGCGGCGGCTTCGTCACCCAGCGCGTGGTGGCGGCCATCGTCAATATCGCGGCCGACATCTGCCAGCAGCGCGTGTGCAGCCCCAAGGACCTGGAAACCGCGGTCACGCTGGGCCTGGGCTATCCGCTGGGCCCGCTGGCCATGGGCGACCGCTGGGGGCCGACCAACGTGCTCGAGGTGCTGTTCAACCTGCAGACGGTCTACGGCGACCCGCGCTACCGCCCCAGCCCCTGGCTGCGCCGCCGCGGCGCGATCGGCCTGTCCCTGATGCACGAAGAGGAGTGAAATGAACCGCCCCCACGCTCATCACTTCGTGTATTCGCTGCCCCCCGAGGGGGCCCAGGCCTCCCTTGGGGCGGCCCGGCGGGAGGCCTGACCCATGCCCGCCGAACTGCGTAGCACCCACCATGGCATGACCATGGTGCTGACCATCAGCAACCCCGAGCACCGCAACGCCCTGGGCCCCGAGATGTACGCCGCGGGCGTCGAGGCACTGAGCGTGGCCGAGTCCAGCCCCGAGGTGCGCAGCGTGGTCATCGTCGGCGAGGGCAGTGGCTTCAGTGCCGGCGGCAACCTGCAGCGCCTGCAGGCCAACCGCCAGCTGCCGCCCGAGCACCAGGCGCAGAGCATCGAGGGCCTGCACAACTGGATCGAGGCCATTCGCACCTTCCCCAAGCCGGTCGTGGCGGCGGTGGAAGGCGCGGCGGCAGGCGCCGGTTTCTCGTTGGCCCTGGCCTGCGACTTCATCGTCGCCGCCAGCAACGCGGTGTTTGTCATGGCCTACACCAACATCGCGCTCTCGCCCGATGGCGGTGGCAGCTGGAGCCTGAGCCGCGCCCTGCCGCGCCAGCTGGTCAACGAGCTGCTGATGTGCGCCGAGCGCATCTCCGCCGCGCGCCTGAACGAGCTGGGCCTGGTCAACCGCCTGGCCGATCCGGGCCAGGCCCTGGCCACAGCACTGGAGCTGGCCGAGCGCCTGAACGCGCGCGCGCCGAATGCCCTGGCCAGCGTGAAGGAGCTGGTCAACGAGGCGGGCGCGAACTCGCTGAACCAGCAGCTCGCGCTGGAACGCGACCACTTCGTGAAGAACCTGCACCACGCCAACGCCGGCATAGGCATCGCCGCCTTCCTGGCCAAGCAGACGCCGCGCTTCGAGTAGTTTCGGCCCGCGGCCCTGCGCCGCGGGCGCCCGTCCCCGCTCTCCAAGGCCTCGCGCAGGCCAGACGCTCAGGTGACAACCCCAGGCGTCTGGCCCAGTCTCGCGCGCGACAATGGCGGCGTTCCCAGTCACCGACAAGACAGGCCATGGACGACCCGATTCTTACCATCGACGAACGAGAGGCGATCAACAACGGTCGCTGGTTTTCATCCCTTTCGCCGTCGCTGCGGCACGACATACTCCGATGCGCCTGGGTCAAACGCTACAAGGACGGCGAGCTGATCGCCGCGCGGGGCGATCCCCCCGAGCAGTGGATCGCCTGCGCCAAGGGCGCGGTGCGCGTGAGCTCAACCTCGGTCTCGGGCAAGCAGGTCACGCTGACCTACGTGGAGCCGGGCATCTGGTTCGGCGACGTGGCGATCTTCGACGGCGACCGGCGCACCCACGATGCCTACGCGCATGGCGACACCACCATCCTCAACGTCTCCAAGGCGGACTTCAAGCGCATCCTGTCGCAGCACACCGAGCTCTACGAGGCCCTGCTGCGCCTGCAGGCGCGGCGCATCCGCCAGCTGTTCGGCTTGGTGGAGGACCTCAACACCCTGCCGCTGCGCGCGCGCCTGGCCAAGCAGCTGACCCACCTGGTGCGCAGCTACGGCGTGTCCAGCCTGTCCGACGCCAGCGAGATGCGCATCGGCCTGCAGCTGGCTCAGGAAGAACTGGCCCAGCTGCTCGGCGCCTCGCGCCAGCGCGTGAACCAGGAACTCAAGGCCATGGAGCGCGAGGGCGTGATCCGCATCGAGCCGGGCGGCCTGGTGGTGCGCGACCAGCAGACGCTGATGCGCATCGCGGAGGCCGAGGACTGATTCCAACTTCTCCCACTTCTCTTCGAGCGTGAGCAACTTCGACCATTTCCTTGGCACCCGCCCCCTGACCGATGCCCATGCCTTCGACGCCGCGGCGCTCGGCGCCTGGCTGGAGAAGAACCTGGAGGGCTTTCGCGGCCCCCTGAGCGTGGAGATGTTCAAGGGCGGGCAGTCCAACCCGACCTACAAGCTGCTCACGCCGGGCCGCAGCTACGTGATGCGCGCCAAGCCCGGCCCGGTCGCCAAGCTCCTGCCCTCGGCCCATGCGATCGAGCGCGAGTTCGCGGTCATGCAGGGCCTGTACGGCACCGACGTGCCGGTGGCGCGCATGCATGTGCTGTGCGAGGACGAATCGGTGATCGGCCGCGCCTTCTACGTCATGGAGTTCGTGCAGGGCCGGGTGCTGTGGGACCAGTCCCTGCCCGGCATGAGCCCGGCCGAGCGCGGCGCGATCTACGACGAGATGAACCGCGTGATCGCGGCCTTGCACAAGGTGAAGTTCGCAGAACGCGGCCTGTCCGGCTACGGCAAGCCCGGCAACTACTTCGAGCGCCAGATCGGCCGCTGGAGCAGGCAGTACCAGGCCTCGGTCACCCAGCCCATCCCCGAGATGGACCGGCTGATCGAATGGCTGCCCGCGCACATCCCGGCGCGGGCGCGCGACGCGTCCCTGGTCAGCATCGTGCACGGCGACTACCGGCTCGACAACCTGATGTTCCACCCCAGCGAGCCGCGCGTGCTGGCCGTGCTCGACTGGGAGCTGTCCACCCTGGGCCATCCGCTGGCCGATTTCAGCTACCACTGCATGGCCTGGCATATCCCGCCCGGCACCTTCCGCGGCATCGCCGGACTGGACCTGCCGGCCCTGGGCATACCGAGCGAGGCCGATTACATCCGCCGCTACTGCGAACGCACCGGCTTCGCCACGCCCGAGCAGCTGCGCGAGGACTGGAACTTCTTCCTGGCCTACAACATGTTCCGCATCGCCGCGATCCTGCAAGGCATTGCCAAGCGCGTGGAAGCCGGCACCGCTTCCAGCGAACAGGCGCGCGCCTCGGGCGCCGGCGCCCGGCCCATGGCCGAGCTGGCCTGGAAATACGCCCAGCAGGCCTGAGCGCCCACCACCGATTCACACCCCGCAGGAGAGACCGACATGGATTTCGCATACAGCCCCAAGGTCAAGGACATGCAGGCGCGCCTGCTGGCCTTCATGGACCAGCACATCTACCCCAACGAGGCGCGCTTCCTGCGCGAGATCGCCGAGAACCGCGCCAGGGGCAACGCCTGGGTGCCGACCGCGGTGATCGAGGAGCTCAAGCCCAAGGCGCGCGCCGCCGGGCTGTGGAACCTGTTCCTGCCGCGCTCGCCGCGCGCGCCCGAAGGCCTGTCCAACCTCGAGTACGCGCCGCTGTGCGAGATCATGGGCCGCGTGCCCTGGGCCGCCGAGGTGTTCAACTGCTCGGCCCCCGACACCGGCAACATGGAGACGCTCGAGCGCTACGCCAGCGAGGCGCTCAAGGACCGCTGGCTCGAGCCGCTGCTGCGCGGCGAGATTCGCTCGGCCTTCCTGATGACCGAGCCCGAGGTGGCCTCGTCGGACGCGACCAACATCCAATGCAGCATACGCCGCGAGGGCGACGAGTACGTGATCAACGGCCGCAAGTGGTGGTCCTCCGGCGCCGGCGACCCGCGCTGCGCCATCTACATCGTCATGGGCAAGACCGACCCCGAGGCCGGCCGCCACGAGCAGCAGTCCATGATCCTCGTGCCCGCCAACACGCCCGGCATCAAGGTGCTGCGGCCGCTCACCGTGTACGGCTGGGACGACGCGCCGCACGGCCACATGGAGGTGCTGCTGGAGAACGTGCGCGTGCCCGCCGGCAATCTGCTGCTGGGCGAGGGGCGTGGCTTCGAGATCGCGCAGGGCCGCCTCGGCCCGGGCCGCATCCACCACTGCATGCGCTCCATAGGCGCGGCCGAGCGCGCGCTGGAACTGATGTGCAAGCGCCTGAACAGCCGCGTGGCCTTCGGCCGCGAGATCGCGCGCCAGTCGGTCTGGCAGGAGCGCGTGGCCGAGGCGCGCTGCATGATCGAGCAGGCCCGCCTGCTCACGCTCAAGGCCGCCTACATGATGGACACCGTGGGCAACAAGGTCGCCAAGGCCGAGATCGCGATGATCAAGATCGTGGCGCCCAACATGGCCTGCCAGATCATCGACTGGGCCATCCAGGCCCATGGCGGCGCCGGCGTGTCGGACGACTTCCCGCTGGCCTACGCCTGGGCCCACCAGCGCACCCTGCGCTTCGCCGACGGCCCGGACGAGGTGCACCGCAATTCGCTGGCCAAGCTCGAGCTCGCCAAGCACCTGCTGCTGCCGCGCGAGGTCGAGATGCCGGTGACACGCGGCAGCTGAAGCCGCGCGCCTGCAGGGCCCGGCGGAACCGGGGAGAATCGCCGATTTACCGAGGAGTGTCTTTCGTGATCGACGTTTTCTCCTGGCCCACACCCAATGGGCACAAGGTCCACATCATGCTCGAGGAATGCGGCCTGCCCTACCGCGTGCACGCCGTCAACATCGGCGCCGGCGAGCAGTTCGCCCCCGAGTTCCTGCGCATCAGCCCGAACAACAAGATCCCCGCCATCACCGACCCCGATGGCCCGGACGGCAAGCCGATCTCGCTGTTCGAGTCCGGCGCCATCCTGCTCTACCTCGCCTCCAAGACCGGCCGCTTCCTGCCCAAGCCGGTGCGCCAGAGATACGAGGTGCTGCAGTGGCTGATGTTCCAGATGGGCGGCGTCGGCCCCATGCTGGGCCAGGCGCACCATTTCCGCCTCTACGCGCCCGAGAAGATCGACTATGCGGTGCAGCGCTATACCAACGAGGCCAGGCGCCTCTACGCCGTGATGGACAAGCAGCTCGACAAGCGCAAGTACATCGCCGGCAACCAGTACAGCATCGCCGACATCGCCATCTTCCCCTGGCTGCGCAGCTGGCAGAACCAGGGCATAGACTGGACCGACCATCCTCGCCTGAAGGACTGGTTCGACCGCGTCGGCGAGCGCCCCGCCGTGCAGCGCGGCGTGCAGGTGCTGGCCGGCGTGCGCAAGCCGTTGACCGACGACAAGGCGCGCGAGGCACTGTTCGGCCGCACGCAATATGCCAGGCGCTGAGCCACACGCCGCCTGCAGCGGCTAGAATGCAAGGCTTGTCGGAGCGTAGCGCAGTCTGGTAGCGCATCTGGTTTGGGACCAGAGGGTCGAAGGTTCGAATCCTTTCGCTCCGACCATCATCCGCAGCAAAGGCCCGCCGCGCGGGCCTTTGCCCCATCTGCCCGTAGCTCAACTGGATAGAGCAACGGCCTTCTAAGCCGTAGGTCGGGGGTTCGAGTCCCTCCGGGCAGGCCAGCGACTTAATTGGGCAAACGCCAATCCACCCCCTCTGGGAGGAATCGATATGTTCCAAGTTCACGTCTATCTGTACGTTTGGGATAGCGCGAATCTCGAGCTATCCGAGAACTGGGCGGCCTTCTACAAACGGATTGAGCTCCCGTTCGCCCCATTCATTGGCCTGGAAATCAAACTTCCACTCGACACGATGGGCTGTCGAATCGAAAGCGTCAGCTGGGACGTCGAGGGGGGATTTTTCCGTTGCAAGGCCGAGGACCTATTCACCAACACAGTGGAGCTCGATCAGCCAGCGTTTGAGGATTGGCTGGAGGATCTTGCAGAGACCGGTTGGACGTCCGATGGGATCCATCCCAAGCAGAGCTAGGGTTCGATCCCCTCCTGGGTCAGATCCGCACTTCAAGCCACCTCACGCCCCCTCACCCCAGCCGCTGGCGCGCGTCCTGGCTGAAATACCGCAGGCGGTACAGCCGCCAGGGCCCGCCCATCGGTTCCTGGCAGAAGCCGTAGCGGAAGGTCTCGGGCCAGCGCGGCAGGTCGTAGCGCAGGTCCGTGAACCAGACGCACAGCTGCGCCTCGGAGGCATCGACGCGCGCCAGCGCCGGGAAGACGGCGAAGCGGCCGAAGGCCGCGAAATCGGGCCGCATCCATAGCTGTTGCGCCAGTTCGCGCAGCTGCGGGTCCTCTCCGAAGCGATGGTGCGGCGACCAAGCCAGCCGGTCGGGCGGCACATAGGCCTGCGCCAGCTCATGCAGGCGGCCCAGGCCGGGCCATGGCGGCACCAGCGCGCCATGGCCCAGCAGGTTGACATGGGCCACCTGGTAGCGCGGCCCCTGCTGCGCGATGAGCTTCCAGTTGAACGGTGAAAACGGCTGGGGCAGCGCCTCCAGCTGGTCCGGCGCCATGCCGGCCACCGAAGCGGCGTCGGCACCCAGGCGCAGCGCCTGCTGCTTGAGCAGGGCCTGAGCCCCCACGCCGAGGCACAGCAAGGCCAGCCCCGCCGCCGCGAACCCGCGCCGCCCCGTGCGCAGGGCGGCGGCGAGGCTCGCGCCCAGGACCAGGGTGATCAGCGGATCGACGACGAAAGTGAAGCCCAGGTTGGGGCGCCAGTCAGACAGCGGGTACAGGATCTGCGTGCCATAGGCGGTGATCAGGTCCAGGACAAGGTGAGTGGACAGTCCGACGCCGCTGACCACCGCGGCTTCGCCCAGCGCCTGCCGGCGCCGCGTCAGGACGCAGAACATGGCGCCCAGCAGCAGCGCCCAGCAGGGCAGCAGCACAAGAGAGTGGGTCGGCGCCTGGTGCCAATCGGCAAGAAAGCGCAGCGGATCGATGAGAAAAGCCAGGAAGTCCGCGTCCGGGAAGGCGGCGGCGAGACCGCCCAGCAGCAGCCGATCGCGCATGCCCAGCTGCTTACCTGCGCCGGCGCCGAGGTAGGCGGCTTGGGCGCCCATCAGCGCATGGGTCAGGGCGTCCATGCGGGACTCAGCGCGACCAGCGCATGGCGACGCGCTCGGCCAGCAGCAGTTGCCGATCGAGCCAGGCGCGCGTGCGCCCCGCGTCCGGCGAGTCGTCCCACAGCCAGCAGCCGAGGGTGCTGACAAAGATGGCTGTGAGGGCGGCCTCCTCCAGCTCGCGCCGCAGGCCCACGGCTGGCAGACAGGCCGTCTCCCTGATCCACTGCACGGTGCGGCTCACGCGCAGCAGGCCACGCAGCTGCAGATGCAGGTGATCGGGCTGCCCCTTGTAGCGCAGCATCTCGATGCTCAGGCGCCGGTGCGCGGCCAGCGCCTGCAGCCAGGCCAGTATCGCGCGCGACAGGCGCTCGCGCACCGGCAGGGCAAGCCAGCCGGCCGCTTCGCCGGCACGAAGCAGGGCCCGATCGGCGCGGTCGAACCAGGCCTCTGCCAGATCGTCCTTCTGACCGTAGTGGCGGTGGATTTCTTCCAGGGCGATGCCCATGAGGTCCGCGAGTTCGTGCAAATGCAGTGCGTCCCAGCCGTCGCGTTCGCCGAGCAGCAGGGCCGAGTCCAGAATGCGCTCGGCCCGGTCATCGTCCTCGCCCATGGCATGCCGCTCCTCTTGAGACCGCCCGCGCGGCCCATATCACCGAAGACTACATGGCAGGGCGGGTCTGCCCCGGTAATAACCCTGTGTGGATCGCACGATCAAAGGCAATATACTGCCGCTCAATCAGGCGTGCGCAATTTAATGCACATCTAACGGCTTCAGTTCGAACAGGCATGCACCGGGGCCCGGCCCGATCCAGAACTGCCGCGATGTTCGGGTAAGCCCCAAGACCGAGCGCGATCCGATTTCGGGTAAATTACTTTAGGTCTAAATTAAATAGGAGACTTGCATGGCATCCCACCTGACTTCCCGCCGCTTGGTCCTCTCGCGCAGCGCCGCCTTGATAGGCGCTGCCTCCACCGGCCTGCTGCTGCCCGAGATCGCACGCGCCCAGGGCGCCAAGGTCCGTGTGGGGCTGATGCTGCCTTACACCGGCACCTTCGCCCAGCTCGGCGTGGCGATCGAGAACGGCGTGCGCATGGCGATCGCCGAACAGGGCGGCAAGCTCGGCGGGCGCGAGATCGATTGGTTCAAGGTCGACGACGAGTCCGACCCCTCCAAGGGCGTGGAAAACGCGAGCAAGCTGGTGCAGCGCGACAAGGTCGACGTGCTGATCGGCACCGTGCACTCGGGCGTGCAGATGGGCATCCAGAAGGTGGCGCGCGACTCGGGCGTGCTGACCCTGATCCCCAATGCCGGCGTGCACGCCGCCACACGCGCGCTGTGCGCGCCCAACGTGTTCCGCACCAGCTTCTCCAACGGCCAGCCGACCATGGCCCTGGGCAAGGCCATGGTCGATCGCGGCCACAAGAAGGCGGTCTGGATCACCTGGAAATACGCGGCCGGCGACGAGGCCTTCGAGGGCTTCAAGGAAAGCTACACCAAGGCCGGCGGCACCATCGTCAAGGAGCTCGGCCTGCCCTTCCCCAACGTCGAGTTCCAGGCCCTGCTGACCGAGATCGCCGCGCTCAAGCCCGACGCCGTGGCCTGCTTCTTCGCCGGCGGCGGCGCGGCCAAGTTCATCAGGGACTACGCCGCGGCGGGCCTCAAGGGCAAGATCCCGCTGTACGGTTCGGGCTTCCTGACCGAGGGCGTGCTCGAGGCCGCCGGACCGGCGGCAGACGGCATACTGACCACGCTGCACTACAGCGACTCGCTGGACACGCCGCGCAACAAGGCCTTCCGCCTGGCCTATGCCAAGTCCTTCAAGCAGCAGCCCGACGTCTACGCCATGCAGGGCTACGACACCGGCCTGCTGCTGGCCCAGGGCGCCAACGCCGTCAAGGGCGACCTGGCGAACAAGGCCGCGCTCTACAAGGCCATGGAGTCGGCCACCATCGACAGCCCGCGCGGCAAGTGGACCATGAGCCGCGCCCACAACCCGGTGCAGGACATCTACCTGCGCCAGGTGGAAAAGGGTGAGAACAAGGTGATCGGCGTCGCCGCCAAGGCGCTGGCCGACCCGGGCACCGGCTGCCGCATGGCGGCCGCGGCCTGAATGCATGGCCCCCACGCTCGTCACTTCGTGTACTTCGCTGCCCCCCGAGGGGGCCGCAGTCGCCTGGGGGCGGCCCGGCGGCGACTGAGCCTTCGGAGTCCGCGCATTTCCGCAGTCCAACAACGGCGGATGCCCTCCGCCGTTTTTCTTGCCTCATTCCCATGGACCTAGCCAACTTCCTCATACAGCTGCTCAACAGCGTGCAGTACGGGCTGCTGCTGTTCATGCTGGCCGCCGGCCTGACGCTGATCTTCGGCATCATGGGCGTGGTCAACCTGGCGCATGGCAGCTTCTACATGCTCGGGGCCTACCTGGCCTATTCGCTGAGCAGCCAGTTCGGCAGCTTCACGCTCGCCATCGTCGGCGGGACCGTGCTGTCGGTGCTGTTCGGCCTGGTGCTCGAATGGCTGCTGTTCCGCCACTTCTACCACCGCGACCACCTGGACCAGGTGCTGCTGACCTTCGGCCTGATCTACATCTTCGAGGAGGCGCGCTCCCTGCTCTGGGGCGACGACGTGCATGGTGTGCAGATCCCGGAGTTGCTGGCCGGCTCGCTCCCGCTGACCGAGACGCTGTCCTATCCCGTGTACCGCCTGTTCATGTCGGGCGTGTGCGTGCTGCTGGCGGTCGGCCTGTACCTGCTGATCTCCAAGACCCGCCTGGGCATGAAGATCCGCGCTGGCGCCTTCAACCGCGACATGACCGAGGCCCTGGGCATCAACATCAAACTGATCCACGCCATCGTGTTCGCGCTCGGCGTGGCGCTGGCCACGGTGGCCGGCATGATCGCCGCGCCGATCTCCAGCGTCTACCCCAACATGGGCTCGTCGGTGCTGATCATGTGCTTCGTGGTGGTGGTGATCGGCGGCATCGGCTCGGTGCGCGGCGCCCTGATCTCGGCCCTGCTGGTCGGCCTGGTCGACACCTTCGGCAAGGTGCTGCTGCCCCAGCTGGCCGGCATGCTGGTCTACATGCTGATGGCGGCCGTGCTGCTGTGGAAGCCCGAAGGCCTGTTCAAACACTGAGATTGCACCATGAGTTCTCCCAAAGCCAACCTTGAGACCCTGCCGCGCAGCGCACAGCTGCTGCTGGCGCTGGGCCTGGTCGCGCTGGCCGCCTTTCCGTTCGCCGGCAGCGACTTCTACATCCAGATGGTCACGCGCATGATGATCCTGGCCATCTTCGCGATGAGCCTGGACCTGCTGCAGGGCGTGACCGGCCTGGTCTCGCTGGGCCACGCGGCCTATTTCGGCCTGGCCGGCTACGCCCTGGCCTTCCTGACCCCGGCGGGCGAGCCCGTGAGCCTGTGGTGGACCCTGCCGCTGGCCGTGCTGGCCTCGGCGCTGGCCGCGCTGGTGATCGGCTTCTTCGTGGTGCGCACCCACGGCATCTACTTCATCATGGTGACCATGGCCTTCGCGCAGATGGTGTTCTACCTGTTCTTCGACAACAAGGTGCTCGGCGGCTCGGACGGCATCTACATCAACTTCAAGCCCGACGCGAGCCTGCTGGGCTGGCTGCCGTTCGACCTGGAGAACAAGCAGGTGTTCTACTTCTTCACCCTGGCCTGCCTGGTCGGCGTCTACGCCTTCCTGCGCCGCCTGCTCTGGAGCCCGCTGGGCCGCGCCCTGGCCGGCATCCGCGTCAACGAGCACCGCATGCGCGCCATGGGCTTCGCCACCTTCGGCTACAAGCTCTCGGCCTTCACGCTGGCGGGTGCGCTGGCCGGCCTGGCGGGCTACCTGTGGGGCGCGCAGACCGGCTTCGTCAACCCCGAGCTCATGGGTTTCCACATGAGCGCGCACGCCATCATGATGGTCATCCTCGGCGGCATGGGCAACTTCGCCGGTGCCATCGTCGGCGCCTTCGCCTTCGAGTCCCTGCTGCACGAATTCAAGGACCTGCCGGCCGTCGGCGCCTTCAACCTGGGCAAGCACTGGCAACTCTGGATGGGCCTGTTCATCGTGCTCGTGGTCACCTTCGCGCCGCGCGGTCTGCTCGGCCTGCTGGGACGCCTGGGCGTGCGCAAGGACCGGCCCGCGGCGCCCCACGCCGCGCCGCCCGCCCCGGCCGCCGTGCGCAAGGAAGGCAGCCATGCTTGAAGTCGTGCTCTCGGCGAAGAGCCTCACCAAGCGCTTCGGCGGCCTGGCGGCGGTCAACAACGTTACGCTGGACCTGTGGCGCGACCGCATCCATGCCGTGATCGGCCCCAACGGCGCCGGCAAGTCCACGCTGACCAACCTGCTGACCGGCGACCTGGCGCCCACCTCGGGCAGCATCACCCTGGGCGGACGTGACGTGACGCACTGGCCGCCGGAGAAAAAATCGCACCAGGGGCTGGGACGCAGCTACCAGAAGACCAACATCTTCGCGCCGTTCACCGTCTGGGAGAACGTGCGCCTGGCCGCCCAGTCGCGCGACCCGCAGCAGCCCTGGAACCCCTGGCGCTGGCTGCAGGACGCGTCCGCCTCGGCCGCCACCCGGGCGCGCGCCGAACGCGCGCTCGAGCTGGCCGGCCTGCAGGGCCGGCGCGACAGCGTCGCAGGCGCAGCCAGCCACGGCGAGCAGCGCCAGCTGGAGATCGCGATGACGCTGGCCACCGAGCCCCAGGTGCTGCTGCTGGACGAACCCCTGGCCGGCATGGGCGTGGCCGAGGCCGAGCGCATGGTCGAGCTGCTGCTGAGACTGAAGAAGAACCACGCCATGATGCTGGTCGAGCACGACCTCGACGCCATCTTCACGCTGGCCGACCACCTGACGGTGATGGTCAACGGCCAGGTCATCGCCAGCGACAAGCCCGCCCTGGTGCGCGCCGACGCGGGTGTGCAGGCCGCCTACCTCGGGGAGGAACACTGAAATGAAACGCCCCCACGCTCATCACTCCGTGTATTCGCTGCCCCCCGAGGGGGCCCAGGCCTCCTTTGGGGCGGCCCGGCAGGAGGCCTGACATGTCGGACCTGCTGATCGAGGCGCGAGGCCTCAACACTTATTACGGCGCCAGCCACATCCTGCGTGACCTGGACTTCACGGTCGCACGCGGCGAGACCATCGGCCTGATGGGGCGCAACGGCATGGGCAAGAGCACTCTGCTCAAGACCCTGATGGGCCTGGTCAAGCCGCGCAGCGGCAAGGTGCAGATCGCCGGCCGGGACATGACCGCCAGCCCGCCCTATGAGATCGCGCGGTTGGGGCTAGCCTACGTGCCCGAGGGGCGCGGCATCTTCGGCAACCTCAGCGTGGTCGAGAACCTGAAAATGGCCGCGCGCCCCGGCACGCGCGGCCAGCGCGACTGGACCTACGAGCGCGTGCTCGAGACCTTCCCGCGCCTCAAGGAACGCCTGGGCCACGGCGGCCAGCAGCTCTCGGGCGGCGAGCAGCAGATGCTGACCATAGGCCGGGCGCTGATGACCAACCCCGACCTGCTGATCCTGGACGAGGCCACCGAGGGCCTGGCACCACTGATCGCGCGCGAGATCTGGCGCATCTGCGGCCTGATCCGCGAAAGCGGCATCAGCAGCATCATCGTCGACAAGAACTGGAAGCACGTGACCCAGATCACCGACCGCAACATCATCCTGGTGAAGGGCCAGGTGGTGTTCGAGGGCAGCTCCGAACAATTGCTCGCGCAGCCGGGCCTGCTCGAGCAGTACCTCGGCGTCTGAGCGCTACAGCAACGGCCGCAGCTCGCGCGCCGCGTCCAGCAGCAGCGGCAGCAGGTCGCGCTGCAGCCGCTCGCGCTCTAGGCGCGCCGGCGAGGCCACCACGTTGAGCGCGGCCACGGTGCGGCCCTGCATGTTGCGCAGCGGGACGGCCAGGGCGTGCACGCCGAGCTCGTGCTCCTCGCTGGCGACACAGTAATCGTCGCGCCGCACCTGCTCGATCAAGGCACGGAAGGCCTTGGCGTCGATCTCGGTCTGCGGCGTCAGGCGCAGCAGGGTGCGGCCCTTGAGCCAGGCGTTGAGTTCCTTTTTCGGCAGCGCCGCCAGCAGCACGCGCCCGGTCGAGGTCGCGTGCGCGGGCAGGCGCGCGCCCAGGTGCAGGCCGTAGGCCAGCAGGCGCGGCGTGGGCCCCAGCACGGCGCTGCGCGCCACGATCACCACCTCGTCGCCGTCCAGCACCACGGCCGAGAAGGACTCCAGCGTCTGCGCCGCCAGGCGGTTCAGCGTCGGTTGCAGGGCGCGCGGCAGGCGCGCCGAGGCCAGGTAGCTGCCGGAAAAGCGCAGCACCTTGGGCGAGAGCCAGAAGTAGCTGCCGTCGCTCTCGAGGTAGCCCAGATGCGCCAGCGTCAGCAGGTGGCGCCGCGCCGCGGCGCGCGTGAGGCCGGCGCGCTGCGCCGCCAGCGTGGCGTTCAGGCGCTGGCGCTCGGTGTCGAAACTCTCCAACACGGCCATGCCCTTGGCCATGCCTTCGATGAAATCGGCGCGGGCGATCGTCATGGCGGCTTCTCCTCTGAGGGTATCACGGTTGCGCGGTGATCGCGCACCTGCGGCGATCATCGCACATTCGCCGCGCTGCGCACTGGCGCACGGGCCTTGCGATGCCTAAGCTAGCGCCATCTTCACCAAATCACCAGGAGACACTCCATGCGCACCCAGGTTGCCATCATCGGTGCAGGCCCCTCCGGCCTGCTGCTCGGCCAGCTGCTGCACAAGGCCGGCATAGACGCCGTGATCCTCGAACGCCAGACCGGCGACTACGTGCTCTCGCGCATCCGCGCCGGCATCCTCGAGCAGGTCTGCATCGACCTCATGGACGAGGCCGGCGTGGGCCAGCGCATGCACAAGGAAGGCCTGGTCCACGGCGGCATCGACCTGCTGTTCAAGGGCCAGCGCCACCGCATCGACATGAACCAGCTGACGGGCGGCAAGAACGTCATGGTCTACGGCCAGACCGAGCTCACGCGCGACCTGATGGAAGCGCGCGCCGCGGCCGGCCTGAGCACGGTCTACCAGGCCACCAACGTGCAGGTGCACGACTTCGACGGCAAGAACCCGCGCGTCACCTACGAGAAGAACGGCCAGACGCACGAGATCCACTGCGACTTCATCGCCGGCTGCGACGGCTTCCACGGCGTGTGCCGCGCCAGCGCGCCGCGCAGCGCGATCCGCGAGTACGAGAAGGTCTACCCCTTCGGCTGGCTGGGCCTGCTGTCGGACACGCCGCCGGTGCACGATGAGCTGATCTACGCCAACAGCCCGCGCGGCTTTGCCCTGTGCTCGCAGCGCAGCCACACGCGCAGCCGCTACTACCTGCAGGTGCCGCTGACCGACAAGGTCGAGGACTGGTCCGACGAGGCCTTCTGGCAGGAGCTGCGCCTGCGCCTGGACCCCGAGGCGCGCGCGAAGCTGGTCACCGGCCCCAGCATCGAAAAGAGCATCGCCCCGCTGCGCAGCTTCGTCACCGAGCCGCTGCGCTTCGGCCGCATGTTCCTGGCCGGCGACGCCGGCCACATCGTGCCGCCCACCGGCGCCAAGGGCCTGAACCTGGCAGCCACCGACGTCAAGTACCTCTACAACGGCCTGGTCGAGTACTACCAGGACAAGTCGGAGGCCGGCATCGACCGCTACTCCGAGCTGGCGCTCAAGCGCATCTGGAAGGCCGAGCGCTTCTCCTGGTGGTTCACCAGCCTGATGCACCGCTTCCCCGGCGAGGGCGAGATCGCGCAGAAGTTCCAGGAAGCCGAGCTCGACTACCTGATCCACAGCGAGGCCGGCGCCCGCACCATCGCCGAGAACTACGTCGGCCTGCCGCTGGACTTCGGCCAGTGAACCTGGGTCGGCCGCGCTAAGCGCGCGGCGGCTGCGGCACGTGGCGCGCGCCCCAGGCCAGCACGGCCGAGGCCAGCACCACCACGCCCAGCGCCGCTGTGAGCGACCAGCTGCGCGCCAGCGCCCCGATCAGCGGCGGGCCGATCAGGAAGCCGCTGTAGCCGATCGAAGACACGGCGGCGATGGCCGCGGCGCGCGTGGTGCCGGGCACGCGGGTCGCGGCGTTGTACAGCAGCGGCACCACCATGGCCAGGCCGGCGCCGATCAAGGCGTAGCCCGGCAGGGCCACCATCGGATGGCCGCTCAGCAGCACCGCCGCCATGGCCACCGCGCTGAGCCCACCGCCGAAGCGCAGCAGGCTGCGCTCCGCGAAGCGCCGGCGCAGGCCGTCGCCGCCGAAGCGGGCCATGGCCATGGCCGCAGAGAAGGCCGCATAGCCCATGGCCGCCTGTTCCTGCGCCAGGCCCAGCTCCTGCTTGAGGTAGAGCACGCCCCAGTCGTACATCGCGCCCTCGGCGCTCATGCCGGCGAAGATCAGCAGGCCCAGCACCAGCAGCTGGCCGCGCGGCCAGGCGAAGCGGGCGCGCGGCCCCTCGGCGGGACCTTCCTCGGGGTGGGTGTCGAGCATGCCGCGCGCGGTGAGGCCCACCCACAGGGCCACGGCCGCGCCTATCGCCAGCAGCTGCCAGCTCGCCGCCATGCCGCCGCGCAGCAGCGCGGCCGTCAGCACGGCCCCCGCCATGCCGCCCAGGCTGAAGCTGCCGTGCAGGTTGCCCATGATGGGCCGGCCGGCCAGGGCCTCGAGCGCCGAGCCTTCGGTGTTGATCGCCACGTCGAACAGGCTCATGACCGCGCCGAACAGCAGCATCGAAGCCAGCAGCCAGCCCAGGGACGGCCAGGACAGGGCCAGGGCCAGCATCAGGCCCATCGCGGCGGCGCAGCATTGCGCCGCGCGCCGCGCGCCCAGCCAGGCGACGAAGCGACCGGCCACGAACAGCGAGGACACGGCGCCGACGGCCGCGGCCAGCAGCACCAGCGCGAGCAGGCCCTCGTCCAGCCCGTACTGCGACTTGACCGAGGGGATGTGCACGCCCCAGGCGCCGCCGAGCACGCCCAAAGCGCCGAACTGGGCGCGCGTGGCCCAGCGCGCGCGGCGCCAGCGGCCCTGCGCGGCGGCCACCGTGGCCGGCACGGGCACGGTGGCCGCCAGCGATTCGCTGCTCGTCATCGCGGCCCCAGCTGCACCGGCGCCCCGCGCTGCGCGCTGGCGTAGATCGCGTCCAGGATCTCCATCACCACCAGGCCCTGCTCCGCACCCGCGTCGTGCGGCCTGCCGCTCAGCATGGCCTCGGCGAAATGGTGCATGGCCGAGAGCGCTGGCGTGTTGGGCGTGTGCATCAGCAGGTCCATGGCGGCGCCATTGTGCTCCATGAACATCTCGGCCGAGAACTGGTAGCCCTCGTTGAGGTTCTTCTGCAGCAGGCCGGCACGCGTGCCCAGCAGCCGGGTCTCCATGAGCTCGGCCTCGCGGATATGGGCGGCCCAGGAGGCCTCGAGCACCAGCGTGGCGCCGTTGCGGAAACGGATGAAGCCGGCCGCCAGGTCCTCCACGTCGAAGCGCTTGCCCGAGGCCGCCGCCAGCGGCGCCGCGATCGCGTCGTAGCGGCTGCCCATGACCCATTCGGGCTCCGGATAGCCCATCAGCCACAGGGCCAGGTCCAGCCGGTGCACGCCCAGGTCGATCAGCGGCCCGCCGCCGGCCAGCGCCTGCTGGCCGAACCAGCCGCCGAAGCCCGGCATGCCACGGCGGCGGTGCCAGACGCTGCGGCCGAAATAGAAGTCGCCGAACACGCCGGCGTCCACCTGCCGCTTCAGCGCCTGCGACTGCGCGCTGAAGCGGTAGGAGAAATTGATCATCAGCCGCCGGCCCGCGGCCTCGGCCGCGTTCAGCATCTCGCGCGCCTCGGCCGCGCTCATGGCCATGGGCTTCTCGCACAGCACATGGCAGCCCGCGGCCAGGGCGGCGAGGGTCAGATCCTTGTGGAACTTGTTGGGCGTGCAGATGCTCACGGCGTCCAACGACTCGCCAGCCAGCATGGCCTCGGCGCTGGCATGGCGGCGGGCGATGCCGAACTGCTCGCCCACCTGCTGCAGGCGCTGGGCGTCGGGGTCGGCGATCGCGACCACTTCGACCTGAGGGTGCTGGCGCCAGCCCTCGATGTGCATGCGGCCTATGCCCAGGCCCACGACGCCGACCCGCAGGCGTCTGCCGTCCGCCAGGCCCTCGGAGCGGGACGGGCCGGCGGCGGCCGCCTCGGCCTGGTAGTCCATCTGGGACGCGCTCATGCGATGTCTCCCTGTTCCTGCAGCATGCCCACCCGGCCGAAGCTCAGGGACTTGGGGCTCAGCGCCTCCAGCGGCGCGGTGTTGGGACAGCGGTCGGCCAGGCGCACGCGCGGCGCGGCCCATTGCACGGCGTTGGCGATCACGCGCTGCACGTTGGCGTCGTGGTAGGTCGGGTAGGCCTCGTGGCCGGGGCGGAAGTAGAACACCCGGCCATGGCCACGTTGCCAGCAGCAGCCGGAGCGGAACAGCTCGCCTCCCTCGAACCAGGACAGCAACACCAGCTCATCGGGCGTGGGGATGTCGAAGCGCTCGCCGTACATCTCCTCGTAGGGCAGCTCGAAATGCTCGGGCAGGCCGGCCGCGATCGGGTGGCTGGGCTCGACCACCCACAGGCGCTCCTTCTCGTCGGCCTCGCGCCACTTGAGCGAGCAATGCGTTCCCATCAGGCGGCGGAAGATCTTGGAGAAATGCCCCGAGTGCAGCACGATCAGGCCCATGCCCTCGAGCACGCGGCGCTGCACGCGCTCGACGACCGCGTCGCTGACCTCGGCATGGGCCTTGTGGCCCCACCACAGCAGCACGTCGCAGGCGTCCAGCCGGGCCGCGCTCAGGCCGTGCTCGGGCTCGTCCAGCGTGGCCGTGCCCAGGTCCAGGGCGCGCGCGCCCGGCAGGGGCGAGGCGGTCTCGCGCAGGGCCGCCGCCAGGGTCGCGTGCATGCCGGTGGGGTAGATCGCGGCGATCGCCGGGTTCTCCTGCTCGTGGCGGTATTCGTTCCAGACAATGACAGAAATCTTTTCGGACAAGGAAGTCTCCTTAAAACTTGCGACATGGCGCCTAAGCAAGCGAACTACACTCGCAACGTAGGCCTATCGTAGGAACGGAACCGCCCTCGAACAAGCGAGATCCGCACCAGAAAACCGATATCGATGTCAAAAATCCAGAGTCCTTTTCGAGACCCAGAAGGGGGCGGCTGCGCCCTCCCCGGCGCCGCGCCCGACCCGGCGCGCGCCGCGCGGATGCGCGGCGCCCTGTCCGAGGCCCTGCAAGGCCTGCAACAGGCGCGCATGGCCCTGCTTCGCCCGCACGCGCAAGGCGGCTTGGTGCCTCACGGCAGCGGGCACTTTCACAGCGCGCCCGAGCTGTTCGTGCAACTGGCAGGCTGGACGCGCTTCGAGTTTCCGGGGCGCAGCTGCCGGCTCGAGGCGGGCGAGGCCCTGCTGCTGCCGCCGCAGCTGCTGCACGCCGAGCAGGTGGGGCCCGGGCCGGACGGCCAGGCCTTCTGCAACCTCGTGCTCTATGCCGACGCCCAGGGCTTCAGCAGCCACCTGGCGAGCGAGCAGCGCCCCGGCCTGCCCGGCGTGCAGCACTTGGAGACGCGCCGCACGCCCCAAGCCGGCCGCATGCAGGCCTGGCTGCTCGACGCCTGCCCGCGCGCCGGCCTGCCGCCATCGGACTGGGACGAGGCGCAGGCGCGCGCCCTGGTCAGCGCGACACTGGCCAGCGCCCTGCGCCTGCTGGCGCAGTCGACCGGTCAGGCATCCGAGGAGCACCCCCTGGTCGCACGCGTGAAGCTGTGGGTCAAGAACCGCCTGGGCGAGCAAGATCTCAGCGTGCGCGGCCTGGCGCAGCAGGCCGGCTGCACGGCCGACTACCTCTCGCAGCTGTTTCACCGCCACACGGGCGAACACCTGGTCGCCCACATCGTGCGCCTGCGCATGGAGCGGGCGGCCCAGCTGCTGCTGGACGGGCGCATGGCCGGCAAGGCAGTGGCCTGGGCCTGCGGCTACGCCAGCCACAGCTATTTCACCCAGAGCTTCCGCCAGCATCACGGCGCCACGCCGACGGCCTGGCGGCGCAGCCAGCCGGCACCGCCAGCGTGAAACGGGCCGGCGGCCGCTTCCGCTACATTGGCGGCAACGCTCTCGGACCACCGCCCATGACCACCGCTTCCGTCCGCCGCCCCTTGCGCGGCACGCGCATCCTGAGCCTGGCGCTCAACCTGCCGGGCCCGGCCGCCCTGATGCGCCTGCGCGCCATGGGCGCGCGCTGCCTCAAGGTCGAGCCGCCCGCGCCCAAGGGCGGCGCCGCGGACGCGCCCGGCGACCCCATGGCCCAGTACAGCCCGGCGGCCTATGCGGCCTTGCACGAAGGCATCCCCAGGCGCCAGCTGGACCTCAAGTCCGAACGCGGCCAAGCCGCCCTGCACCGGGAGCTGGCGCGCTGCGACCTGCTGCTGACCTCGTTCCGCCCCTCGGCGCTGGCCAAGCTGGGCCTGGACTGGAAGGCGCTGCAGCGCCGCCACCCGGCGCTCTCGCTGGTGAGCATCGTCGGCGGGACCGGGCCCCTGGCCGAGCGGCCGGGCCACGACCTCACCTACCTGGCCGAGGCCGGCCTGGTGCCGGGCCTGGACCTGCCCGCCACGCTGTTCGCCGACATGGGCGGCGCCCTGCTGGCCAGCGAGGCCGTGCTTGGGGCGGTGCTGGCGTACAAGAGCTCGGGCAAGGCCAGCTGCCGGCAGGTGGCGCTGTCCGGGGCCACGGCCTGGCTGGCCCTGCCGCGCGACTGGGGACTGACCCTGCCCGGCGGCTGGGTCGGCGGCGCGCACGCGGGTTACCGCGTCTACCCCTGCAAGGACGGCCGCGTCGCCGTGGCCGCGCTGGAGCCGCATTTCGCGGCGGCGCTCTGCGCTGCCGCGGGCCTGCCGGCCAGCGACATGCGGGCACCCGCCACGCACGAGGCCCTCGCCGGCTTCCTCGCTTCGCGCACGCGCCGCCAGCTCGAGCGCCTGGCCTCCGAGCGTGACCTCCCCCTGCACACGCTGCCGAGCGCGGCGCGCTGACGGCGACTTGCTCAGGCCGAGGGATCGCGCGGCGGCGACTCCAGCAGGAAGCTGGCCATGGCGCCGGCTTCTAGCGGCGCCACCTCCTCGGCCTCGTCCTTGAGGCCCACGCCGGTCAGCCGGCGCGCCCGCGCCAGACTGAGCAGCCGGTGCAGCTGCTGCGCCGCCGCCGCCACGGACAGACCCGCGGGACGGACGTTGGAGATGCAGTTGCGCTGCGCGTCCGTCAGGCCCACGCGCGGCGCCCAGCTGAGGTAGATGCCGAGGCTGTCGGGCGAGCTCAGGCCCGGCCGCTCGCCGATCAGCACGGCCATCGCGTCGGCGCCCAGGCGCTCGCCCACCTCGTCGCCGACCGCCACGCGGCCCTGCGTGACCAGGGCCACCGGCGCGACGCGCCAGGCCTGGGCCGTATCCGCCTGCAGCCGCGCCAGCATGGCCGAGATCAGCGCCACGGCGCTCGTGTGCACGCCCAGGGCCGAGAGTCCGTCTGTGACGACGAAGGCCAGGTCGAAGCGGGCCGCCCCGCCCTGCCCCTGCCCCTGCCCCAGCGCCGCGCGCCAGTCGGCGATCGCGCGGCGCGAGGCCTGGTCGAGGCGCCGCCCCAGGTCCGGACGCTGCAGGTAGCTCGCGCGGTCGGGCGCAGCGCTGTGCAGCAACAGGGGCTGCAGGCCCAGGTCCTGCAGCGCCTGCGCGGTGCCGAGCGCGTCGAAGGCCAGGTGCACGGCGTCGCGCGCCTGGGCATGGGCGAGCTGGAACGCGAGCTGGGCCGCGGTCGGCAGGCTGTGGCCGGCGCGGCCCAGGGCGATGCGCGCATCGGTGTAGCGGCGCAAGGCGTCCCAGCGCGCGGCTGTGACCGGGGGTTTGGCGCATGCCTGCGCCCCCACGCTTGTCGCTCCGCGTACTTCGCTGCCCCCCTTGGGGGCCTTTGCGCCTTGGGACGGCCCGGCGGCGCTCATTGCCCATGCTCCAGCCGCTGCAGCACCTCGGCAAACGGCGCCGGCAGGCCCTCGGCTAGGCGCGAGCCCTCGCCCGGCTCGAACACGCCCATGGTCTGCAGCCAGGCTTCGAACTCGGGCGCGGGGCGCAGGCCCATCAGCTGGCGCATCACCAGCGCGTCGTGGAAGGAACTGCTCTGGTAGTTCAGCATGATGTCGTCGGCGCCCGGCACGCCCATGATGAAGTTGCAGCCGGCGGCGCACAGCAGGGTCAGCAGGGCGTCCATGTCGTCGACATCGGCCTCGGCATGGTTGGTGAAGCAGCAGTCGCAGCCCATGGGCAGGCCCAGCAGCTTGCCGCAGAAATGGTCCTCCAGGCCGGCGCGCAGGATCTGCTTGCCGTCGTAGAGGTACTCGGGCCCGATGAAGCCCACCACGGTGTTGACCAGCAGCGGGCTGAAATGCCGTGCCACGGCGTAGGCGCGCGCCTCCAGGGTCTGCTGGTCGCAGCCGTGGTGCGCGCCGGCCGACAGCGCGCTGCCCTGGCCGGTCTCGAAATACATCACATGCTCGCCACGCTGCCCGTCGTCGAAGACGGCGCCGCGCCCCAACGCCTGCGCTGCGGCCCGCGCTTCGCCCAGCAGGGCCAGGTCGATGCCGAAACTGCGGTTCGCGCCCTCGGTGCCGGCGATCGACTGGAACACCAGGTCCACCGGCGCACCGCGCTCGATTGCGCGCAGCGTGTTCGTGACATGGGTCAGCACGCAGGACTGGGTGGGAATGCCGTAGCGCGCGATCACGCCGTCCAGCATTTGCAGCAGCCGCACCACCTGCGGCACATCGTCGGTGGCCGGGTTGATGCCGATCACCGCGTCGCCGCTGCCCAGCAGCAGGCCGTCGAGCAGGCTGGCCGCTATGCCCGCGGCATCGTCGGTCGGGTGGTTGGGCTGCAGCCGCGTGGCCAGGCACCCGGCCAGTCCCAGCGTGCCGCGAAAGCGCGTGACCACGCGGCATTTGCGCGCGATCAGTGCCAGGTCCTGCAAGCGGCACAGCTTGCTGACGGCGGCCACCATCTCGGGCGTGAGGCCCGGCGCCAGCGCCGCCAGGGCCGCGGGCGTGGCGGCATCGCCGAGCAGCCAGTTGCGCAAGTCGCCCACGGTGAGGTGGCTGACCGGGGCGAAGGCCGCGGCGTCGTGGCGGTCGATGATGAGCCGCGTGACCTCGTCCTCCTCGTAGGGCACGACGGCCTCGCTCAGGAAGGCCTTCAGCGGCAGCTCGGCCAGCGCCATCTGCGCCGCCACCCGCTGCTGCGCGCTGTTCGCGGCCACACCGGCCAGGCGGTCCCCCGAGCGGGCCGGGCTGGCGGCCGCCATGAGGACGCGCAGGCTGTCGAAGCGGTAGCTTTGCGAGCCTATGCTGTGGGCGTAGCTCAAGGCTGGACCTCCATGGCTGCGGATCGGGCGCGACCTGCACCCTGGCATTGTCGGCCAGCACGCCGGACCTTGTCACGACGGGCTGGCAGAATCCCTCGACAAACACAAACAGGGCGTCCGATGAAGAGACAGGGAAGGACCGTGCGCCGGGAAGCGGCGCGCTCGCAGGCGCAGCTCCGAAAGCCTCCGCCCGCGGCGCCGGCCGTACCGGCCGCACCGGTGCTGTCGCTGACGCTCGCCTGGGCCCTGCTGATCGCCTGGGGCGTCTGGGCCGGCCGCCTGCCGCTGCTCACCCTGGCGGCCGCACCGCTGCTGAACCTGGCAACCTTCTACGTCTACTGGACCGACAAGCACGCCGCCCGAAACGGCCGCTGGCGCACGCGCGAGGACACCCTGCACCTGCTGGGCCTGCTCGGCGGCTGGCCCGGCGCATGGTGGGCGCACCAGATCCTGCGCCACAAGTCGCGCAAGGCGGCGTTCAGGCAAGCCTACTGGGCCACGGTGCTGCTGCACGGCGCGGCCCTGCTGGGCTGGCTGTTCTGGCTGCAGCCGAGATGGTCGTCGCTGTTGTGAGCGTGGGCAGGCGCGCGGCCGGAGCCGCCGGCACGACGGGCCGGACAAGACCTCAGCGCGGCCTGCGCGAGGCCTTGGCGGGCGGGCGCCCCGCGCCCGTGTCGCGCGGCGGCAGGCCGGTGTGCTGGGTCAGGATGCGGCCCTTGACCGGCGCGGCCGACGGGCGCGGCGCGGGCGTCGAGTTCTTGCGCCGCGCGCTCTGGTAGCTGCCGTCGTTCAGCGGCTGCCAGGTCGGGATCAGGTGCTGCTTGCCGTTGCCTATCAGGTCGGCGCGGCCCATGGCCTTGAGCGCCTCGCGCAGCAGCGGCCAGTTGTTCGGGTCGTGGTAGCGCAGGAAAGCCTTATGCAGGCGGCGGCGCTTCTCGCCGCGCACGATGTCCACGCCCTCGCTGTCGCGCGTGATCTTGCGCAGCGGGTTGCGGCCGCTGTGGTACATGGCCGTGGCGGTGGCCATGGGGCTGGGGTAGAAGGTCTGGACCTGGTCGGCGCGAAAGCCGTTCTTCTTGAGCCAGACCGCCAGGCTCATCATGTCCTCGTCGCTGGTGCCCGGATGGGCGGCGATGAAGTAGGGGATCAGGAACTGCTTCTTGCCCGCCTCGGCACTGAACTTCTCGAACATCTGCTTGAAGCGGTCATAGCTGCCTATGCCGGGCTTCATCATCTTGGACAGCGGGCCCTGCTCGGTGTGCTCGGGAGCGATCTTCAGGTAGCCGCCCACATGGTGCTGCACCAGCTCCTTGACGTACTCGGGGCTCTGCACCGCCAGGTCGTAGCGCAGGCCGGAGCCGATCAGGATCTTCTTGATGCCCTTGAGCGCACGGCCGCGGCGGTACATGCTGATCAGCGGGCCGTGGTCGGTGGTCAGGTTCTGGCAGATGCCGGGGTAGACGCAGCTGGGCTTGCGGCAGGCGGCCTCGATCTCGGGCGACCTGCAGCCTATGCGGTACATGTTGGCCGTGGGGCCGCCGAGGTCGGAGATCACGCCGGTGAAGCCGGCCACCTTGTCGCGGATCTCCTCGATCTCGTGGATCACCGAGTCTTCCGAGCGGCTCTGGATGATGCGGCCCTCGTGTTCGGTGATCGAGCAGAAGGTGCAGCCGCCGAAGCAGCCGCGCATGATGTTGACCGAGAAGCGGATCATCTCCCAGGCCGGGATCTTGGTCGCGCCATCGTGGCTGCCGCTTTCGTCGGCGTAGACCGGGTGCGGGCTGCGCGCATAAGGCAGGCCGAACACATGGTCCATCTCGGCCGTGGTCAGCGGGATGGGCGGCGGGTTGATCCAGACGTCGCGCGCGGTCGCAGCCTCGCCATGCGCCTGCACCAGGGCGCGCGCGTTGCCGGGGTTGGTCTCCAGGTGCAGCACGCGGTTGGCATGGGCGTAGAGCACAGGGTCGGCCTTGACCTGCTCGTAGCTGGGCAGGCGGATCACGGTGCGCTCGCGCGGCGGCAGCTTGCGCTTGCCGGACAGGGCCGGGTTGGGCATGAAGCTCAGCGGCTGCACGCCCGGCTCCGCCTGCGGCGCGCCGCCCTCCTCCTTGGCGCAACTGCTGCCCTGGGCCTGGGCCTGCTCGGCCGTGGTCATGTAGGGGTTGATGTGCTCGTCCACACGGCCCGGCAGGTCCACCGAGCGCGAGTCGATCTCGAACCAGCCCTCGGGCGTTTCCCGCCGCACGAAGGCCGTGCCGCGCACGTCGTTGATCTGCTGCACCGGCTCGCGCGCGGCCAGGCGGTGCGCGACCTCGACCAGGGCGCGCTCGGCGTTGCCGTACAGCAGCAGGTCGCACTTGCTGTCGACCACGATGGAGCGGCGCACCTTGTCCGACCAGTAGTCGTAGTGCGCGATGCGGCGCAGCGAGCCCTCGATGCCGCCGAGCACGATGGGCACATCAGGGAAGGCCTCGCGGCAGCGCTGGCTGTAGACGATGGCCGCGCGGTCGGGCCGCTTGCCGCCCTGGTCGCCCGGGGTGTAGGCGTCGTCCGAGCGGATCTTGCGGTCCGCCGTGTAGCGGTTGATCATGGAATCCATGTTGCCGGCCGTCACGCCCCAGAACAGGTTCGGCTTGCCCAGCGCCTTGAAGGGCTCGGCGCTGTGCCAGTCGGGCTGGGCGATGATGCCGACGCGAAAGCCCTGGGCCTCGAGCACCCGGCCTATCACGGCCATGCCGAAGCTCGGGTGGTCCACATAGGCGTCGCCGGTCACGAGGATCACGTCGCAGCTGTCCCAGCCCAGGCGCTCCATCTCGGCCCGGCTCATCGGCAGGAAGGGCGCCGTGCCGAAGCGCGCCGCCCAGTACTTGCGGTAGCTGGTCAGCGGCTTGGCAGCGCGCGCGAAGAAGGACACGTCGACGGGAGCGTTCATGGAGGGCTCGTTGGGGGCAACCTGCCATTTTAGTTGGCGGGCCTTGCCTGCAACAGCCTGAGGGCTACTGCCCGGCCTGGGGGAGGCGGGCTTGGTAGAAGTCGATGAAGGCGCGCACCTTGGCGGCCACGTGGCGCCCGGGCGCGTAGACGGCATAGATGCCGCCCTCGGGCAGCGACCACTGGGGCAGCAGGCGCACGAGTTCGCCGCGCGCTACCAAGGCCTCGGTGCTGGGCCGGTCCATGACCGAAACGCCGGCCCCCTCGAGCAGCAGCGTGCGCAGCGTGGCGGCCGAGTCGCAGCGCAGCCGGCCCGTCATGCGCACGCTGCGCTGCGCCCCGTCGGGGTCGGTGAAGCGCCAGGTCAGCGGCGTGGGCAGCAGGGTCAGCGCCACCCAGTCCATGCGCGCCAGGTCCTCGGGCGTTTGCGGCTGGCCGGCGCGGCGCAGGTAGGCCGGCGAGGCCACCACCTGCTGGGCGAAGCCGCCCAGGCGGGTGGCGCGCAGCGTCGAGTCGCGCAGCCAGCCCATGCGGAAGGCCACGTCGACGCCCTCCCGCACCAGATCGACCACCCGGTCGCTGGAGCGCAGCTCCAACTGCAGCCGCGAATGCAGCTGCGCGAAGGCCGCGACGGCGGGCGCCAGCGACTGCTGCGCCTGCTCCACCGTGCAGGCGATGCGCAGCGTGCCGCGCAACTCGCCCGTACGCCCCAGGCCGGCCAGCGTGTCCTGCACCCCGCGCAGCGCCGGCACGCATTCGTCGATCAAGGTCTGGCCGGCCTCGGTCAGCTGCACGCGGCGCGTGGTGCGCGTGAACAGGCTCAGGCCCAGCCGCGCCTCCAGCCGGCTGACCTCCAGGCTCACGCGCGCCTTGGACAGGCCCAGCCGCTCGGCCGCGGCCGTGAAGCCGCCGGCCTCGGCCACGGCGGCGAACACCAGCAAGGCGTTGAGGTCGGCAGACGCCTCAACCCCCATGTCGGCCCGTCGCCGCAACGGCAACTGTCAATAATTTCATAACAATGAATTCTGACATTGACAGTTTATCGAATCAATCGACGATGCGACAGTCGAGTCCTCCACTTGCTCGGAAAGGAAATACACCATGAACATCGCACTCATAGGCGCCAGCGGCTTCATCGGCTCGGCCCTGCTGGCCGAGGCCCTGGACCGGGGTCATCGCGTGACCGCTCTGGTCGGCCGCCCTGAGCGCCTGACGCCTCACCCGCAGTTGAAGGCCGTGAAGACCGACGTGCTCGACCAGGCGACCCTGGCCGGCCAACTGCGCGGCCACGACGCCGTGCTCAGCGCCTTCAGCGGCCATGCGCAGCCCGACGTCCTGGGCTACTACCTCCAGGGCTTTCGCGCCATCCTCGAGGCCACGCGTGCGGCCGGCGCGCCGCGCCTGCTGGTGGTCGGCGGTGCCGGCAGCCTGG
This sequence comes from Comamonadaceae bacterium 2FH, assembly GCA_005503335.1. Lineage (GTDB taxonomy): Bacteria > Pseudomonadota > Gammaproteobacteria > Burkholderiales > Burkholderiaceae_C > SCMQ01. The sequence goes on from SCMQ01000039.1 coordinate 40,809, forward strand.
AAGTGGCGCCCGGTGTGCAACTGCTGGACACGCCGGACTTCCCCGCCGCCTACAAGGCCTCGGCCGAGGGTGCGCGCCAGGCGCTGAACCTGCTGCGCGCCGAGACCGCGCTGGACTGGACCCTGCTGAGCCCCAGCGCCGAGATCGCGCCCGGCGAGCGCACGGGGCAATTCCGTCTCGGCACCGACCAATTGCTGAGCGACGCCGGCGGCAACAGCCGCATCTCGGTGCAGGACTACGCCTGGGCCATGCTCGACGAGATCGAGCGCCCGGCCCACAGCCGGCGCCGCTTCACGGTCGGCTATTGATCGGGCTCAGAGGTCGCGCAAGGCGGCCGCAATCTGGGCCTGAAAGGCCTGGGCGTCGGCCAGCGCCTGGGCATTGAGCAGGGCCAGCTTGACCAGGAACAGCTCGGACTTGTCCGGGCCGGCCTGGTCGATGGCCGTGGCCAGGGCGTCGTAGACCGACTCCAGGCCGGGAATCGTCAGCGTCTTGGGTTGTGGGCTCATGCTCATGCCTCCTGCCGAGCCGCCTCAAAGGAGGCATGGCCTTGCAGGCCGCGCCGCTGCGAGACGCAGCGGCTCTTCGGTCCGTCCACGCCTGCGCAGGCAGGCGTGGAGCCGCGGCCCTCAGCCCCCTCGGGGGGCAACGAAACGAAGTGAGTGTGGGGGTCCATGGTCATTCTCCTTGGCGGGCCAGGGCGGTGTCCAGTGCGGCCTGCAGGCGCTCGGCATCCAGGCTGATCCAGCGCGCGCAGACATGCTGGTCGGGCCGCAGCAGGTAGGCCGCGCCGCCGGCGGACACGCCGTAGCGCTGGCGCACATGGCCCTCGCTGTCGGCCAACGCGAGGTCGGCGCCTTCCACCGGAGCGGCCGCGCCCACGGCCGTCACGCGCAGCGGCACGCCGCGCGCACGGGTCTGGTCCACCACCCGGCGCAGCGACTCGGGCAAGGCCTCCCGGTCCGTGAAGTACAGCAGCTCGAAACCGCCGCCCAGGTGGTCCAGCAGGTAGTCGTCGGGGCCCAGGCGCAGGTTCAGTGGCGGCGCACCATGGCCCGGGCCGGCCTTGAACAGCAGGTCGTCGTCGCCCGCGCTGTTGAGCGCCGAATGCGTGTACTCGTGCGGGCGCGAGGTGCGCCAGTGGTAGAGCGGGCCGACGAAGGGCTGGCTCAGCGAGAGCGAGAGCACGGCGTCGCGCAGTAGGCGAAAACCCTGCGTGGGCGGGGTCATGAAGCGCGTGCTCTTGCCGGCCTCAGCGATGATCTCGCGCGCCGCGCCCACGCGCTCGGCGCTGTAGCTGGCCAGCAGCGCCTCGGGCGCCAGGCCCCTGGCCACGAAGGCCAGGCGCCAGGCCAGGGCCTGCGCGTCCTGAAAGCCGGTGTTGGCGCCGCGCACGCCGAAGATCGGCAGCATATGGGCCGCGTCGCCGGTGAACAGCACGCGGCCATGGCGGTAGTCGGGCAGGGTCAGCGCGCGCGCCGAGTAGACGGAGCACCAGTCCATCTCCCAGGGCTTGCCGGCATGGCCGATCATGGCCAGCTGGGCGTCGATGCGCGCCTTGAGCGACTCGGGCGCGAGCGCCTGCTCGGGCGTCTCGCCGGCCGGCAGCTGGTAGTCCACACGCCAGATGCCATGCGGCTCGCGGTGCATGAGCACGGTGTTGCCGGGGTTCCACTCGGGGTCGAAGAAGGCCAGGCGCTCGGTCGGCAGCGGCAGCTCGACGCGGATGTCGGCGATCACGAAGCGGCCCTCGTAGGAGGCGCCTTCCATCTTGAGGTCCAGCATGGAGCGTAGGCCCGAGCGCGCGCCGTCGGCGGCGACCAGCCAGTCGGTCTCCAGCGCGTAGTGCCCCTCGGGCGTGTCCACCTCCAGGCGCGCGAAGCCCTCGCCCTGTTCCACGCGGCTCACGCGGTTGCCCCAGCGCAGCTCGATCAGGGGCTGGGCGCGCACCGCGTCGACCAGGTATTCCTCGAGGTACTGCTGCTGCAGGTTGATCATGGGGAAGAAGCGGTCGTCTTCCTCGTGCGGGCCTTCCATGCGGAACACGCGCTGGCCGCGGTAGAAGGAGTTGCCGAAGCGCCAGGGCAGGCCGTTCTCGCTGACGCGGCGGTCCACGCCGACCTGCTGCAGGATCTCCATGGAACGGCGCGTGAACACGATGGCGCGGCTGCCCTCGGAGACCTGGCGCTCGGCTTCGAGCAGCACGCAGGGCTGGCCGTGGCGCGCCAGCTCCAGCGCCGCCGTCAGGCCGATCGGCCCGGCGCCGACGATGACCACCTGCTGGCGCGGCTGCGCGGGGTGCTGCGAGGGCAGCCAGGGATCGAACACCTGGTAGTCGTAGTAGATGGAGCGTCGTGGCTCGGCCTGGGGCTGGTGCATGTGGGTCTCCTGCGGGCTCTCGGACGCGCCCTGCGTGTCCGTGCCGCCAGTGTAGGCAGGCCCCCGGCGCGGCCTGTCCCCAAACGGGAACAGTCAGGGCGCGCCGGCTTCGGATGCCAGCAGCAGGCCCAGCAGCTCGCGCTGGCCCGAGATGCCGAGCTTGCGGTAGACGCGCTTGAGGTAGGTCTGGGCGCTGGAGACCTCGATGCCCATGCGGTCCGCGATGCCTTCGGTGGCCAGGCCTGCGAGCAGGCCGCGCACCAGGTCCACGTCGCGCTTGGTGAGCTCGGGACAGCGCCGCAGCAACCGGGCCAGTAGCAGCTCGGCCAGTTCGTTGTGCACCACATGGCCCGCGTAATGCAGGCGCACGGCCTGCACCACCAGGGGCGCGAAGGCTTCGACCGCCGCGATTGCCGCGTCATCGAAGGGCCCATGCTCCAGGCCCCGGTAGAAGTTGACCGACAGCCAGCGCTGCCCCTCGTACAGAGCCAGGATGGCGAGGCGCTCGGCCACCTGCGGCAGCTCGTAGCAGATCTCGCGGTACTCGCGGTGGGCGATGTCCTCGCCCTTTTGCCGGTGCAAGAGGATATGGGGATGGGACGGCGGGGCTTTCTGGGCCGCGGCCAGCTCGGCCTGCATCACCTGCTGGCTGCCGTCCAGCGGGTAGAAGCGCGCCACATAGTCCTGCGAGATGCGCGGCAGCGCCTGGGTGCGCGCGCGGTCGCCGACCGCCACGATGCGCGGGCGCCCCTGCCCCTCGTAGGAAAAGATGGTGCACTGCGCCAGCGGCACATGGGCGCCAACCAGGCGCAGCAGGTCCTCGGCCACGGCGTGGCGGCCCGAGAGGCCCAGCTTTTGCAGCAGGGCCGTGACCTGGGCGAGCGGGATCTCGAAGCGGGCGGAGGGGGTGGGCGGCAGCGGCCAGTACGCGCTCATGCTGGCCGCAATGTAACCGAGCCGCAGGCGAAGCTCAGTTGCCGCCGGGCCGCCCCAAGGCAACTGCGGCCATCCCAGGGGGCAGCGAGGACACGCCAGTGCCGAGCGTGGGGGCCATCACTCCCGCACGATCATCTGGCCGCGGATCTCGCCACCGGGGAAGGTCGCGGTGTGGATGTTGGCGTACCAGCGCCCCGCCATCAGGTCCTCGGCCTGGGCCGGGGTCAGCGTGGCCCGGCCCTCGTAGCGCCCGCTCAGCGCGCCCGGCCAGGACAGCGCCACGCCGGCGTTGCGCCCCGGGCCGGCGGGCCCGTGGAAATGCGCGGCCGTCGCGGGGCCGCTGAGCGCGTTGAACGAGGCCTTCCAGCGCAGCAGCCGCGTGTTCTTGTCCAGCACCGCGTCGACGCGGCCGGTGCCGGCCGTGCGCACGGGCGGCACCTCGTTCATGCCCGTCATCTGGGTGCTGAAGGCCACCAAGTGGGGGTCTGGCTTCAGCATGGCGCAGCCGCTGGCCAGCAGTGCCGAGGCCAGGACGGTGGCGCCGCATGCGGCCGCCCGCAGGGAGTGGGGTCTTGGTGTCATGCTTGGATCTCCGTCCAGGCCGGGGGCCCGGACGGCGCAGAGTGTAAGCGGCGTCCGCCGCCGCGCAGTCGCGCCGCCTGTGTCTTGTCACGTCGCTTACAAACGTGCGACAAGCCGCTCCCTGCCCGCGCTTGGGCCGCACTCGGTTAAGCTGCTGCCCCCATGCCCCAGACCCTGTCCGCGCCCGTGCACAGCGAACTGCTGATCAAGAAGAGCCGCTTCATCGGCTGCGTCGAGCCCATGGCCGACCGCGCCGGCGCCCAGGCCAGGGTGGCGCAGCTGCGCGCCGAACACCCCGGTGCGGCCCATGTCTGCTGGGCCCTGCTGGCGGGCGGCCAGTCGGCCGCGGTGGACGATGGCGAGCCGGGCGGCACGGCCGGCCGCCCCATGCTCGAGGTGCTGCGCCACCAGGACCTGGAAGCTGTGCTGGCCACCGTGGTGCGCTACTTCGGCGGCGTCAAGCTGGGCGCGGGCGGCCTGGTGCGCGCCTATACCGACGCCGTGGCCCAGGCCTTGCTGCAGGCGCGCAAGCTGCCGCTGCAGCGGCTGACCACGCTGCGCTGCGCCCTGCCCTATGCGCTGGAGGGCCTGCTGCGCCGCGAGCTCGATGCCACCGAGGGCGCCCGCCTGCTCGAAGTCAGCCACGGCACACTGGTCGAGCTGCAGTTCAGCCTGCCCGAGGACCAGGCTGGCGCCTTCGTGGCGCGCCTGAACGAGGCCGGACAGGGGCGCCTGGGCTGGCTCGATCCGCACTGAGAGGGTGTAGACGAAATGATCTACGTCGCCAGTCTAGTCGCGAGCATACGCGCTTCGGCCAACCAGACCCATGCGAGCGGCGCCCAGTCCGATCGATCGTGGTGTGCCA